>NZ_JBIUYD010000012.1:0-102294 GCF_044744345.1 Kitasatospora sp. NPDC087315 | reverse complement strand
AGCCGGGGGCCGCCTAGGGGCCCCACCGCCGGGCCCCCCCCCGCCCCACCCCCCCGCCCCCCGCCCACGGCCCGCGGGCCCCCGGCGGGGCCGCACCCCGGCCGGGCGACAGCGTCCGTTCGGTGGAAAACCGACGGCGGGGCCGCCGCCCGGCTCCCTCCACCCGGGCGGCGGCCCGTACGGCACGGGCTGCGATCCCGTGGTGCCCGTGGTGCCCGCCGCGCCGGTGCGCACCCCGCTGATCGGTTCGCCGCGGCGACCGTGACTCCACGCGGTCCCGGCGGCTACAGAAGCCGCTTGATGTCGCCGCGGACGCGGTAGAAGCCGCCGCCGCCCGACGCCAGCACCTCCGCGACCAGGTAGCGGGCCCCCGCCACCCGGATGTCCTTCGGGAACTGCACCCGCCGGCTCGCGTCGAACCCCGGCGACACCACCCGGACGCGCAGCCGGCCGCCCTCCTGCACGCACTCCACCTCGATCCCGGTCGCGGAGCCGGCCGTGACGACCTCCACCTCGGCGCCGGGTGTCACGGCCGCCCAGGACGAGCCGTTGACCTCCGCCGCCAGCGGTACCCGGCCGTCCTCCGCCGCCCGGACCGCCTGCTCGGAGGCGTCCAGGCAGGCCAGCGAGCCATCGGTGGTGACGATGTACAGCCGCTCGTCGCGGTACTGCATGCTGTAGGCCGAGCCGCAGCCCGTTCCCAGCTTCCAGAGGCGGGTGCCGTCCGCCGCGAAGCAGTACACCGAGGAGTGGTTGTCCCCGGCGAACACGAACCGGCCGTCGGGCGAGGCGGCGCAGGAGAACACGGCGGCGTCGCAGCGGTAGCGGGCCGACTCGGAGCCGTCCGCCTTGTTCAGCCGGTGCACCCAGCCGCGCGAGGTGCCGGCGAAGACCTCGTCGCGCTCCTGCCAGCCGAACAGCACCCCGCCCTCCGTCGCGGTGTGCCAGAGCGGCTCGCCGCCGCGCGCGGCGTAGCGCGCGACCCCCCGCGAGTGCCCGTGGTAGACGCCGTCGGCGTCGCAGCGCACCATCCAGCCGGCCTGGCCGTCGGCCTTGCGGCGCCACTGGAACTCGTCCTCGTGGTCGACCGTGGTGATCCCGCCGCGCGCGTCGGCCACACCGAGCACGCCGTCGTGGATGTCCAGCCAGTAGATGTCGACGTCCTCGGCGATCTCGTAGGCCACCCGGGGCACCTTTCCGCCCAGGTCGTAGACCTTGCCGTCGTCGCAGCCCGCGTAGATCCACCAGTCGTCGGCGACGATGCACTTCACGCCGTCCGGAAGCCCGTAACGGCCGGTGACCTGGCCGTCGTGGGTCAGCGTGAAGACGTCGCCGCGCTCGTTGCCGACCCAGGCGTGCTCCTCGCCGACGAAGATCCCGAACGCCGCCGCGCCCGAGCGGAACCGCCAGAGCACCGGCGCCTGACGGGCCGTGGAACCACTGCTGACGATCGCCCGCCGGGTGACCGCCCGCCGCTGGCGCACGCCGCGCACGGCCGGGGCGTAGCCCTTGCGGACCTTTTCCCCGAGCTTCTTCGCGGCCGCGGCGGCCGCCTTCTCCGCCGTCGGGTAGGAGGTCGTCTTCGTCTGCCCGGACTCCCCTATCCGCCCGTAGGTGACGGTCACGGCCGCACCGGCCGTCCGCACCTCGTAGAACTTGTGCGCGCCACCCGAGTCCTCGGACAGTTCCAGGTAGGTGACCTGCTCTTCGACGAAGGCAGCTGGCATGGCGAAGGCCCCTTCCGGGCGGCGGCGAAGCGGTGGCGGTGATCGCGGCGGGCGGTGCCCGCCGACAGTCCCTCAATCTAGGCGCCGCCACTGACACCCCGGCAGCCGGCCGGGCCTCAGCCCCACCACTGCTCGGGCCCGGAGGCGGTCTCCCCCTGCGGGTCCGCCGGCTCGGCGGCGGCCCGTTCCGGGCCGGCCGTCACCAGCACCGCGTCGCCGCCGGCGTCCGCCACCCGGTAGCCGGACTCCCGCAGCACCGCGGCGACGGCCCCGCTGACGGCCGCTCGGATGCCCTCGGCGGGCAGCCTCGCCGGAGGGTCCTCCCCGGCGGCGGGCTCCTCCCGGGAGGGCCAGCCGACGACCACGCCCTGCGGCCAGTGGCCGACCCTCAGGCCGGAAGGCCCCCGCGCGGTGTCGAACCCGGCTCCGGCCAGGGTCGCGGTCACGTCCTCGAAGAGTTCACGGTGATCCACCATTGGCGCAGCGTAGGCCGGGGACGTCGGCGGCCCGGCGCACGGCGCGCGCCGAAACGGTTCACCACCCCGCCAACAGCACTCGGGCGCACCACTTCCGGCCCTGCGGGCGGGCGTTCACCGGCCGTTCCCTCCCCGTCGGCGCGCCCGTTCCGCCCCGACACGACCGGCCGGACGCGCCGATGGACGTGCACAGTCGGCCCCCTGCCGACAGCATGGCAGGGTAAGCGATCCATCACTTTGAGCAACGGGGCCAGCGGGTCGGCGGACCCGCGTGCCGGCGAACCCGGCGAACCCGTATCGAGAGGTCCCATGATCACATCACTTGGCCGGCCGGCAGCTCCGCAGGTGGGCTTGCCGGGCGACACGCAGCGGACGCCGGGGAGCCCGTCGTGAGAACCGACCAGCAGTCGCGCCCGGGACCGGTCACCAGCACACGCGCGGCACCCGCGAACAAGGCCGAGGCCCTCGCCGACTGGACCGACGGACGGCTGGGCATCTACACCCTGTCCAGGTCCAACCTGCGCAAGATCTTCCCGGACCACTGGTCCTTCATGCTGGGCGAGATCTGCCTGTACACCTTCGTCATCATCATCCTGACGGGCGTCTGGCTGACCTTCTTCTTCAAGCCCAGCATGGCCGAGACCATCTACGACGGGTCGTACATCCCGCTCAGGGGCATCCAGATGTCCGAGGCGTACGCCTCGACGATCGACATCAGCTTCGAGGTCCGCGGCGGTCTGCTGATGCGGCAGATCCACCACTGGGCCGCGATCGTGTTCGTCGCCGGCATGTTCGTGCACATGATGCGCGTCTTCTTCACCGGCGCGTTCCGCAAGCCCCGCGAGATCAACTGGATCTTCGGCGCGCTGCTGCTCATCCTCGGCATGTTCGACGGCTTCATGGGCTACTCGCTGCCCGACGACCTGCTCTCCGGCACCGGCATCCGGTTCATGGAGGGCGCGGTGCTGGCGGTGCCGCTGGTCGGCACCTACCTTCAGATGTTCATGTTCGGCGGGCAGTTCCCGGGTACGGACATCGTGCCGCGACTGTTCACCGTGCACATCCTGCTGATCCCCGGGATCATGCTGGGCCTGCTGGCAGCCCATCTGATGCTCGTCTTCTATCACAAACACACCCAGTTCGCCGGGCCCGGCCGCACCCAGGAGAACGTGGTCGGCATGCCGCTGATGCCGGTCTACATGGCCAAGGCCGGCGGCTTCTTCTTCCTGGTCTTCGGCGTCGTCTCCGCGATGGCGGCGATCGCCACCGTCAACCCGATCTGGGCGTACGGCCCGTACCGGCCCGACCAGGTCTCCACCGACGCCCAGCCGGACTGGTACATGGGCTTCTCCGAGGGCCTGGTCCGGATCATGCCGGGCTGGGAGATCGGCGTCTGGGGCGGCCACACCCTGAACATGGGGGTGCTCGTCCCGCTGCTGGTCTTCCCGACCGTCCTGCTCGTCATCTGGAGCTACCCGTTCCTGGAGGCCTGGGTCACCGGCGACAAGCGTGAGCACCACATCGCCGACCGGCCGCGCAACGCGCCCGTCCGAACGGGCTTCGGCGCGGCCTGGATCAGCCTCTACCTGGTCCTCCTGGCCGGTGGTGGCAACGACCTGCTCGCCACCCACTTCCACCTGTCGATCAACGCGATCACCAACGCCGTGCGGATCGGCTTCTTCGTGGCACCGGTGGTGGTGTTCGTGATCACCAAGCGCTGGTGCCTCGGCCTCCAGCGCCGGGACAAGGAGAAGGTGCTGCACGGCCGGGAGAGCGGCGTCATCAAGCGACTGCCGCACGGCGAGTACGTCGAGGTGCACACCCCGCTCCCGCCGGGCCGGCTGTACACCCTCACCGCGCACGACCAGCCGGAGCCCGTCGACCTGCCGGCCGAGGTGGACGAGAACGGGGTGGTCCGCAAGGTCGGCCTGCTCGCGCGCACCCGGGCGAAGCTCTCGCGCGGCTTCTACGGCAAGGGCAGCCAGATCCCCAAGCCCACCGCCGAGGAGCACCAGGAGATCAGCAGCGGCCACGGCCACCACTGATCGCCGTCGGCCCCCGGGGCCGACGCCGGCCCCCCGGGGGCCCCCCCCCCCCCCCCCCCCGGGGGGGGGGGGGCGGGGCCCCCTTCGCTGCCGCGTCGGCGCGGATCAGCCGCGCAGGGCGGCGGGGACGACGGCGAGCAGGGCCGCCGCGAGCGCCACCGAGAGGCAGACGGCCGCCCAGCGCGAACAGATCCGCCGGCACTCACTGCGGTAACGGGCCGCGAGCTGACGGCACCGTTCGACCGCCCGGTCGACCACCTCCTCGGCATAGCGCAGCCGGTCGGCCGCGTAGGCCTGTTCGAGGCTCTCCCGTTCGCCGGGCGACAGCCAGGGGAACCGGGCCGCGAAGGCCTGCGCGTCCCGTTCGGCCGCCGCCACCTCCGCCTCCCAGGCCAGGTAGCCCTCGAGTCGCGCGATCTCCACCCGCGAGTCGACCCGGGCACCGGCCCCGGCCTCCTTGCCCGGCCGAGGGCTCCGCGCTCTCGGCGGACGCTGTCTGCCACCCATGACCGCTCCTTGTCCAACACCCGGGCACCGCGGCGAGCACTGCGCGGCGGTGCGCATCTGTCGAGTCGGGGCGGCCGACGCTCCCGCCGGACACCCCGACGGGAGTTCACACCGCAACCACGCAACTACTACCAGTGACCGAGTGGGGAGGGTGGCCGACTCGCCGGGCGGGCGGACCGGGCGGACGGCGACTGACCGACCGGGGGCGGCACCGCGGGACCACCCCTTTGGGGCGGAGCGGTTCGGCGAAAACCGCTGGACACGCTCCGCGCACGGCCGTGTACCATCGGCAACCGCGGCGGCGCTCCACCCGGTCGCCGGGCCGGTTCGTCCGGGTGCGAAGCAGGAGGTCAGTCATGTCCGACACCGGTCGGTTCAGTGAGGCGGGCGAGCAGCGCCCGCCCGCGGTCGCAGAGGCGGCGGCCGCGGTGTCGGTGTGCGGGCCGCCGGTCGAGCGGCCGGCCGATCACGAGGAGTTCGACCGGCTGGTACGCCGGGTGGCGGAGAGCACCCACCAGCTGATCGACGCCGTCAGCGCCCGGGTGCTCGGCAGGACCACCGGCGAAGCGGCCGACCAGTCCCGGCGGCTCGCCGCCAACGCGCACGACGTCCTCGGCCTGCTGCTCGACCTGAGCACGCTCGCCCCGGCCTTCGCCGACCGGGAGGGGCAGAGCGCCGTCGGCCCGCAGCGCACGCCGGCGGCGGGCCGGGACGGCCGGCCCGAGAGGTGAGGGCGGGATGACGGTGAGGGCGTGGCAGACCAGCGGGGGGTGCCTCCGGCCGAGCGGGCACGGTGTTCGCCCGGGGCGCGAGCTCTACCAGCTGCGGTCGGACGGCGCGACCGGTGCGGGCAGCTCGGTGCCGCCGCGCAGGTAGCGGTCCACCGCGGCGGCCACGGCCCGGCCCTCGGCGATCGCCCAGACGATCAGGGACTGCCCGCGCCCCGCGTCCCCCGCGACGAACACCCCGTCCACCGCGGTCGCGAAACCGTCGTCCCGGGCGAGGTTTCCCCGTGGATCGACCGCGAGGCCGAGCTGTCCGGTCAGCGCCGCGTCCCGCTCCGGGCCCGAGAAACCCAGGGCCAGCAGTGCCAGCTCGGCCGGGACGATCCGCTCGGTCCCCGGCCGGGGGCTGCGGTCACCCGGCCGCGCCTCCGCGAACCGGACGGCCGCCAGGCTCCCGCCCGCGCCCGCCTCGAACCCGACCGCGGTCGCCGCGAACACCCTGGGTTCGGTGGCCGCTCCGCCGGCCTCCTCGTGCGAGCTGGTCACCCGGTACACCTTGGGGTGCACCGGCCAGGGCTGGTCGGCGGACCGTCGGTCGGGCGGCCGGGGGTTGATGTCGAATTGGGTGACGGCCGCCGCACGCTGCCGCAGGGCCGTCCCCAGGCAGTCGGCGGCGGTGTCGCCGCCCCCGACGATCACCACGCTGCGGCCCTCGGCGGACACCGGGGACGCCGGGAAGTCGCCCTCGTCGACCCGGTTGGCGAGGGTCAGATAGGTCATCGCCTGGTGCACGCCGACCAGTCGGCAGCCGGGCACCGGGAGATCCCGGAAGGCCGTGGCACCGACCGCGACCACCAGCGCGTCGTACTGGGCGCGCAGTTCGTCCGCGGCCAGGTCGCGGCCCACCTCGACCCCGGCGCGGAAGCTGGTGCCCTCCGCCCGCATCTGGTCGATCCGCCGGTCCAGCCGGTGCTTCTCCAGCCGGAACGGGGGGATGCCGTAGCGCAACAGCCCGCCGATCCGGTCGGCGCGTTCGTACACCGTGGTGGCGTGCCCCGCGCGGGTCAGCTGCTGGGCGGCGGCCAGGCCGGCCGGGCCCGAGCCGATGACGGCCACCCGCCGGCCGGTCGGCCGATCCGGCGGGCACGGCTGGTCGTACCCCAGCGCCCAGGCCCGGTCGGCGATCTCCAGCTCCACGTTCTTGATCGTCACGGCCTCGGTGTCGATGGCCAGGACGCAGGCGCTCTCGCAGGGGGCGGGGCAGAGCCGGCCGGTGAACTCGGGGAAGTTGTTGGTCGCCAGCAGGCGCTCGGCGGCGGCCTGCCAGTCGTCGTGGGAGACCAGCGTGTTCCAGTCCGGGATGAGGTTGCCCAACGGGCAGGCGGCGTGGCAGAAGGGCAGGCCGCAGTCCATGCAACGGGCGGCCTGCTCGCCCACCACCGGGAGCTTCGCTCCCACCTGGTGGACCTCGCGCCAGTCTCCCAGCCGCTCCTGCGGAGCCCTCCGCTCACGGGGCCGGCGGGGGGTGGTGAAAAAAGCCATCGGATCTGCCATCGCGCTCTCCGGCAGTGCGTGCCAACGCGAGGCGGTGGCACCGCCGTCATGTCGCGCGTTGGCGGGCGCGCCGTCGGCCTGAACGCCACCGTGTGGCCACCGTACGCCTACGGATCGTACGGCGGCAACGGCATGGCGGAGCGGCGCAGCGGGCGGCCGGGCCGCGGCCTCCCGGTCACCGGGCCGGGTGGCGGGACAGATGGACGCCGGCGGCTCCGGCCAGCGGCACCGCGCAGGCGATGAAGACCAGCCCGGCCTCCGCCAGGCCGAGCGGGCCGGTCAGCACACCGATGCCGATGACCGGGATGGAGATGCCGAGATAGGCGACCACGAAGAGCGAGGACAGCACGGCACCGCGGTGCGCCACAGGAGCCGCGCGGGCGACCACGGCCACCGCGCCACGCAGTGCCAGACCCTGACCGGCGCCGCCGATCAGCGCGCTCAGTACCAGCGCCGGCAGCGACGTCCAGGCCAGCGAACCGGCCATCAGCGCCAGCCCGACGACCAGGACCAGACAGCCCAGCGGGAGCGCCCGGACCGGATCCAGCCGGGCGCCCAGCAACTGACCGATCGTGGAACCGAAGAACGTCAGGAAGACCACCAGCCCGACCACCGCGTGGTTGTGCACACCGAGGTACTCCGCCAGAAAGGCCGGTGTGACGGAGGTGAAGACGCCCAGCAGGGAGAAGCCGACGAACCCGGCGATCCCGGCCGGGACGAACACCCCGCGCGTCTCCGGGGGCAGACGGAGCAGCCGGGGCCGCGCGGCGGCGAGCGGCCGCGCCGGGCGCACCGTCTCCGGCAGGCACCAGGTCACCGCGAACGACACGGCGACGAGCACCAGGTGCACCACGAAGGGAAGCCGCAGCGGCTCCGGCGCGTACTGGGCGAGCAGCCCCGCCAGCAGCGGGCCGCAGCCGAGCCCGCCCATGTTCGCCGCGGTCGAGGCGAACGCGGCCCGGCCCTCGTGGCCCGGCGGGGCGAGTTCCAGCACGTACGCGGTGGCGGTGCCGGTGAACAGCCCGGCCGACAGGCCGGACAGCAGCCGGCCCAGACAGAGCAGCGGCAGCCCGCCCTCGAACAGGAAGCAGAGCGCGCTGAGTGCCGCCAGGCCGAGGCCGCACAGCAGCACCGGCCGGCGCCCGACGCTGTCGGAGACGCTGCCCAGCGACAGCAGCACACCGATCACACCGAGGGCGTAGATCGCGAACACGACCGTGACGATCAGCTCGGAGAAGCCCAGCTGCTGCTGGTAGAGGCCGTAGAGAGGGGTCGGCAGCGTGGTACCGGCCATGCAGACGGCGAAGGCGCCGGCGGCCCCGAGACAGCCCGCCCGCCGGAGAACCGGCCTGCCCGCCTGACGCTCGCTCATCCGCCCACGGTAGGCAGGCCCGCGCGGACGGGGCGACCCGCCCGTGGCAGCCAGGTGACCGGGCGTCCGGGAGCGGTCCCCGGCCCGAGCCGGAACGCGCCTCCCGGGTGCTCACACCAAGCGGCGCGGCCCCGCGCCCTCCGGAAGGAGAAGCACGGGGCCGCGCCGGTCGAGTGGTGGGCCGTCAGACGGCGGCCAGCTCCTTGAGCTCCTCGAAGCTGAAGCCGAGCTTGTTCATCGCCTTGGCCTGCTCGGCGTCCATGCCCGCCGCGGCGAGCTCGCCCAGCTGAGCGTCGGTGAGCGGGGCGGCCGGCGTGGAGCCGGCCCCGGCCCCGGCACCGGCACCGGCGCCAGTTCCGGCACCCGCCCCGGCACCCGCTCCGAGGACCTGGGCGGTCAGCAGCTCACCGAAGGACTTGAAGTCCGCGTCGGTGATCTCGGTGGCCCCGGAAGGCGCCTTGAGAGCTTCGACGTCGTCACTCAGCGAGAGCCGCACCGGGAGGTGGACGTCGGGGCCGGCCTTCTCCGTCAGCTGGGCCAGGTCGAAGGTGGCCGAGGAGATCGCGCCGTTCTTGATCGCGAGGTCGACGCCGATCTGCCGGTCGGGCACGTCGGAGGGGAGCGTGGAGGGCAGCGGCGAGAGCTGCGGCAGGTCCTTGGCGAGCGGTCGCACGGCCTGGAGCAGGCCGTCGAGCAGGCCGCGGGTCGGGGCGGAGACGCGGATCAGGTCGGCGCCGTCCTGCTTGCCCTTGTCCTCGAAGGAGACGTTCTTGGTCAGCACGTCCTTCACGGAGTTGATCAGGTTGCGGGAGGTCTGCTCGTCCAGCGTCGGCGCGGCCGAGGGCCGGGCCGCCGAACCGGCGCCCTTCTGGGCGTCCTTGCCGAACTGCTCCAGCTGCTTGGTGTCGAGGGACACCCACTTGCCGTCGACCACGTCCTTGATGACCTTGGCCTCGGGCGGCAGTTCGGCGGCGAACCGGGTGACCGCCGTCGCGTCCTCACCGGCCAGCTCCGCGATGCCCTTGATGTCGACCTTGAGGTAGAACTTGGAGTCGACGACGCGGACGTCGGCGTACGTCTGGCCCTTCTTCGAAGCCAGCACGTAGGCGAGGTCGAGGCCCTGGAAGTCGGCCGTCGAGTTGGTCTCCGCGGAACCCTTCTTGAGCGCTCCGACATCCTTGAGCGGCTTGTCGGCGCTCATCGACACGGAGAGAGTCAGGTCGGACACCGCGCGGGCGGTGTCCGGCTCGATCGGGTCCTCGACCGCCTTGCCGAAGGCGATCAGCTGATCGGCGCTGGCCTGGACGGACAGCTCGGCCTTGAAGGCCTTGCGGTCCCCGATCTTCTGGAACGCCTTGGAGACCTTGTCCGCGGCGTTGAGCTCCTTGACGGTGCCACAGGCGGTGAGGCCCCCGGCCAGGACCGTGGCGGTGACCGAGGCAGCGAGTACGGCGCGGCGGGTACGACGGCGTATGACGGTGTTGATGCGACTCTCCCGAGAACAGCGCGTCCGGGTCGGACCGGAGCGGCAAGAGGACCAGGTCAGGTCAGAGGTACAGCAAATCGTGTCGTGGGCCTTGTCTGCAAGCCGGTTTCCGTGCATGGCCCGGGCACGCGGCGGCGGCCGCCCCACGGGCGGAGCCGTAGGGCGGCCGGCTCCGGCTGCTGACCCGGCGTCCGCGCGGGCCGCCCGGAACGCTCCGCAGCTGGTCAGACTTCGAGGCCGACCAGTCCGTGCAGCAACCGGCCCGCCGCGCGGGCCTCCTCCAGGCTCCGGGTGAAGGCGTCGATCCGGTCCTGTAGGGGCAGATCCATCAGGCCGGCCGGCCAGGTGCCGGGCGGCACCACGATCACGACCACCCCGGCCCGGCCCCGCGCGGCCGACAGCCAGCCGGACGAGACCAGGACCGGCGAGGCCGGCTCCCACACCTGACGGCCTCCCACCAGCACCAGCCGCACCAGGCGGTCGCCGCCGACCTCCACCGTCCCGGTGGTCGCCGGTGGATCCCCCGCCGCGAGCACGAACCCGCTGTTCACCACGTCCTCCACCAGGTCTCCGTACAGCTGCGGACCGACCTCCACGATCGCCTCCGCGAACGGCGGCCCCACCTCCGCCGGGTGCACCGCCAACGCCCACACCATCGGCGCCCGTTCCGCGCCACCGCCCGCTCCGCTCACCATGCCCTGACCAACGATCCACCGGCCCGGACCGCACGCACCGGTCCTCGACCGCGACCTCCGCCGGGCCGGGCTGAGCCGGGTGGACGTGGCGGGCGTCGGGGCTGTCGCGGCGGCAAGGGCTCTTCCGGCCATCGGCCGCCGACCGTCGCCCGGGCACGGCTGGGACGGCGGAGGAGAGGTGTGGCGGCGGGGCACCGTCCGTCGGCGCGGGAGCGGATCCGGCTCGACCGCGGACGGGGACGGGCGTGGTGCCGTGCCTCCGGAGACCGGTGGGGCGGTGCCACGATCGGCCGACAACGCACCCGCCGGTTCATGCCGGAGGTCTGTGCCGTCGGGCGGCGCGCTCCTACCATGTGAGGCACCGTCGGGCCTGACCCCCGCCGCAGCGGCCGACCGCCGTCGGACACCACCGGGGCCTCACCGCACCGGACCGTCCGACCGGCCACCGGTCCGCCCCGAGGCCTCGGAACGGGCCTCGCAGCGCACTCCGAACCGCGCAGGCACCCGTCCTCACCACCAGGGGGTACGCCCATGCACGCTCGCACCGCCGCACCGCGGATCAGACCCGTCCGTACCGTCCTCGCCGTCCTGGCCATGCTGGCGGCTCTGCTGGCCGCCGCCGTGCCGACGGCGGCACCGGCCCAGGCCGCCGTGCCCGACCGCTGGGGCTTCGCGTTCCTCGACAACCCGACCCCGCCGCCCGGGTACGTCCCCGATCCCACCCGCCAGTGGGGCAGCTGGACCTCGCCGTCCACCAACCCGGTCAAGGTCGACCAGGTCGGTCTCGGCGCGTACACCGTGCACTTCCCGCTGATCGGCGGGCCCGACGGGATCGCCCACGCCACCGCCGTCAACCGGACGGGCACCTGGTGCCAGATCACCGGCTGGGCCACCGTGGGCAGCCGGCAGGACGTCTCGGTGGCCTGCTACAAGCCCACCGGCACACCGGACAACTCCCCGTTCACGGTGCTCTACACCACCAGCAGCGGGACGCCCTCGCCGTCCGGTGGCGGCTACGGCTACCTCTACTCGGCCGTCAGCGGCGCCCTGATCAGCCAGTACAACTCCACCGGGGCCGCGAACGCGGTGGGCCACGGCTCGACCGGTGTGTGGAAGGCCTGGCTGCCCGGTCTGGGGCTGTCCACCAACGCCGGGAACGTCCAGGTCACGGTGGTGGACGCGGTCCAGGGGGCGCGCTGCAAGGTGGCCGACTGGGCACCGGCCGCGACGGGCCAGACCTTCGTGGTCACCTGCTTCGACGCGGCCAACGCCCCCTACGACACCCAGTGGACGCTGAGCTACTCCGTCCAGCGGGCGCTGCACGGGCCGGTGTTCCCGCCGAAGTCGTTCGGCCACCTCTGGTTCAACGGGTCGGTGCCGCCGCTGACCGACTTCAACTCCAGCGGCGCCACCAACACGCTCACCGGCTCGGTCCCGTTCACCGTCACCATGCCGTCGGTGGCCGTTCCCCCGGACACCGCGCAGACCACGGCCTACGGACCCGGCCCCGGCTGGTGCGGACTGGCCCTGCCCTGGGCGCGCAGCGGCAGCACCGTACGGCTCAACCCCATCTGCTTCGACCCCGGCGGCGCCCCCGTCGCGGCTCCGTTCCTCACGGCGTACACCTCCGCGTTCTGATCCCCGGCGAACGGCGGCCGTCGGCCGTCCCCCGAGGCGGCCGACTCCGCCGGGATTCCCGTAGATACCGTCGACCGGGCTGTCGGTGGTCAATCATGGTGCCTGACGGTGCCGGCTGCGTTCAGCACGCCGCGAGTTGACGACGGGATGGAATGACATGCCTCTTCAGGGTGAGTACGAGCCGAGCCCCGAATCGTGGGTACGTGAGCAGGTCGAGCAGTACGAGTCCTCCGGGGGTGTGGACGGAGCGACGATGCGGGGCATGCCCGTCATCATCCTCACGACCCGGGGTGCGAAGTCCGGAAAGCTCCGCAAGACCCCGCTCATGAGGGTCGAGCACCAGGGCGCCTACGCGGTGGTCGCCTCGCTGGGCGGTGCGCCCAGGCACCCGCTCTGGTACCACAACGTCGTGGCCGACCCCCGGGTGGAACTCCAGGACGGGCGGGTGCGGCTCGACATGACGGCACGGGAGGTCACCGGAGACGAGAAGTCGCTCTGGTGGGACCGTGCCGTACAGGCGTTTCCCGACTACGCCGCCTACCAGGAGAAGACCGACCGGGTGATCCCGCTCTTCGTCCTGGAGCGGACTCCCGGCGAGCACTGACCGGGGCCCGCGGGACTCCCGGGCCGTCGCCCGCACGGTTCTCAGCGGACCCTGAAGCTGCGCAGCACGTCGTGGCCTTCGCCGCCCGGGGTGAGGACGACTGTCAGGTGACCGCAGTCGGGCCGGTCGTGGATCTCGACGGCGTGGCCGGTGACGTTGCGCAGGGCGAAGGCGGGTGTGTCCTCGGCGAGTGGCGGCAAGGTGTTGCGGCACTCGCCGGGACGCAGTCCCTCCTCCACGTTCTCGGCCTCGGCCGGCCCGGTGGGAGTGCCCGTGGGGTAGCGCCACAGGACGGTGCCGGCAACGGCGGTGTCGGTGTCCTCGTCGGCGCTCGGCGGCTCGGTGTCCCAGGGCCGGGGGTGGTCGACGGGGCGGATGGCGGAGTCCCGGTTGCGGTAGGCGGTGCCGGGGGTGGGCACGGCCGGGGCGAGGAGTTCGGGGACGGTGACGAGGGTGTAGCCGGCGTCGCGCAGGTTCCGGATGAGCTGTGGAACCACCGCGAGCGTCTGCCGCTGCTCCTCGGCGTCGTGCATCAGGACGATCGATCCCGGCCGCACGCCGTCCTCGACACGGTCGAGGACCTGCGCGGGGTCGTGATGGTCCCAGTCCCCCGTGTCGACGTCCCAGAGCACGAGCGCCCGGCCGAAGGACCGGACCGCGGCGTTGTAGGAGCCGAACGGAGGCCGCACCAGGGCCGGACGTACGCCGGTGACCTCCTCGATCGCGTCCTCACCGCCGGTGAGCTCGTCCCGCACCTGCGCGGGCGTCGCCGTGCCGAGGGCGGGATGGGTGAAGCTGTGGTTGCCGATGGCATGGCCTTCGGCCGCCGCGCGCCGCAACGACCCGGGCCACGAGCCCACCTGCTCACCCACCACGAAGAAGGTCGCTTTCACCTGGGCGGCGTCGAGGTCGTCGAGCAGGGCCTCGCTGGCCGGTGACGGACCGTCGTCGAAGGTCAGCGCCACACAGGCCAGCCGTGCGCAGTCCGGCTCCATCTCCGGCGCGGGCGGCACCGGCGGCACGGTCTCGCGCTCCAGCGGCCCCTCCGCTCCGGTGGGAGCCGGCTCCGCGGCCGGTGGCCCCGCCACCCGCGAAGCGCCCTCACGGTCCGGCGGCCCTCCCGCACCGGTGGAGGCCGGCCCGGAGGCGGGCGGCAGGAGCGCCGCGCACACCCCCAGGACCAGCGGCCACGACCTCCTGCTTCTGCCCATGGCCGTCAACCTAGAACGGGCCGCCGCCCCCCGCACTCGGCCGCGGCCAAGTGCCTGACGCCGCCCGTGGTGAACGGGGCCGTCCGCATGCGGTCGGAAGAGGGGCCCGCCGAGCCGGCCACCTGGGCCGAACCCGCCCGCCCCCTGCCGTTCATCTCACCCGCCTAAGATCCACAACACCGCCTGCGGGCAAGGGAACCGCGTACCTGGCGGTGGGCGTCACCGGGGATGATGCCACGTGAACACGAGGCGGGACGGGGTGGCCGATGTCCATACGATCCGGGCTGCGCGGGCTGGAACGGCTCGCCCGGCCGCTGCCGGCCGGAGTGGACCTCTACCAGCTGCGGCCGGACGGCCGGGTGCTGATCGCCGACCGGGACGGCGCCCGGGAGCTGGGCCCGGACGGACGGCACGGCCCGGCGGGCGAGGAGCTGTTGCGGTTCATCGACGACGGCCAGTTCGCCCACTACCTGGTCGGTGACGCCAAGACCTCGCCCGAGCGGCCGTCCAACGCCACCTACAAGCTCGGTATCGTCGCCCCGCACAGCGCGTTCACCCCGCACGCCCACGGCGGCGAGCACCTGGTGCTCAGCCTCGGCCACGCCTCCTGCGGGCTGTACGACGCCGAGCGCCGCCGGGTGGTGGACGTCCCGCTGACGCCCGGGCTGCTCATCCGGATCCCCGAACTGATGCCGCACTCCTTCGCCAACCGGGGCGCCGGGCCGCTCAACATCCTGGCCGCCAACACCGGGTTCGGCATCGACCACGAGGACTACGCGATCACCGCGGCCGAGGCCGAACGCCGCGAGGACGCCCAACTGGCCGGCGCGCTCAGGGAAGTGGAGCGGAACCAGAGCGTGGGTACGGTCAGCGCGAGAGAGCGGCTGGCCGCCCGGCTGCGCCGTTTCGCCGCCATGCTGGAGACCCCGAGATGATCTGCCCGCACTGCGACCGGAACCTGCTGCAGCGGCAACGCTCCCGGCACCGCTGCTCGTACTGCAACAAGGACTTCGCGCTGGACCCCAAGGAGGAGGGCCCGGGCCTGCACGACGTCCGGATCCGCCGCGTGGCCGACAGACTGACCGACGGGGGCAGGCTGTTCTGCACCGTCGAGCAGCTGGGATACGCGATCGAACGCCGCGGCCGACCGGAGCAGGAGCACCGGGGCTCGAAGGGCGGCGCGGGCTGCCTCGGCGTGCTCGGGGTCGGGGCGCTGGTCGCCGCCCTCGCGCTGAACGACGCGCTGATCGCGCCGGCCGCCCTGGTGGGGGTCGGCCTGCTGGGGCTCGCGCTGCGCCAGGTGGTGCTCTCCGACGTCCCCGCACCGCCGCGCCCGATCACCCCGCGCTGGCGCCCCGGGGGCTTCGCCGCCACCGTGGTCCTGCGGTGGAAGACGGTCTACGGGGTGCTGCCCGCCGGGCTGGTCGAGGACAACGCCGTCCGGCCCGGCCCACAGGTGGCCGACCCGGCGTTCGCCCTGCTCTGCCCGGACCGCACCGTCACCACCTTCCTGCACGCCAACGACTACCCGCGCCGCCACCGCGCGCTGCTGGTCGCCGACCCGCGCGCGATACCCGACGGCCTGCCCGTCGTCGTCCTGCACGACGCCTCGCCCCAGGGCTGCCTGCTGGTCGCCGGTGTCCGCGCCGCCCGGCCCGGCCGCCGGGTCCTGGACGCGGGCATCCCGGTCCGGGCGGTCCTGGCCGCCGAGAGCCGGTTCCTGCACCTGCGCGACCCGGACCGGTCCGCCGAACTCCAGGCCGGGCCGGCCGCGCAGGTGCCCGGTCTGACCCCGGCGGAGCTGGCCTGGTTCGCCGAGGGCTGGTGGAGCCCGCTGGTGGCCGTCCCGCCCAAGCGGCTGATGTCCCTCGCCGTCCGGGCCGCCGAGCGGGTGCTCGAACCGCCCGTCCCCGTCGCGCTGGTGAAGCGGCCGGCGGTGCCGGAGCGCCCGGAGGAGCCGGCCGAGACCCGGCGCCGTGCCCTCGCCGTCGGCTTCCTCACCTGGCCCGAACCCCACCAGGAGACCACCGCGTGACCACCCCGCCGTCGTCCACCCCGCCGTCGTCCGTCCCGCCGTCGTCCGTCCCGGCACCGTCCGTTCCGGCACCGTCCGGGCCTCCCCGGTCACCGCGCCGACGGCCGCTGCTCGACGGCGCGCTCACCGTCGCCGCCGCCCGGGCCGAGGCGCCCGGCGGGCTGCGGTACACCGAGCGTCAGCTGTACTACGAGGTGTGCCGGGTGCTCCAGCCGCTGCACGCCGGGCCGCGCCGGATCCCGTACACCCTCGCGCCCCCGGTCCGCTACGCGCGCTTCGCCGAGGCGCTGGCGGGGCGGCGCGACGAACTCCCTGGCCTGCTGCCGCCCCTGCCACCGGCGGCCCCGGCGGCCCCGGGCGCGCGCCCGGCCGCGGAGAGCGACCTCTACGACTACGGGCTGCCACGGCTGCTGGTCTGCCAGAGCCGGGAGATCACCGCGATGCTGATCGCCAACGACCTGCATCTGGAGGCCGCCTGCCCGATCGTCGCCGCCGCCGAACTCCCGCTCGACCCACGGCTGGTGGCCGGCCTGGAACGGGCCGGCGGCGCCGTGCTGCACGTCCTGCACGACGCCAGCCCGGCCGGGCTCGCCTGCTTCGAGCGGATCAGCCAGGCCTACGGCGGCACCCGCTCCGGTCCGCGGGTGCGGTCGATGGGTCTGGTCCCCCGGCACGCCACCACCCTCCACCTCACCTCCGGACGCGGCCCGCACCCGTACCGGGGCCCGCTGCCCGCCGGGCTGCGGCCGGAGGAACGCGCCTGGCTCGGCAGCGGCCGGACCGTCGAGCTGGCCGCCGTCGGCCCCGCCCGGCTGCTGCACACCGTGATCCGCCAGGTCCGGGGCAACCACGGCCGCCCCCACCGGGCCCCGCTCCACCGGCGCGTGCGCACCGTGCGCGACACCGGCTTCCTGACCTGGCCGACCGCCTGACCCTCCGCCCGAAGGCCCCCGATGCTTGAGGACTCCCGACGATGACGCAGCCACGCCACATCGGCTACCGCGACGAACTGCTGGCCGACGGCACGGTGCACCGCCGCTACGAGGACGGCCGCAACGAGTGGCGTCGGCGCGGCGCCGGCGGCCTCGTGCACTGGCACGACAACCGGGGCGACGCCGGCACCGACGAACGCCTCGGCACGGACCTGGTCAAGCGCACCCACGTCGACGACACCGTCTCCTACGGCCGGGACATCGGCTACGGCCGCACCGTCTGGGCCCGCGGCGAACTGGTCACCGTCAACCGCACCGCGTTCCGCGGCCGGCTCGGCGTGGTGCTCGGCGCGCTCGGTGTGGCCGGTGCCGCCGCCGTCGCCGTCTCGCAGTTCCCGCCGCTGGAGCTGGGCGAGGACGAGGAGGAGCAGTTGCGGCAGCAGGCCCGCGCCCAGTCCGCCGACTCCGGTGGAGGCAGCGGCGGCAGCGCGTCGTACGGTTCGGACCACGGTGCCGACGGCTCCGGCGACGGCGGGGACGGTGGGAACGGCGACGGCCCCGACGGTGATTTCGGGGGCGACTGGGACGGCTCCGGCGACGACGCCTGGGACGGCGACGACTTCGGCTGAACCGGCTTCGGCTGAACCGGCCGCGCCCCGCCGAACCCCTCCATCGAAAGGCACCCCACCATGGCTCGCTGCTGCGCCTGCGCCGGACCGGACGCCGACCGGGCCCGCGCCCAGCTCGCCGCACTCGCCGGCACCGCACCGGACCCGTCGGCCCTGACCGCCCTGATCCCGGGCGAACCCGGCTTCGCCACCGGCCCGTTCACCCTCGACGGCGTCACCGCCGTCGGCGAGGTCACCCTGCACAACCGGACCGGGCTGCTCACCGCCCTCGCCGACGCCGGCGCCCCCGCACCCGACGGCTGCCCGGACGGCGAACTGCTGCTCCGGCTCTGGCGGCGGCTCGGCGCGGACGGTGTCCGGCAGGCCGACGGCCTGTTCGTCCTGGCCGTGGTGGACGGCGCCGACCTGGTTCTGATCCGCGACCACGTCGGCGCCCGGACGGTCTTCTACGCCCGCGCCGACGGCTGCTGGGCCGCGTCCACCTCGCTGCGCTCGCTGCGGCACTGGCCGGCGCTCGGGACCGGCGTCAACCTGGCCGCCGTCCGCTCCTTCCTCACCTTCGCCTACCTGCCCGGCGAGGAGACCCTGCTGCGCGGCGTCCACGAGGCGCTGCCCGGGCGGATCCTGCGGCTCACCGCGGACGGCTCGGTCCACCAGGAGGAATACTGGGAACCCGCCGAACTCCTCCCCGCGCCGGGCGACACCCCGCCGCCCGCCGAGTACGCCCGGCAGCTGCGCCTTCTCCTGGAACAGGCCACCGCGCGCCGGCTGCCGGGCGGCGAGGACGTGGCGGTGCTGCTCTCCGGCGGCGTCGACAGCTCGCTCGTCACCGCCCTGGCCGCCCGGCTGCACAGCCACCCCGTACGCACCTACTCGATCAGCTTCGGCGACGAACTCCCCGACGAGCTGGGCTACTCCGGCCTGGTCGCCCGGCACTGCGGGACGGACCACCGGGTGCTCACCGTCTCCGGCGCCGAGGTCGCCGCCCGGCTCGCCGACACCGTCGCCCTGCTGGACAGCCCGGTCGGGGACCCGCTGACCGTCCCCAACCTGATGCTCGCCGAGGCGGTCGCCGGCGACGGCATCCGGGTCTCGCTCAACGGCGAGGGCGGCGACCCCGTCTTCGGCGGGCCGAAGAACCTGCCGATGCTGGTCCACGAGATGCACCGCGACGACCCCGCGCCCGAGGCACGGGCCGAGGCGTACCTGCGCTCCTACCGCAAGTGCTACGAGGACCTGCCCCGGCTGCTCACCCCGGCCGCGCTGCGGGCACTGGAGGCCGAGCCCGCGCCCCGCCGCTTCGTCGCGCCCTATCTGACGCCCGGTCCGATGCACGCGCTGCTCAACCAGCTGCTCCACTGCAACCTGCGGACCAAGGGCGCCCACCACATCCTCACCAAGGTCGAGCGGCTCACCGCCTCCCAGGGCGTCCAGGGCCGCTCCCCGCTCTTCGACCGGCAGGTGATCGACCATGCCTTCGCCACCCCGCCGACGCTCAAACTGCACGGCACGGTGGAGAAGTGGGTACTCAAGGAGGCCGTCCGCGACCTGCTGCCGGACACCGTCACCGACCGCCCCAAGAGCGGGATGCGGGTGCCCGTCCAGCAGTGGCTGCGCGGCCCGCTGCGCGACCTCTCCGGCGAGCTGCTGCTCGGCCGCCAGGCCCGCGAGCGCGGCCTCGTCCGACCCGACACCGTCCGTACCTGGATGCGCCGCGAGGGCACCCTGCTGCCGCGCCAGGGCGGCAAGCTCTGGCTCGTCCTCACCCTCGAACTCTGGCTGCGCTCCTACGACCTCTGAGCCCCTCGTGAAAGGCCCCCCATGGACCCGCTCGACCCGGCCCCGGCCGGCCTCGACCTGATCGACCCCCGGACCGGCCGCACCCGCGGCACGCTGAGCCCCGCCCGCGCCGAACGCGTCGCCGGGGCCGCCGCCACCGCGCGGGCCGCCGCGACGCGCTGGCGCGCGCTCACCCCGCGCGAGCGCGAGCGCCGGCTCGACGCGCTCGCCGACCTCGTCGAACACCACCTCGCCGAGTACACCGCGCTGGAACAGGCCGGCACCGGCAAGCCGGCCGCCGAGGCCAGCGGGGAGATCCGGCAGGTCGCGGACCTTCTGCGGTTCTCCGCCGGCGCCGCCAGGACGGGCACCGCACCCGCCGCCGGCCGCTACCTGCCCGGTCACGAGAGCTGGGTGCGGTGGGAGCCGATCGGCGTGGTGGGCGCGATCGTCCCCTGGAACTACCCGCTGCTGATGGCCGCCTGGCGCTGCGCCCCGGCCCTGGCCGCCGGGAACACCGTGGTCGTCAAGCCCGCCGAGACCACCCCCGACTCCGTCGCCCTGCTCGCCGAGCACGCCGCGCAGGCCCTCGGCGACGGCGTCCTGACCGCGCTCGCGGGCGACCGGGAGACCGGGCGGCTGCTGGTCACCAGCGACATCGACATGATCGCCTTCACCGGCAGCGCGGCCGCCGGCGCCGACATCGCCGCCCGGGCCGGCCACCGCCGGATCAGCCTGGAGCTCGGCGGCAACAGCCCCGTCCTCGTCCTGCCCGACGCCCCCGCGCACACCTGGTCCGCCCTCGCCGAGGCCTGCACCTACAACGCCGGCCAGAGCTGCGCCGCCCCGGCCCGGGTGATCACCCTGGACGAGAACCACGAGCAGGTGATCGCCGCGCTCACCGCCGCCCTGGCCGGGCGCCGGTCCGGCCGGGACTTCGGCCCGCTCAACAACCCCGACCAGGCCGCCCGTTACGACCGGCTGCTGGCCGCCACCGCCGCCGGGCGCTCGATCGCCGCCCCCGGCCGCACCGACGGCCTCTGGCGCCCCGCCCGCCTGCTCGCCGACCTGCCGCAGGACGACCCCGCCGTACTGGCGGAGGTCTTCGGACCGCTCCTGACCGTCCAGCGCGCCGCCACCCCCGACGAGGCGCTCGCCCTCGCCAACGGCGTCCCGCAGGCCCTCGGCGCCAGCGTCTGGACCCGGGACCTCGGCACCGCCCTCGACCTCACCGCCCGCCTCGACGCCGGTGAGACCTGGATCAACTGCCATCTCGCCCAGACCGCCGAACTCCCGCACGGCGGTCGCGGCGCCTCCGGCCACGGCACCGACCTCAGTGCCCTCGCCCTCCAGGAGTACCAGCGCCCCAAGACGGTGACCGCCCGGCTCTGACGGCTTCCCGGCGGTCGGCGCACGTCACCGGCCGGGGCTGAGTACGCCGGACACTCACGGTTGAGTATCCGTCCACTGTCCGCGAGGTGGCCGGGGCGGGAAGGATCGGGCCATGAACGAATCCGCGATCCGGTCGGCCCCTTCCAGCGCGCCCGCCCGGGGCAACTGGTGGAAGGGCCCGCTGATCTCCACTCTGGCGACCGGGCTCTGCCTGCCGCTCGTCACCGCTCTGCGAGGTCTCGCGGAGATGTCCACGGACCCGTGCTACGGGCCCGGCGCCTGCCCGTCGACGATGACCCATCTGGCCGTGGCCGACTACGCCCTGCTCGCCGCCCCGGTGCTGATCCTGCTCCAGTGGCCGGCCGCCTATCTGCTGCGCCAGGGGCGCGCGCTGGTCTCGCTGGCGCCGGCGGCGGCGCTGCTGGTCGTCCTCGGCGCCGTCTTCAGCATCAACCCGGGCGCGTGACCGCCTCCCGGGCGGGGCGCCCGCGCTGATCCGTCGTCATCGCGGCACGCGCCGTCCCGAGCGTGCCGCGATGACGACGAACGCGCAGGACGAACGCGAGACGCGGCGCCCCCGCACCCGGGCCGGGTGCGGGGGCGCCGCGTTCAGGGCTCCGCTTTCGGACGCGGACTACCGGGGGCCGGGGCGGCCGGCTCCGGCGGGGACGCGGTCCCCGGGCTCGTCCTCGCCCGACTCGTCCTCCACCGGCTCGGGGGCACCACCGGCCGGACGGGGCGGCGTCGCCCGGCCCGCGCGACCGGCCCGGCCGGCGCGGCCTGCCTTCGCCAGCGCGAGCTGGCGGTCGGCCTCGGCCTGGATGGCGTCCTTGTCGCCGATCTCGGCGTCCGGCAGGGCGTCGGGCAGCAGGTCCTCGATCAGCCGCAACGGGCGGTAGGCGAGGCCCACCAGGCCCCAGAGCCCGAGGGCCGCGCCGACCAGGACGAGCAGCAGTCCGGCGCCGCGGCCGGGACCGGTGCCGAGCACCATGCCGACCGAGTCGGCGAGCGCGCCGCCGGGCCGCATCAGCGGCTCGAAGACGTGGTCGGAGAGCGGCCCGGCGGTGAGGAAGCCGAGCGGCATCATCGACATCGCCAGCATCTGGTTGGTGGCCAGGACGCGGCCCTGGAGCTCCATGCCGACCTTGGTCTGGATCAGCGCCATCCAGTGCGAGTTGAGGATCATCATCGACGCCCAGAGGACGAAGAGTCCGCACGCGGTCAGCGCGGCCTGCGGGCGGCTGCCGGCCACGATCGCCGCCAGGCCGACCACCGAGGTGAAGCCGATCATGCCGATCGCCCGGCGCCGGGTACCGCCCCACAGGGCCATCACCAGCCCGCCGGTCAGCGCGCCCACACCGCCGATGGCCGTGATGACGCCGAGCTGGACGGCCGTGCCGCTGGCCAGGACCATCGGGGTGATCAGCACGGTGGCGACGGCGAACAGGTAGTTGAACACCACGAAGAAGACCACCAGGGCGACCAGGCTGTGCCGCCGCACGATGTAGCGCCAGCCGGTGACCACCTCGCGCAGCAGCGGCTCCTCCTGCTTGTCGAACATCGCGTCCGGGAAGCGGACCATGAGCAGGCAGGTGACACCGGTCAGGAAGGTCACCATGTCGAACAGCACCACGCCGTGCAGGCCGATCAGCGAGACCAGCACACCACCGGCCAGAACGGCCATCATGTCGCCCGCACCGGTGCCGAGCTGGGCGAGGCCGTTGGCCTGCCCGAGGTAGCGCTTGGGCACCAGTTGGGTGATCGCGGCCAGATAGGCCGGGCGCTGGAAGGCCGAGCAGACCGCCCCGGTGCAGGCCACCAGATAGATGTGCCAGACCTCCAGCAGATCGGCCCAGAGCAGCCCCCCGAGGGAGAGCATGCCGGCCGCCGCCACGGTGTCCGTGACGATCATGATCTTCCGGCGGTCCACCCGGTCGGCGAGCGCGCCCGCGATCGGCAGCAGCAGCACCGCGGGCAGCACCGCGACCACCGAGATCATCGCGAAGTCGAAGGCGGAACCGGTCTGCTGGTAGACCCAGACACCGAGGGCGAAGGTCGAGAGACTGGTGCCGACCATCGAGACGAACTGCCCGATCGCGACCTTGGCGAAGGTGCCCAGCTCGACCTTGGCCGGCGGCCGCTTGGCGTCGACCTCCGCGGCCACCCCGCCGGTGGCGGTGAACTCGGAGATCACCCGGGCGAGGTCGTCGGCCTGGTGCTTGAGGAAGTAGTGCCCGGCGCGCGGGATGACGGCCAGGTCGACGGTGTCGCCGAAGTGCTCCCACTCGGCGTACCGCTCCTGGTACAGCTGGGTGGCGCGGTCCTTCTCGCCGACCACGCACAGGATCGGCGCCGTGACCTTCGGCGGCCGCCCGTCCCCGTACGCCCGGGTGTAGAAGTCCTCGGCCTGCCGGACGTCGTGGCGCAACGCCCGGACCAGGAAGTCCTGTTCGGCCTGGTCGTAGACGTCGGTGAAGCCGCCCATGGCGCGCAGGTAGTCGAGGTAGGAACGGTTGGAGAGCATCCGGTCGCCCGGCAGCCGCTTGGCCATCCACTCGGCGAACCGGCCGGGCAGCCGGGCCGCCGGGAACGTCCCGCCGAGGGCGACCCCGCGCAGGTCCATCCCGGCCGCCTCCAGCCGGGAGCCCAGGGCGGTGGCGAGCGCGCCGCCGAGGCAGTGGCCGTACAGCACCACCGGGCCGTCGATCCGCTCGGTGATCTGCTCGGTCAGCCGGTCGGCGAGGAGTTCGAGTTCGGTGAGCTCGTCGTCGGGGCGGCTCGGATCGTGGCCGGGCAGCTCGACGGCGTACAGCCGGTGGCCGGCCGGCAGGGCGTCGGCGAGCGGCTGGAAGGTGATCGGGCTGCCGCCGCCGTAGGGGACGCAGACCACGCTGACCTCGGCCGGCGCGTTGCCCCGGGTGAGCTTGTGCAGCAGGCTGCGCGGGCCCTGGTCCACCGCGCCGCCGGCCCGGGCGTCGAGCAGGGCCGCGAGTTCACGCACGGTGGGCTGCTGGAACAGGTCGATGACGGAGAGGCCGCGGCCGATCAGGCGGACGGTGTGCACGGCGGAGAAGGAGTCACCGCCGAGCGCGAAGAAGTCGTCCGCCGCGCCGATCTCCTCGACGGCCAGCACCTGACGGTAGGCGGCGGCCACCTCGTGCTCGCTCTCCGTCACCAACTCGCCTCCACCGGAGACCGGCTGGACCGCGACCGGCTCCGGCAGGGCGGCCCGGTCCACCTTGCCGTTGGCGTTCAGCGGCAGGGCGTCCAGCACGACCAGGGCGGCGGGCACCATGTAGTCGGGCAGCCGGGTGCGCAGCGCGGCGCGCAGCTCGCCGGGGTCGGGGGCGGCGGCCGGGTCCGCGGGCACGACGTACCCGACGAGGTTCCGGGCGGCGCCCTCGCCGCGGGCGACCACCACGGTCTCGCGGACCTCGGGACGGAGCGTCAGTTCGGCCTCGACCTCGCCGATCTCGACCCGGTAGCCGCGGATCTTGACCTGGTGGTCGACCCGGCCGAGGAACTCGATGGCGCCGTCGGCGCGCCGCCGGACCAGGTCGCCGGTGCGGTAGGTGCGCCGGCCTCCGACGACGGCGAAGCGCTCGGCGGTGAGGTCGTCCCGGCCGAGGTAGCCGCGGGCGACGCCGCCGCCGGAGACGTACAGCTCACCGGGGACGCCGACCGGCACCGGCCGCTGCCGGGCGTCGAGCAGATGGGCGCCGACATTGCCGAAGGACAGTCCGAGCGGTGCGGTGACGGCGTCCCCGAGGTCCGCCGGGACGGGGGTGCCGAGCATCGACACCGTGGTCTCGGTCGGGCCGTAGTGGTTGTGCAGCAGCAGGTCGGGCCGGGCCGCGCGGATCCGGGCGACCAGGTCGGGCCGCAGCGCCTCGCCCGCGCAGATCAGCAGCCGGGCGGGCAGGATGCCGCCGAGGGCTCCGCCGTGCGCGGCCAGGCCCTCCAGGTGGCTCGGGACCAGCTTCATGGCGTCGATCCGGTGGGCGGCCGTGTAGGCGGCGAAGGCGTCCGGGTCGGTGGCCTGGTCACGGGTGAGCAGGTGGAGGCAGCCGCCGCCGGTGAGCGCGCCGAACACGTTGGTGGTGCCGAGGTCGGCGGCGAAGGTGGAGACCAGCGCCCAGTTCCAGCCCTCGGTGCCGGCGCCGACGCGTTCGCGCAGACCGTGCAGGTAGTTGCGGTAGTTGCGGTGCTCGACGGCGACGCCCTTGGGTGCGCCGGTGGAGCCGGAGGTGAAGACGACGTAGCAGAGGTGGTCCGGGCGGACGTCCACCTCGGGTGCCGCGCAGGGGGCGGCGGGGGTGGAGAGCGGGTCCAGCACGGCGGCCGGTACGGGCGTGCCGTCGAGCCGGGCGAGCAGGTCGTCGGTGGTGACGACGGCGGCGGCCCCCGCGGCGGTGAGCAGCGCGCGGATCCGCTCGTCCGGGTAGACCGGGTCGAGCGGCAGGTAGGCGCCGCCGGCCTTGAGGATGCCGAGCATGCCGACGACCAGCGCGGCCGAGCGCTCCACCAGCAGGCCGACCGGACGGTCCGGGCCGACCCCGAGTTCGCGCAGCCGGTGGGCCAGGGCGTTGGCCCGGTGGTCGAGTTCGGCGTAACCGAGCACGCCGTCGGCGCCGCGGACGGCGGGCGCGTCGGGGGTGCGGCGCACCTGTTCCTCGACCAGGCCGTGCAGGGTGCCGCCGAGGTCCCAGTCGCGCCGGGTGTCGTCCCACTCGGCGAGCCGGCGCTCTTCGGCGGGGGTGAGCAGGGGCAGTTCGGCGACCGGGCGGTCCGGGCCGGCGGCCATCGCGTCGAGCACGGTGGTGAGGTGGCCGAAGACCCGCCGGATGGTCGGCTCGTCGTACAGCTCGGTCCGCCAGACCAGGTCGGCGACCAGTTCGCCGCCGTTGTCGACGACCGCGACGGAGAGGTCGAACTTGGCGGTGTCGGTGCCGACGGGCTGCCAGTCCACCTCCAGGCCGGGCAGCGTGGGCTTGGCCTCGGCCTGGTTGTGGACGTTGAGCATGACCTGGAACAGCGGGGTGTGGGCGAGTTCGCGGTCCAGGCCGAGCGCGTCGATCAGGCGCTCGAACGGCAGGTCCTGGTGGCCGAAGGCGCCGAGGGTGCCCTCCCGGACGCGCTCCAGCAGCTGCCGGACGGTCGGGTCGCCGGAGAGGTCGGTGCGCATCGCCAGGGTGTTGACGAAGCAGCCGACCAGCGGCTCGGTCTCGCTGCGGGTGCGTCCGGCGACGGGCGTGCCGACGACCACGTCCTCCGCGCCGGTGTAGCGGGCGAGGACGGTCTGCAGCGCGGCGAGCAGCACCATGTAGGCGGTGCCGCCGGTCCCTTCGGCGAGCGCCCGGATGCGGCGGGTGCGGTCGGCGCCGAGTTCGACGGTGATCCGCTCGCCGCGGGTGCCGGCCACGGCGGGCCGGGGGCGGTCGGTGGGCACGGTGACGGTGGCGGTGGCGCCGCGCAGGCGCTCCTGCCACCAGGCCTCCTGGCGGGCCAGTTCGCCGGCCAGTTCGGTCTGCTGCCAGTGCGCGACGTCGGCGTACTGGACGGGCAGCGGTTCGAAGGCGGGCGCCCGGCCCTCGCGGCGGGCCGTGTAGGCGGTGCCGAGGTCGTCGAAGAGCACGCCGATGGACCAGCCGTCGGCGGCGATGTGGTGCAGCACCAGGCTGAGCACAGCGCCGTCGCCGGTGCGCAGCAGGGCGGCGCGCAGCGGCAGGTCGGCGGCGAGGTCGAACGGGCGCCGGGCCTCCTCGTCCAGCCGCGCCGCCACCTGGCCGGCGGGGACGTCGGCGGTGGCGAGGGTGAAGCGGGTGGCGTCCAGCAGTTCGGGCCGGACGTCGCCGTCGACCGTCGGGTAGACGGTGCGCAGCACCTCGTGCCGGGCGAGCACGTCCGTGAGGGCGGCGCCGAGGGCGGCGGGGTCGGGCTCGCCGTCGAGGTGCAGGGCGAGGGGGATGTGGTAGGCGGCGCTGTCCGGTTCGTACTGCGCGAGGAACCACATCCGGCGCTGGGCGGACGAGAGCGGTGCCGGGGTGCCGTCGGGGCGGGGCGCGATGCCCTGCTGGGCGGGTCTGGCGGCGGCCTTGGCGGCCTTGGCCTGGGCGAGGCGGCGGCGCAGGAGTTCCTGGCGTCTGGCGTCCGGGTCCGGACGGGCGCCGCTGGTGGTCTGGTCGGTCATGCGTTCTCCCCCGTCAGGGCGCCGACGGCCGGGTTCGGCTCGGTGCCCGGGTCTTCAGGTGCGTCGGTGCCGTGGGCTCTGGCGAGTGCGTCGAGTCCGTCGAGATCGTCGACGTCGTCGAAGTCGTCCAGGCCGTCGATCTGGTCGAGCAGGAGGTCCTCTATTCGGCGGGCCATCGCGGCCAGGGTGCGGGCCTCGAAGACGGTGCGCAGCGGCAGGTCGAGGTCGAAGGTGTCACGGACCCGGGCGGCCAGCCGGGTGGCGAGCAGCGAGTGGCCGCCGACCGAGAAGAAGTCGTCGTGCCGGGAGACCCGTTCGATGCCGAGGACCTCCTGCCAGATGTCGGCGAGCAGTTCCTCGCAGTCGCCCTCGGGCGGTGCGCCGGCGCCGCCGAGCCGCGGGACGGGCAGGGCCGCCCGGTCCACCTTGCCGCTGGGGGTCACCGGCAGCGCGTCGAGCAGGACGAGCGCGGCGGGCACCATGTAGTCGGGCAGCCGGTCGGTGAGGACGGTGCGCAGCGTGTCCTCGGTGAGGGTGCCGTCGGTGACGGCGTAGCCGGCGAGGGCCGGTCCGGCGGGGGTCTCGACCAGCCGGGCCGCACCCGCGGTGACGCCGGGGACGGCGGTGAGCGCGGCCTCGATCTCGCCGAGTTCGATCCGGAAGCCGCGCAGCTTGACCTGGGCGTCGGTGCGGCCGTGGTACTCCAGCCGTCCGTCGTGGCGGCGGCAGGCGAGGTCGCCGGTGCGGTACATCAGCGCGTCCTCGGGGCCGCCGGGCTCCGGGACGAAGCGTTCGGCGGTGAGGTCGGGCCGGCCGTGGTAGCCGAGGGCGACGCCGGCGCCGGCGATGCAGAGTTCGCCGATGCCGTTGGCCGGGACGGGCTGCCCGTTGACGTCCAGGAGGTGCAGCCGGGTGTTGGCGATGGGCTTGCCGAGCGCCACCACGCCGCCGTGGGAGGCGAGTTCGGCGGTGACCCGCTGAGCGGTGGACCAGACGGTGGTCTCGGTCGGCCCGTACAGGTTCCACAGCGTTTCGGTGCGGCCGAGCAGGGCCTCGGCGAGGTCGGCGGTGAGCGCCTCGCCGCCGCACAGGGCGGTCAGGGCGGGGCGGCCGGCCCAGCCGGCCTCCAGCAGCATCCGCCAGGTGGCGGGGGTGGCCTGGAGGTGGGTGATGCCGCACCGGTCCAGCCAGTCGGCGAGCGCGTGCCCGTCGGTGGCGGTGGCGCGGTCGGCGATCTCGACCCGGGCGCCGGTGACCAGGGGCAGCCAGAGTTCCAGGCCGGCGATGTCGAAGGTGACGGTGGTGACGGCGGCCATCACGTCCCGCTCGGTGAGGCCGGGTTCGCGGCCCATCGAGGCGAGGAAGTTGACGATGGCGCGGTGCGGCACGGAGACGCCCTTGGGGCGGCCGGTGGAGCCGGAGGTGTAGAGCAGGTAGGCCGGGTCCTCCGGGCCGACCGCGGCCGACCGCGCCTCGGGGGCCGCGGCGGCCTCCGGGCCGTCGGCCAGGACGACGGTGCGTCCGGCGAACAGCTCGTCGCCTGCGGTGGCCTGTTCGGCGACCAGCAGGGTGACCCCGGCGTCGTCGAGCACCGCGCGGTTGCGGGCGAGCGGCTGGTCGATGTCGAGCGGCAGGTACGCGGCACCGCTGCGCAGGACGCCGAGGAGGGCTGCGGGGAGCAGCCGGCCACGCCGGACGGCGACCGCGACCAGGGCCCCGGGGCCGGCGCCGTGCTCGCCGAGCAGATGGGCCAGCCGGCCCGCGGCGGCGTCGAGTCCGGCGTAGTCGAGGGTGCCGTCGGCGGCGGAGACGGCGACGGCCTGCGGGGTGCGGGCGGCCTGGGCGGCGACCAGCTCGTGCAGCCCGGCGTCGGGCACCGCCGCCTCGGTGCGGTTGACCTGCTCGGTGGCGGCGGCCAGTTCGGCGGGCGTGAGCATCGCCAGCTCGCCGAGCGGGCGGTCGGGTTCGGCGACGGCCGCACCGAGCAGCGCGGTCAGGTGGTCGAGCGCGGCCAGGACGGACCGCTCGTCGTAGCGCGAGGTGCGGTACTCGGCCGAGAGCAGCGGGCCCTCGGCCGGGAACTCCAGGAACAGCGAGAGGTCGGTCTTGGCCGTGCCGTTGCACACCTCGGCGACGAACCGCAGGCTGAGCCCCGGCAGTTCGACCCCGGCCACGGGGTGGTTCTGGACCGCGAGCATGACCTGGGCGATCGGCGAGGCGGTCAGCCCGGCCGGGGTGCCCACCCGGCGGGCGTGCTCCAGGAACGGGAATCCGCTGTGCTCGGCGGCGTCCAGCACCACCGGGCGGACCCGGGCGACCAGGTCGCGGAAGGTGTCGGTGCCGGCCACGCCGAAGCGGAGCGCCACCGTGTTGATCAGCGACCCGAGCACCTGCTCCAGCTCGGGGACCGGGCGGACCGCGAACGGGCTGAGCACGGCGACATCGGTGCGGCCGGTGTAGCGGTGCAGCACCCCGCCGAGGGCGGCCAGCACCGCCATGTAGAGGCTGGCGCCCTCCTGGGCGGCCCAGCGCTCGGCCGAGCGGACCAGGCCGGTGTCGAGCCGGCGGGCGATCCGGCGCCCCGCGGTGTCGTGCGGGTTGGGGTGCGGCCGGTCGCCGGGCAGGTGCTGTTCGACCTCGACGCCGAGCAGGTGCTCGCCCCAGCGCAGCGCGTCCTCGCGGGCGGCCTCGTCGGCGCGCTCCTCCCAGCGGGCGACGTCGGAGAACTGCAGGTCGGGCTCGGCGAGTTCGCCGTCCTGGTAGGCGCGGCCGAGCTCGGCGAGCAGCAGGCCGGCGGCCCAGCCGTCCATCGCGGCGTGGTGGACGGTGATCAGCAGTTCGTGCGCGTCCGCACCGGTGCGCAGGGCGAGGGCGCGCAGCAGCCGGCCCCCGGTGAGGTCCAGCGGCCGGGCGGCCTCGGCGCGCAGCGCGGCGTCGAGCTTCTCCTCGTCGGCGCCGGTGAGGTCGAGCAGCGGCACCTCGACGGCGTACGGCGGGCGGATCTCGGCGACCGGGTCGCCGTCGCGACCGGTCAGCGCGGTGCGCAGCACCTCGTGCCGGCGGACCACCTCGGTCAGCGCGCGGCCGAGGGCGGTCCGGTCGAGGGCGCCGGCGGCGTGGATCCGCAGCGGGACGTTGTAGAGCGAGCTGCCGGGCTGGACGGACTCGTGCAGCCAGAGCTCGCGCTGAAAACCGGTGGCGCGGGCGGGCAGTTCGGCCTCACGCTTGGGGGGTGCGACGGACGGACGTCCGCCGCCGCCGTTCGCGACCCGGACGGCGAGCGCGGCGACGGTCGGCGCGGCGAAGAACTCACCGAGCGGCACCCGGGTGCCGTACTCGCGCTCGATCCGGGCGAGCACCCCGGCGGCGAGCAGCGAGTGGCCGCCGAGGTCGAGGAAGACGTCGTGCACACCGACCTGGGGGACGCCGAGGACGCCGCGCCAGAGTTCGGCGATGCGCTCCTCGACGGGCGTGCGGGGGGCGACGAACAGCTCCTGCCCGGCGCGGCTGCGGGCGGCGGGCGGCAGCGCCTTGCGGTCGGTCTTGCCGTTGGGGGTGAGGGGCAGCCGCGCCAGCACGCCGACGGCCAGCGGCACCATGTAGCCGGGCAGCGCGGCGGCGCAGTGGGCCCGCAGCTCGGCGGGGGTCGGCTCGGCCGTGCCCGGGGCGGGCTGGACGAAGGCGGCCAGGTAGTCGCCGGCCTCGTCCTGCTGGACGACGGCGGCGGCGGCCTCGACCGCGGGGTGGGCGGCGAGCACGGCCTCGATCTCGCCGAGTTCGACCCGGAAGCCGCGCACCTTGACCTGGTGGTCGACCCGGCCGTGGTACTCCAGCTCGCCGTTCGGCAGGCGGCGCACCAGGTCGCCGGTGCGGTAGCAGCGTTCGCCGCCGACGGTGACGAAGCGCTCCTCGGTGAGGTCCGGGCGGCCGTGGTAGCCACGGGCCAGGCCCTCGCCGGAGAGGTAGAGCTCGCCGATCCCGCCGTCCGGGACGGCGGTCCGCCGCTCGTCGAGCACATGGCCGGTGGTGCCGTCGAGCGGGCGGCCGATCAGGGGCTCGCCGGGCTCGTCCCGGCCGACCAGCGACCAGGTGGAGTAGACGGTGTCCTCGGTCGGCCCGTAGAGGTTGTACAGGCGTTCGACCTGGGGCTGGGCGTAGACCTGGTCGGCCAGATGGCGTGGTAGCGCCTCGCCCGCCAGGTTGACGACCCGTACGCCGCCCGGCAGACCCCCGCCGCCGGGAAGGCCGCCGCCGCGCAGCAGCGCCGCCATGGCGCTGGGCACGGTGTTGACCAGGGTGACCTCGTCGCGGGCGGGCAGCTCCGGCAGCGCAAGGACGTTCTCGGCCACCACGACGGTGCCGCCGACCGCGAGCGGGAGGAACAACTCGTACACCGAGATGTCGAAGCAGACCGAGGTGCCGAACAGCACCCCGGCCAGGTCGGACGGCGTGTAGGTGCGCGCGGCCCAGCGCAGCATGGCGTTGACGCCGCGCTGGGTGACCGAGACGCCCTTCGGCCGGCCGGTGGAGCCGGAGGTGTACAGGACGTACGCCAGCGCGTCGGCGCCGCCCGCCGGCGCGAGGGGCGCGGCGGGGCCGTCCCCGTCGACGTGGAGCAGCGCGGCACCGGCGGCGGACAGCAGGTGTTCGTGCGTCCGGTCGGTGACCACGACGGGTGCCTGGGCGTCGCCGATCACCAGTTCCAGCCGGTCGCGCGGGTACGCCGGGTCCAGCGGTACGTAGGCGCCGCCCGCGCGCAGCACCGCCAGCAGCGTGACCACCAGGTCCGCCGTTCGCGGTAGGCAGACCCCCACCAGGGTCTCGGCGCCCACCCCGGCGCCGGCCAGCCGGCCCGCCACCGTGTCCACGGCCGCGGCCAGTTCGCGGTAGGTCAGACGCCGCTCGCCGTCGATCACGGCGATGGCATCGGGGGTCCGTCTGACCTGCGCGTCGACCAGATCGGCCAGCGAGGCTGCCGGGTCCAGTGGAGGAAGTCCCGTCGAACTCATCAACTCTCCTGAGGGATGGCCCTGCGCCGACTTGTGGTCGGCGAGAAATGGGCGGTGTGCCCTCGGAGATGGTGGGGTAAAGATCTCCGGATGACCAGCACATTTCCGTCACTCGTTCGATATGCCGGAAAGATCACTTTCTCTTCACCACTCAACGGTGCCGAGGTGTGACGGTTCGTTGACGATTTCGTACAGATTGTCAGTGCCCGTGACATCCGGGTCTTCTGACGCTACGGTCGTCGCAGCAACGGACGAGGCGTCAGCTCTCGGTCGCGCGGCGTCTTTGGCGTCTCCGCCTTGACCTGCTCTTTTCCCTCTGCCATGTCCTCGCGCGGGCCTGCCCGGGCTGTCCGGGTTCAGGTGTCGGCGCGCGGGACCGGCGGGTCGGCCTCCTTCGGACAGGCCTCAGGCCGGGCCGGCCGCGAGCCTGCGGGAGTGCTCCTCCCAGCCCACCGTCAGCCGGTCCACGGCCGCCGTCACCCGCGGCATCAGCCTGCCGATCGACGAGGGCCTGGCCGTCGAGGCCGCCTGGTTCGCGGCGACCGTCCCGTCCGGCGGCCTCGCGGACCGCCTGCGGCGCTTCCTCGACCGGGCCCGCTGACCGCCGGAACGGGGCGGGGAGCGGGGCGTGAGCGGGCCAGGGCGCGGGGCACTCCGGCGAGGGGCGAGAATGGACGCCATGTCCCGACGCCGCTCCGCCGCCCGCGCCACGCCCCGAGCCACCGCCCCCCGGCTGCTGCCCTCCTCGCCCTGCCCGTGCGGGCTGCCCGCCGCCTACGCCGAGTGCTGCGGCCGGCTGCACCGGGGCCAGGCCGCGGCCGCCACCGCCGAGGCCCTGATGCGCTCCCGGTTCAGCGCCTTCGCCGCCCAGGACGAGGCGTACCTGCTGCGCAGCTGGCACCCCGACACCCGGCCCGCCACCGTCGACTTCGACCCCGCGCTGCGCTGGGTCCGGCTGGAGGTGCTCTCCAGCACCGACGGCGGCCCCTTCCACAGCGAGGGCACGGTCGCATTCCGCGCCCACTACACCGAGGGCCGCGAGGAGGGCGTCCTCACCGAGCACAGCCGCTTCGTCCGCCACGAGGGCGCCTGGGTCTACCTCGACGCCCTCTCGCTCCAGTGACGCCCCGCCGACGGGCCTACAGGTAGTCGTCCAGGCGGGCGAGCGCGAAGCCCTGCGCGGTGACGTCGTTCACGACCTTGCGGAGCAGGTCGGGCATGGTGCCGCGCCAGAGGTCGGTGCCCCGGAAATGGGTGAGGATGATGTCGCCCGGGTGCAGGCGCTGGTCGGCGTAGCGGTACTCCATGCGGTCGGGGAAGGCCTCCTCGTTCCAGAGCGGCACCGCCTCGATGCCGCAGGAGGCGGCGGCGCGCAGCGTGTCGTCGTTGTACTCGCCGTACGGCGGCCGGAACAGCCGGGGGCGGGCGCCGATCTGCTGCTCCAGCTGGTCCTGCTGGCGGCAGATCTCGTCGTGCTGCACGTCGTAGCCGAGCACCTTGAGGTTGCGGTGGTTGATGGTGTGGTTGTTGACGGCGGCGCCCTGGGCGGCGAGGTTGCGGAAGTAGCCGTAGTCGGAGCGGGCCAGGTAGTCGGCGACGAAGGTGCTGAGCGGGATCCCCAGTTCCTTCGCCATCCGGGAGAAGGCGGGATCCTTCTCGGCGCCGTCGTCGACGGTCAGGAAGACGATCTTCTCGTCGGTCGGGACGCGGTAGACCACCGGTGGCCGCCCGTCGCTGAGCTTCACGCCCTGGGCCGGCCGCAGCTCCGGCCTGCTCGCCGGACGCTGCGGCGCGGGCAGCGGCACCCGCTCCAGACCCCAGCGGTGGACGGCCTCCAGCCTGGCCCGGACGGCGGCCTCCCGGCGGGCGAGCGCCTCACCGCCGCGCTCCTCCTCCTGCCGGGCCAGGCCCGGCATCCCCAGCGGCGCGGCCGGGGGCCGGGGCCCGCCGCGGTCGGCCGCCTCGCTCTCGTCCGCTGCGGCGGCGGTGCTCGCGGCGGTGCGGGAGGGCCTCCCGCCCTGCCCGGACGGTGCGGCGCAGCCCGCCATCACGGCCGTCAGGCAGACGGCCGCCACCAGACCGGCCCCGGCCCGGCGGCCTGCTCGGTGACGGCCCTTCGATCCCCCATTAATCTGATTATCTGCCATTTTGTCCATGCAGCACTGCTCCCCCGTGCCACCCCTCGGCCAACCCCCTCGTCACCCCCGCGGGCTAAGCACGGGAGCCGCCCCGCAGACCCTCCGCCCACGCGGCCAGCACGGCGAAGTCCGCGTCCACCAGCCCCCGTCCGGGGTGCACCCGGTGCAGCAGCGCGGGCCCCGCGTGGTGCGCCCGGGATCCGGGCTCGGGTTCACGCTCGGCAGCCTAGCCCGGGCGTCGGGCGCACCCCCGTCGGCCTGGGAAAACGGTTCGCGGGCGGGGTGGGCCGCCACCGATAATGCGCGCATGACGAACAGTGCGCCGCGTACCACCGATCCCTGGGCCGTCGCCCGGGCCGATGTCGGCTCCGAGGAGGCGCTGGCGCTGCTGCGCGAGTACTACACCGATGTCGCCAACCGGTACTACCGGTTGCACCTCGGCCGCGAGGGCACGCCCGAGGAGATCGAGGCCGGCCTGGCCGGCTCGCCGAGTGACGACCTCGCCGGGCCCACCGGGCTCTTCCTGCTCGGCCGCTACCGCGGCGAGGCCCAGTCCTGTGCCGGTCTGCGGGTGCGGGACGCCCGCACGGTCGAGCTGACCAGGGTCTTCGTCCGGCCCGGTCTGCGCGGCACCGGCGGCGGCGCCCGGCTGCTGGCCGCCGTGGACGAGGCCGCCCGCGCGCTCGGCGCCGAGCGGATCGTGCTGGACACCCGGCTCGACCTGGTCGAGGCCCGCGCGCTCTACTCGCGACACGGATACCGCGAGATCCCGGCGTACAGCAGCGGGCCGTACGCCCAGGTCTGGTACGGCAAGGACATCACGGCGCCCGCCCATGCAGACCGTTGAGCTGGTCTGCGACGCCTCCTTCGACCGCGCCGTACGCGCGGTCTGGCAGACGCTCGCCGACGGCGGCGTGGACAGCCTCGCCCACAACACCCACCCCGACCACCGCCCGCACCTCACCCTGGCCTCCTGCGCCCGGATGCCGGCCGACGCCCCGGCGCGCCTCGACGAACTCCTCGCCGACGCACTGCCGTTGACCGTCCGGCTGACCGGCCTGCTCTCCTTCGCCGCACGCAGCAGGCGCCGGGTGCTCTCCTGGTCGGTCGTGCCCACCGTGGACCTGATCCTGCTCCACCACCGGGTCTGGCAGATCCTCGCCGACGCCGAGGAACCCGACCCGCACTACGTCCCCGGCCGCTGGTCCCCGCACCTCGGTCTCACCCGCCGGCTCACGCCGGACGCCCTGACCCGGGCCCACGCCCTCCTCGGCCGCCACCCCGACCTCACCGGCGTCCTCACCGCCGCCCGCAGTTTCGACTCCGAGGCGCAGCAGTCCCGTTGGCTGGGCGCACCGGAGCCGCGAACGGCACCGGCGGCACCGGCGGACCAGTAGGCGCCCGGCTCAGCCGACGCCCGGCGTACCGGCGCGCAGAGCGGCGCGCAGTTCGCCGGCGTCGGGCGGGTTGGCGCCGGTCCGGGCGACGGTGAGGGCGGCGGCCGTGACCGCCTCGACGAGCGCCTCGGCGAGGGCGGCACCGGAGTGGCGGGCGCGCAACAGGGCGGCCATGAAGGCGTCACCGGCGCCCACCGTGTCGGCGACCGTCACGGGTACCGCGGCCGCCTCCACCCGCCGCCCGTCCGCGGTGAGGGCGAAGGCGCCGTCACCGCCCCGGGTGACGGCGACCACGGCCGGGCCGAGGCCGAGCCAGCGCCGGGCCACCTGCTCCGGGTCCTGCCCCGGGTAGAGCCAGGCCAGGTCCTCGTCGCTGGCCTTGACCAGGTCACTGAGCGCCACGCAGCGTTCGACCCGCCGGACGGCCTGCTCCCGTTCGCCCATCAGCGCGGGCCGCACATTCGGGTCGTAGCTGACGGTGGCCCGGGAGCGGAAGCGTTCCACCAGGGCGAGCACGGCCGACGCCCCGGGTTCTCCGACGGCCGCGATGGACCCGATGTGCAAGTGGCCCGGCGTGTACGGGAGATCGCGCGGCGTCAGCGTCCAGCCGATGTCGAAGGTGTAGCGCGCCCGGCCCTGCTCGTCCAGCTCGACCACCGCGGACGGCGTCCGGGCACCCTCCTCGGCGTCCGCGAGGACGGTGACACCCGCGGACTCCAGGTGTGCCCGGATCAGCCGGCCGTTGGGGTCGGCGCCGAGCTGGGTGAGCAGCGCGGTCGGCAGCCCGAGCCGCGCCAGCCCGTACGCGACGTTGGCGGGGCTGCCGCCGGGGTGGACCCGGTCGGGCGCGCCGTCCGTACGGACGATGTCGGCGACGCACTCACCGATCACCAGGAAGCTCGGGGCGGGGCTGGTCAAGGCTGCTCCTGCCGGTCCGGAACGTCAGCGTGGGTTGCAGCCGCCCAGCCTACGGGCAGGCGGGCCCGGACATGAAGGACGGCCGCCGGACCTGGCCAGGTTCTCCGACGGCCGTGGCCCCGTCCGTCAGGGGGCGGAGCACTTCGAACGTTATGACAGTCCGCTGCCGACCGGCTACCGGACTGACCCGTTCGGGGGACGCCGCAGGCCTCGGAGGCGTCCCGGACCGCCCAGCCCCTCCACTACGATCCGTGTCCGGAAGGTCACTCAACGGCGCCGGTCGCCCAGGACCCGGCCCAAGGCCCGAACAGCAGGACACGAAAGCGGTGGTCACCATCCCCAGGACCCGTTCCAGCCTCGCCGTCGCCCTCGCGCTCGCCTCGGCGGTGCTCTGCGCCACCGTGCCGTCCGCCGCGGCGGCGGACGGCCTCGGCGACCCGGTCTTCCCCGCGCTCGGCAACCCGGGCTACGACGCGCTCGCCTACGACCTCTCGTTCGACTACCGGCCCGACACCCGCACCGTGGACGGCCGCACCGTGCTCACCGCCCGCGCGCTCACCGCGCTGCCGGGCCTGGAGCTGGACGCGCTCGGGCTGGACGTCCGAAGCGTCCGGGTCGACGGCCACCCCGCGGCGTTCCGCACGCACGACGAGAAGCTGACCGTCGTTCCGGCCAGGGCGGTGCCGCGGGGCGCCCTGCTGCGGGTGTCCGTCGACTACACGGCCGACCCGAGGGCCCGGCTGCCGCACACCGGCTGGGTGCCCACGCCCGACGGCTTCGCCGTCGCCGGACAGCCCGACAGCGCCCACACCGTCTTCCCCTGCAACGACCACCCGAGCGACAAGGCCCGCTTCACGATCAGTGTCACCGCGCCGGACGACGTGCTCGGCGTCGCCAACGGGCGGCTCGCCGCCACCGAACCGGCCGGCGACGGGCGGACCACCCGGCGGTACGTGTCGCGTGAGCCGATGGCGACGGAGCTGCTGCAGGTGGCGGTCGGCGACTACACCGTGCGCGAGCGTTCCGGCCCGCACGGGCTCCCGCTGCGGGACGTCGTCCCGACCGCCCGCGCCGCCGGTCTGGAGCCGGCCCTCGCGCTCACCCCCGCCCAGCTGGAGTGGGCCGAACAGCGTCTCGGACGCTTCCCGTTCGAGACGTACGGGCTGCTGCCCGTCAACAGCGACGACCCGGCCGCCTTCGGCTTCACCGGTCTGGAGACGCAGACCCTCACCCTCTACAAACCGGACTTCCTGCGCCGGCCCGAGCCCGCGATCGGCTCGCACATGATGCACGAGCTGATCCACTCGTGGTTCGGTGACAGCGTCTCGCCGCGCAGCTGGGCGGACCTCTGGCTGAACGAGGGCCACGCCGACTTCTACGGCCTGATGTACCGCTACGAGCGCGGCTGGCCGGACCCGGGCGGTTTCACCGCTCTGACGGACCGGATGCGCGACCTCTACGCCAGGGGCGACCAGTGGCGCCACGACTCCGGGCCGGTCGCCGCGCCGAACGCCGTGAACCTCTTCGACAGCCAGCGCTACACCGGCGGCGCGCTGGTGCTGTTCGCGCTGCGCGAGCGGGTCGGGGCGACCGCCTTCGACCGGATCGAGCGGGCCTTCCTCCGACGGCACCGGTACGCCACCGCCACCACCGCCGACTACCTGCGGACGGCCTCCGAGGTCTCCGGCGAGGACCTGACGGGCTTCCTCACCGACTGGCTCTACGGGCGGCGCACCCCGCCGATGCCGGGCCACCCGGACTGGACGGTGACGCCGGTCGATCCGGCCGGACCCGCCGTCCGCGGGCCGGCGGGCACGCCGCGCGGCACCGGGACGCTCTGACCCTGGCGAGCCCGTCCGTCGTGGGCGGGTACGCCGTGCTGCCCCGGCGCGCCGGGGCGGTGCGCCAGGGCGCCGTCCACGCGCCCCTGTGCGGTGGGGACCGGCGGGCGCATCGTGGTGCCCACGGCCCGCCCGCCGCCCGGCCGAGTTCCGGCCGGCTCGCGGGCCGTCCAACACGTCCGGAAAAATGGCCGCCTTCGGCAGGCAACCCGTACGGACTCCCATCGCGTTCATGCAGCCGTGAGACGAACACCACGACCGCCGGCACGGCCGGCACTGCTGACAGGAACGACGGGAACACCATGGCGGGGGCGGCACGATGAGGGACGCGACACCGGACTTCGAGGAGTTCGTCGCCGCCCGCAGCCCACGCCTGCTGCGCATGGCCTGGCTGCTGACCGGCGATCCGCATCTGGCCGAGGATCTGCTGCAGACGGCGCTGGCCAAGGTCTGGCCCCGCTGGGAGAAGATCTCCATCGACCGGCCGGAGGCGTACGTGCGCCGGGTGCTGGTGAACTCGCACGTCTCCTGGTGGCGGCGGCGCTGGCACGGGGAGCTGCCGCACGGCGAACTGCCGGAGTCCCCGGTGCACACGGACCCGTTCGAGGACGTGGTGGTCGGCCAGGTGGTGGCCGCGGCCGTGCGGGCGCTGCCACCGCGCCAGCGGGCCGTGGTGGTGCTGCGGTACTTCGAGGACCTCAGCGTCGAGGACACGGCCGAGGCGCTGGGCTGCAATCCGGGGACGGTCAAGAGCCAGACCCATCGCGCCTTGCAGGCGCTGCGCGGCAAGCTGCCCTCCCGGGAACTGATGCTGGACGGGGGACTCCGTGACGGGATCTGATGGCACCCATCCGGAGTCCGGCCCCCTGGAGTTCGACCGCTCGGAGTTCGACCGCTCGGGCTTCGAGCGGCCCGGCTCCGGCCGCTCCGGCGGGTCTTCGGCCGCCGACACGGAGGAGGAGCAGGAGCTGCGGTACCTGCTGCGGCAGGCCGCTCCCCACCTCCCGCCTCCGGCCGACCTGCTGGACCGGGTCCTCGAACGCGCCGCCCGGACCCGTCGCCGCAGGCGGACCGCCGGGCTCGCGGCCGGGCTGACCACCGGTCTGGTCGCCGCCGCACTGGCCGCCGCCCCGGCCATCGCGCCCGCGCCGCCGGCCGGGGTCATCCGTCCGGCGGCCACGCCGCCGGCGCCGACCGCCGCCGCTTCCCCGACCGTCACCGCTTCGCCGGCCCCGACCTCCGCCGGGCCCGGCGGCGCCTTCGGATACCCCGTGCGGCCCGTCGGCTTCCCGGAGCTCGGCGGACTGGTCGTCTACATGCCGATCGGCTGGTCCACCCTGCTCATCCCGTCCGCCGACCCGCGCCGGAGCACCGGCTACCTGGCCTCCCAGCCGCTCACGGTGAGGCCGTCCTGCACGGCGAAGCAGAGCGCGTGCGCCACGGCACCGGCCGACGAACTGGGCGAAGACGGCGCGCTGATCGCCATCGGACTGATCGACGACCAGACCCTCGCCGCCAAGCTGTCCGGAACCAGCGAGCCGGCGGCCGAAGCCGGGCTCGACAAGGACTGCTTCGGCCTCGGCGGCACCCTCGCCCTCCTCGGCCACCGGACGGTCGCCGAGGCCGACCAGGTGACGGTGGTCGAACTGAAGGCCTGTCTGAACAAGCCGTCCGAGCGGACCCTGCAGTCGGTGCAGCAGATCCTCAGCTCGGTCCGCGTCACCGGGAACGCCCCCGCCGCCCCGGGCAGCCGCCGCGGCTGACCCGCTCCCCCGCCACGCTCTTCACCGAGGCGGTACCGCCATGCCCCACCCCGTCATGCCCTCGCCGGGGCCGGTGCTGCCGCTCGTGAGCGGGTCGGTAAGGGGGCTCGGAGCCCGCCCGGCACGCCTCGGTGCCGACGGCGAACACCCGGTCGGGCAGCGGACGGGGGACGTCGGCGGCGAGGGGCACCCGGCGACTCCGGCGGACGACGTGTCAGGCGACGTGCCGGCCGACGGAGCGACCCCGGCTCAGGAAGCGGCGCCGGCCACGGCGGCGGCGATCCGGTCGTACAGGGCGGGGAGCTTGAAGTAGGCGCTGTGGCAGTACGGGAACGGCTGCCGACTGGTCACCTCGTGGTCGGTGACCCTGGCATCGCCGGGGAAGACCGGGGCGGCCCGGTAGCCGAGGAGGTCCGCGGGGTCGTAGACGTTCAGCCAGGCGGGGAAGCCGGGCGGCAGGGCGGCGCCGGGCTCAAGGCCGTTGAGCGCGCCGAGTTCGTGCAGGAAGGGGGCCTGCGAGCCGACGGTGACCAGCAGGCGCAGCCCCTCCGGTGCCTCCCGGCGGGCGGCGGCGAGGGCCAGCGAGTCCACCAGGGCGATGCCGCCGAGGCTGTGCCCGATGACGACGGTCGGGCCCGGGGCGGCGGCGATCCGCTCCGCCAGGTAGGCGCGCAGCGGGCCGCCGCGCGCCTGGTAGCGCAGGATGTCGCCGAGCGCGGGGGTGGCGCCGACGGTCAGGGCGCCGCGATGACGGTCCAGCAGCCGCTGGCCGCCGAGGCGCATCCCGAGCTTGCCGAGGACGCCCGCCGTCCGGCCGAGCGGTCCGCGGGCGGCGCCGCCGAGGCGGTCGGCGAGGAGTTCGACCAGCCGGTCGCGCTCCTCGGCGGTGCAGAGCGCCTCGGAGCCGGCGGCGGTGAGCAGTTCGGCCGTGAGCGCGCGGGCGGTGACGGCGGTGAGTTCGGCGGCCGCCGCCGGGTCGGCGGCCTGTTCGCAGGCCCCGGTGAACTCCTCGGCGGCGGCGAGCCGTTGGAGGGCGCCGGGGAGGTGCCGGGCCAGACCGGTGGCGGCCAGGACGGCGGTCAGCTGGTCGGCGGCGGCGGAAACGGCGTCGGCATCGACGGTGTCGGCGGCGAGCGCGGCCAGGTGCTCGCCGACGGCCTGCCCGGGCGTCCGAGTGCCGGGCGCGCCGAACCCGTCGTCCTCGCCGGGCGGTTCGGCCAGGACACGCAGCTCGCAGAGCGGATCGACGAACAGCAGCGTCCAGCCGCCGTCCGCCCGGCCGACCAGCCCCGCGGGCTCGACGGGCTCCGGCCGGCCGCCGCCGGACAGGCCGGCGAAGCCCGGGATCGAGGCGCCGCCCGCGCTCAGCGTCGCGCCGTACTCGTCCCCCCAGTAGCAGGGCTCCACCCCGGCGTCCGGGAACCGGGCACCCAGCTCGCGGGCGACCAGCTCGAACAGCGGGTCGTACCCCTCGCGCCGTACCCCGGTGCCGTGCACGAACAGGAATCGCATGCCGCCCCCACCCTCTCCGCGCCCCGATCCGTGCAGCACCCTAGCGTCGCCGCGCACGCCCGGCAGCCGGTCCACCGCAATCACCGACGGTCAGCGGCACCGGCGCCGGCCACACCGACCCCGGCCCCACGACGGCGGACATGCCGTCGGCCCCGGTCTGGCAAGGCCGGGGCCGAAGGGCGGGGCGGGCGGGGCGTCGGTCAGTACCGCAGGGCGGCGGCGATCCGGCCTCGGCCGGCGAGTTCGTCGGCGGGGACGAAGAGGACCTTGGCCCCCGTGTCCAGCGCCCGTTCGACGATCTCGTCGACCATGTCCTCGCGGACGTCGGGCTCGCCGGCGGGGGCGGGCACCAGGTGGTTGTCGGTCACCCTGACCGGCTCCCAGTAGTCCTCCTCGACCGCCACCACGGCGGCCCGGCCCTCGGCGACGCTCTGCCAGACCTCGTCGATCCCGGCGGCCAGTCCCTTGTCGCTCTGGGCCTGGTCGAGGCGCTTGTGCAGTTCGGCGACGGCCTTCTGCTCCTGCTGGGCGACGGTGGCCCGGACGGCCTCGGCGACGGCGGCGGGCTGGGCGTGGCCGAGGCCGCCCCTGGGCACCTGGGCGGCGGCGCGCTTGGCGGCGGCGCCCACCTCGTCCAGCAGGGCGAGCGCGGCGGCCTCGCCGAGCACGTACAGCGGGCGCGGGTCGGCCTCCAGCAGGGTGGCGAGCGCCGTGTCGGCCTCACGCAGGAACCGGCGGGTCTCCTCGTCGCGGAAGGTGCTGGGCACGTCGCCGATCCGCTCCTTCCGCTCCACGTCCCAGTCCGGCGGGACCTGGTCCAGCGGGAAGCCGTCCGCGGCGTGCTCGACCAGCCGCGGCCCGGCCCCGCTGAACAGGGCGACCCGGTCGGCGGCGACGGTCAGCACCCAGTACGGGGCGCCGGCCGTGTAGGCGGAGACCAGGTTGCGGGTCAGGAAGGTCTCGGAGAGCACCACGCGGGCGGGCACGGTGCGCGGCAGCGACCACACCTGGTGCTCACCGGGCGCTGCGAAGATCACCAGGCCGTCCTCGGCGTGCACCAGGTCGACCTCGGTCAGGGCCCGGTCCAACTGCTCGACCACGTCGATCCGGTCGGCCCGGGAGACCGCCTCGTCGGCGTGCAGCCGGTTCTTCGCCTCGGCGATCAGATTGCGCAGGCGCACCGGGTCCTGGGCGTTGTCCGGCTCGCTGCGGTGGGTGGGCAGCAGAACGGAGACGGCCGGGTAGCGCCGGGGGCGGCGCAGCTCGGCGAGGACGGCTGGCGTGAGCTCGGCTGCGTACATCAGGTGCCCTTCTTGTCGCGGTTGCCTCGACTTGGTCAGTCAATGTGCTGTTTTGTCGGGTTTAATCTCCGACCCTTCCCCATCCCACCGCCGTCCTGTGCTCCGCGCCACCGGAAAGGTGCCCGCGGGCCGCTCGCGCCGGGGTGGCCGGACAAGAACGAGTGGACTCCCGCCGGCACCCGTAACCCGGGTGGCGGAGCATCGTTGGGCGGGGCATGAAGAAGCGCAGCATGCTCGCCGTCGCCTCGCTCGCCGTGGGCGTCGTGGCCTCCCTGACCGCTCCCAGCGCACACGCCAGCGCGATCGGCGGCCAGGGGAATCTGACCGGCCCGCTCCAGCACGGCGGAGCGCTCGACGCGGTACCGGACGGCCTCCAGGGCCCGGTCGGGGACGCCGGCGGTGTGGTCGGCGAGGGGACGGGCTATGTGACCGGGCAGGCGCCCGGTCTGATCCGGCTGATTCCCGCCTGACGCCGGCCCCCGCGCGGCAGGTCCGGCCGCACCCTCAGCCGAGCGCGGTACCGAGGTCCTGGGTCCAGTAGGGGCCACCGGGGCCGGTCGCGACGCCGACGCCGACGTCCTTGAAGCCGCAGTCCAGCATGTTGGACTGGTGAATTCCGCCGTCCATCCAGCGGGAGAAGACGGCGGCGGCCGATCCCGGTCCCCGGTCGAGGTTCTCGCCCCACTGGGACCAGCGGTAACCGGCGGCGGCGAGCCGCGCGTCCGCCCGCGCGCCGTCCGGGTTGACGTGGTCGAAGAAGGCGCGGGTCACCATGTCCTCGGCGTGCTTCTGGGCGGCCGCGTGCAGCTTGGGGTCGATCCGCAGCGGGCCGCAACCGGCCCTGGCGCGCTCGGCGTTGACCAGGTCGACGAGCTGGCGCTCCGGGCTCGGCGGGGCGGTCGGCCTGGCACTGACGGGCGTTGGCGTCGTCGGCGCGGGCTCGGGCGCCCGGGTGGGCAGCGGAGCGGCCGGGGCCGTCACCGGCTCGGCCGTCGTCGGCGGGGTCGGGGGCGTCGTCGTGGGCGGGGTCGGTATCGCCGCCACCAGTGTGTCCGGTGCGCCCGCCGGGGTGGTCGGTTCGGTCGCGGGCGACTCGGGGGCGGCGTGGTGCGGCCAGACCAGCGCGAGGGTCGTCACCGCCAGCACCGCGGCCGCGCCGCCCGCGACAGCCGCCCTCCGCCGGGTGGGACCGCCCCGGCCACCGGGCCCCCCGCTCGGGTCGGCCAGGCCCGCGGCCGCGGTGGGCTGCACCGGAAGGGCGGTCGGCGAACCCGACGGGAAGGGCACCAGGACCAGGCCGGCCAGCAGCCCCTCGGCCGGGAAGAGGTCGCGCCCCAGCCGGTCGCAGGCGGGGCAGGCCCGGATGTGCCGGACGATGCGCTTGCGCCACACCGAACCCGGGGCGCCGTCCCAGCCCGCGGTGAGGTCGGCCAGCTCCGGGCAGCGCGGGTAGGCGGTGAGCGCCCGGACCACCAGGCGCCCCGCCTCCAGCTGCTTCTTCATCCGCTGGATCCGGACGGCCGTGTGCTGCGGCGTCAGGTCGAGCGCCTCGGTGAGTTCGGCGCGGGTGAGTTCGCCGCAGGCCTCCAGCCACCACAGGGCGAGCAGTTCGCGGTCGTCCGGGTCCAGCCATCGGGTGGCCTCGGCGACCTCCCTGCGCTGGCCGGACAGGCCCAGGCGCAGGATGGTGAGGTCGGTGAAGTCGCCTTCGGGGTCGGGCAGTTCCCAGGTCTCGTCAAGGCCGCCGACGGCCGTCTGCTGCTGGCTCGCGGACCGGCGGCGGACCTGGTTCATGGTGATCGCGACCAGCCAGGAACGGAAGGACTCCGGGTCGCGCAGCCCGTCCAGGCCGTCCAGCGCGCGGATCATGGTCTCCTGCGCGATGTCGTCGACGTCGGCGTGGCCGTTCAGCGCGCGCCCGGCGACGTTGTAGACCAACGGCAGCCAGGTGGCAACCAGCGCCTCCCGGGCCTGCGGGTCGCCCGCCTGGGCCGCGAGCACCAGGGTCGTCCCGGTCCTGTTCTGCACGTCAACGTTCATGGGTCCGCACTCCGTCTTGCCGTTCTTCCGTCCGCCGCTGCCTCCTCGGAGACCTCTGGGGAGTGATCAGATAACAACAATTTACGCGGATTCGGAAAACGGGGACCCTGCACGGTGCACTGGAGCGGGCGCTCGCGTGAGGCCGGCCGGTCAGGACGGAGCCGCGAAGACCTGCGTCCACCAGGGGCCGCCGGAGCCGGTCCGCACGCCGACGCCGATCTGCTTGAACGCGCAGTTGAGGATGTTGGCGCGGTGGCCCGGGCTGTTCATCCAGGACTCCATCACGGCGGCCGGGTCCTTCTGACCGCGCGCTATGTTCTCGCCCCAGGTGCTCCAGCGGTAGCCGGTCGCGTCTATCCGGTGGTCCGCGTGGTAGCCCTCGGGGCTGGCGTGGTCGAAGAAGTTACGCGCCGCCATGTCCTCGCTGTGCCCCTGCGCGGCCGCGGCCAGCCGGGGTTCGGCGGTGAGCGGACCGCAACCCTGCTGGGCGCGCTGGGCGTTGACCAGGTCCACCACCTGCTGGGCGAACTGCGCCGAGGTACCGCTCGCGGGCGCCCCGGCGTTCTTCGGGGCCGCGGACGTCGCCGCGGCGGAGGCGGCCCCGGTGGCCGCGGTGTCCGCGGTCGGCCTGGCGGTGGCGCCCGGGCCGGACTTGACGGGCGCGGACGGGGTCGGCACGGCCGGTGCGGCAGGGGTGGACGGCGGAGTCACGCCAGTAGGGGCCGCGGGGCCGGTGGTCGCGGGGCCGGTGGTCGCAGGGGACGCGGACGCGGCCTGCGCCGGGTCGGCGGCGGACGGGGAGCCGGCCGGGCCGGCGAGGAGAGCGGAGTCGACGCCGCCCGCGCCGGGCACCTGGACGCCGTCGTGGTTCCCCGCCTCCGCCGCGATCTGCGGGTCGAGCGCCACCGCCCGCCGGCCGTCCCGGTCGCCGTCCGCCCCGTCGTACGCCGCGTACCCGGCGCCGGCGAGCGCGGCGATCACCCCGGTACCGGCCACGGCGGCGATCACGGCCACCACCGGACCGACCCCGCTCCGCCGACGGGCCCGCCGCCCACGCCCCCGCCGCACGGCGGCGGCGCGCCGCTCGGCCCGGCCACCGGGGCGCCCGGCCGCCGGGAGAATCGTCGTCCTGTCTTCGCTGTTCACCTGAGCACGCTTCCTGTTCGGGTCGGCGGGTACGGGTGCCGACACCTGGGAGACCTCCCGGCGGCGCGCCGATAACAGAAAGTCCGAACGAATTTCCGATCCCCACCGCACGGGCCCGCCCGCCCGCGCGCGGCACAGCGGCGTCCGGGGCCATCGCGCGGGTGACGGGCGTGGGCCGGGCGGGGTGACCCGGGTGCCCGTGCTCCGGGCCCGGTGGCCGTCGTCCGCGGTGGTCCACGGAACCGGGGGTTGAGACTGGTGAGCTCGCTTGTTCAGGCGTCGTCTGTTCGCAGCCGAGTCCGAATGGAGCTCGCGCTGAGTGATCAACGCGAGCTCGGCGGACGTCGATCGCCATGGCTATCGCTGTCTGGCGCGGACAACGTGCGAAGGCGCCCAACCATGTCAGAAGGCACCAAGGAAGCCCTCGCTGTCAGGGGAAGTCCGGGCACTCCTCGGCAAAGCCCTGCGAAACGGGCTGCCACACGCCGTGGTCCTCACGCGCGCTCAGTCGATCCGCTTCCTCCGCGGTCTCGATCAGCTGAGCGGTGGTCAAGGGGACGGCCGCCGTGAAGACTCGGGGCATGGTCGTTGTCCATGCACCAGCGCAGGAAGGGCTGGGCCGGGCGCCGGGTGGCGTACTGGTCTGCGTGCGCGTGCCAGGCGTCCGAGCCTGGCCACGCGCTATGACAAGCGCGCCTACGTCTTCCACGGCGCGGTCACCGTCGCGTCGATCCGTCTTCGGCTCAGATCGTGATCAGCCGGCTTCTGGAGCGTCGGCCCGCTGTGCCGACTCGGCAGCAACCTGACGCAGCAGCACCGTTGGCGATGCCATGACGGCGTACCAAGTGTTCGCGCTCTCGTCCGTGACCGGAGCCCAGGCAGCGATCACCGGCAGTTCACAGTGGTCACCGGCCTCCAGCGGGGGCAGCGTCCAGGACATGCCGTTGTGGCCGAAGTCCACGCCCCACGTGCTGAACGAGTGGTTGTGCACCTCGTCGATCAGCGCCGCCCATCGTCGGGGCACCTCGCCCGCGTCGGCCGCCCAGCAGATCGCCTCCGCGTCGTCACCCCCGACGGTGAGCCGGGTCTTCTCGTCCTCCACCGTGATCGCGGCCAGTGCCTGCCCCCCGTCGTACCCCGCGTCGGCACCCTCCGGAAGCCGCGCCGACAGCCCCGTCGAGAACTGCACACGGCCGAGCGGAGCAAAGGCGTCGATCCGCCAGACCGCCGCACGGCAGTCGGTCAGCGGCCCCCAGGTCTCGGGGTCGAGCTCGGGATCGTACGGGGTCAGCAGCAGCTCTACGCGGGCCGCGGGACGGACCCAGCGGGCAACCGTGCGGCCGCCCGGCAGCTCGAACAGCTCATCGGGCAGCAGCGGAAGGCCCGTGTTCCCAATGGCCGTGGTGAAGGTCAGCGGGCCGAATGGCGTGTCGATAGCCGGCTGAACGGCGGCCCGCAGGCGGATGCGCGGGACGGTGGGAAGCAGCATCGCCCCAGGGTAGTGGGCCTTCCCACGGGTTGCGCCAGCCCTGGAGCATCGCTTCGAAGACCTGCTCGCCCGGCCGCAGCATCGGCAGGCCATCGACCAGGTGGAGGCGAGCAGACCCCGGTGCCAGGCCGTCCTCACCCATCGCCATCACTCTCCGTCGATCGCATTGGACGCGAGTTTTTCGCATCAGATGCGAGACGGCGGCGTTTCCCAGCTCAGTCGCCCGACGGAGTGAAGGAGCCGCGCCAGGCCGGCGCAGTCGCCACCGTGATCCCAAGTACTGCCAACGCAACGTCCCTGGCAGGTCCGATTGTGCGAGCCCAGTGTCGTTGGTGGTGATGTTGGATTCCCTCAGGGGCGGGGTGGGCTGTGACCTCGATCGAGAGGACCGCGTATCCGCGGTTCAAGCGGCTGATCACCGCGCATGAGCTGCATCTGTTCTTCGCGCCGAGCCGTGACGAGGTCGAGTGGGTTGCCGGCCGGACCGACTGCGACGAGCACCTCCTGGCCCAGCTGCTCGCGCTGAAGTCGTACCAGCGCATGGGGTGCTTCCCTAAGCTGGACGAGATCCCGGAGACGGTGGTCGACTTCGTCCGCCGCGCGGTGGACCTGCCAGAGGGCACGGTGCCGAAGGCCGCGAACCGTACGGCGGAGCGGCAGCGAACCGCCGTACGTCAGCGGACGGGCTTGTCGTACGACAAGGCGAAGGCCCGGAAGATCGCCGAGGCGGTAATGCGGAGCGAGGCCGTGTCGAAGAACCGCCCGGCGGACCTGATCAACATCGCGCTGGAGAAGGTCGTGGAGGCCGGGCTGGAGCTGCTGGGCTTCACCACGCTGGACGCGCTCGCGGCGAAGGTCCGCACCGAGGTGAACGCCGCGATCTGCATGGGCGTCTACGACCAGCTCAGCGAGGCCCACCGGGAACAACTGCTGGCGCTGCTGTCGGAGAAGGACACTTCCGGCACCACGAAGTACAACAGGCTGAAGCAGTCAGCGAAGGCCCTGGAGCAGGAGATCAAGGCCCGGATGCCGGAGCGCTCCCTGCTCGGGATCATCTCCCGCACGGCGTACTGGGTGGAGTGGTGGCGTCGCTTCGGCCCCGCCTCGGGCAACGAGCCGAAGCTGAAAGACCCCTTCGGCCGGTACGTGATCACCACCTTCGTGAAGGGCACCGACATGGGCCCCTACGAGGCTGCCCGGCACACCCCCGGCGTGCGCGGGCACGAGCTGTCGCTGGCCGCGAACGAGCACGTCCGCCGCTTCGGCGAGTACTCCACCCATGAGCTCGGCCTCGTGCCCGAGGCGTACGACCCGCATCTGGACGTCGACTTCAGCCCGCTGCGCGGTGACGCCCCGGCCGCGCCGGACGGCTACGGTCAGGCGGCCTGATCACCCATGTCATGTCGCTACTCCAGCGGCCACGCGATGCACACGCACTGTTCCATGCCACGCGGAAGGCTCCTGGCACCTACTCCCTGGTCATCTCGTCGCTTCCGCAGCAACGCCCGGCTGCGGCCGGGTCCGCATACCCCAGCGGGCAAGAGATGGGCCAGCAGCACCCAGCATTGCGAAGAACAACGCCAGCAGCAGCCAGCCCGCCGTGCCGAGGCCTAGCACCACCGTGGTGAGGATCGCAGGGGCAAGAGCCTGGCCCGCGTTGAAGCCGAGGCCGAGGACACCTTGGTACTGGCCCTGGGCATGGTCGGGGGCAAGACCGAAACCCAGGGCGAAGCACGCCGAGGACTCCCAGACCTCTCCCAGGCTATGGACGAAGATCGCCGCCAGGACCAGTCCTGCTGCCGCCCAGACAGGGGCGTACGCCGCCAGCGCCATCATCGGACAGCTGACGAGGAAGAGCAGCCCCGCAGTGCGAAACGCCCTGCCGCCGTCGTACGGGGTCTCGATACGGGAGCCGATCTTGGTCTGCATCAGTACGCAGAAGGCGGAATTGACTGCGAACAGCGCGGCCACCGTCCAACGCGGCGTTTCGGTGTGCTCGGAGATCCAGATCGGCAGGAGCAGGGAGACCACCGGGTACTGCAGTCCCATGGCCCCGTAGAGGGCGGTGAACGTCAGGAACGGACGGTCCGCGAAGACGAGCCAGCGCCGCTGCCGCGGTGGCGCTGCCAGCACCGGATAGCGGGGCAGCAGAAGCAGAAGCACCGCGCACAGGGCGAAGCTCGCCGCGTTGCCGAGAATCAGCGTGACATAGGCGCCGCGGGTGTCCGCGGCCAGCGCCAGCCCGGCACCCGCCGTTCCCAGGACGACGCCCAGGTTGACGAAGGTGCGCAGCTTCGCCCGGAACATGGCCGGTCGCTCACCCCCGACCCGGGCCACCAGAGCCCCCCACGCCGCCCCTCCGGCCGCCGCGGCGATCTGGTCGACCGTCGCGATGATCGTGAGCGCGGCCCAGCTCTCGACGAGGACGAGGGCCGCCATCGATACCGCCTGGACCGCGAGGGCCAGCATCATGATCACGCGTGCACCGCGCCGGTCGGCGAGATGACCCCCAGGTATCCCCGCGCACAAGCCGATCACTCCGGCGATGGTGAGCGCGGCGCCGACCTGCACCGCAGGCAGGCCCACGACCAAGGTGAAATAGAGCGCCGACGCCGCGTTGAACAGACCATTGCCGACCCGGTTGACGAAACTGGCGGCGACCAGCACGCGCTCCGGCCCACTGCCCCCCGCCATCCGGCCTATTCGACCTGCCAAACCGCCCTTGATCATGGACCGCAGGCTAACAGCACCGCAGAACCCGCCGCAGTCGTACGAAGAAGATCGCGTGCCCCAACGGCGACGCAGGCCCCGACGCGTGTTCCATCCCCTGAAGGCCGGTGTCGGCAAACGAACGAATGACGACTGGCGCGCCGGGCGTCCAATGAACCCAGACTTTCCGGGACCCGACGGCGGCGCCGATCCAATCAGATCCGATGGCGGATGATGACAGGGTTTGCTGACAGCTGGGGTCGAATGCGACCACCGAGAGCGGGGAGCGGCATGGCCAACCTGGTCTACAAACGGGTGTCGACGGACCAGCAGTCGACCGACCGGCAAAACCTCGTCCTAACCGAAGGCCGGGATCGAAGACCCGGTCGTCCTCGAGGAACAGGCCGGCACCTCCAGCCGCCTCCACCCCCTTGAGCGGCCGAAGTTCGGCGAACTGCTCGCCTACGCCCGGCCGGGCGACACCGTGCACATCTCCGAGATGTTCCGCCTCGTACGCGGCACCGGGCACATCCTCGACGTGCTCGACGTCCTCCACCGCGACCAAGTCGCGCTGCGCATCCACGACGGCGCGTTCTCCGCCATGGACCCCAGCTCCTCATCCGCTGCCAGTCCCTCGACGGCACCCCGGGCGCCCCAGCGATCCCAGCTCAGCGCAAGGCGCACCGCGAGTACGAGAACCGCGTCGCCGCCCTCGCGAGCAACACCCTGTAGCGAGTCCTCCGGTCTGCAAGATCATCCCGTGGCGGGTTTCCGGCGTATCTGGGTCATGCCCCGAAGAGACCCTGACCCACGGGCCCGACCCGCTCCACCTCTCCCAGTCCCGCCTCTCGGAGTTCGTCACGGAGACCGGTTTCGAGGCGCCCACCTGGCACGCTCCGGAGGCATCCGGCTTCTTCCAGCCCCTGCTGACGGCCGGAGCTCCGGGTCCGGCGCGGCTCGGCATGCGTCCGTTTAATGAACGTTGATCTCCGCTTTGCATGCTCTTCGAGTCCTTGCCGCCCACGCCGCACCCGCGGCGAAACGGGGCGGACGAGGGGGACAAGGAGTCGCATCACATGCAGACGATTGCAAGAGGCCGACGGCAGGGGCTGCCGGCCGTGGCCTGGGCGATGGTGGCGTTCCTGCTCGCCTTCGGGGCCGTACTGGCTCCCACGCCCGCCCAGGCCGCTCCGCCGGACGGCTGGAACAACCGCCATCTCGACGAGATCACTCTGCTGGGCAGCCACAACGGATTCTCCAACAGCGCCGACGGCGTCAACTTCGCGCAGAACCAGAGCTACTCCCTGCGCGACCAGCTGAACAGCCTGAACGTACGGGCGACGGAGCTCGACATCTGGGGTACCGGCAACGGGGTGTGGGTCGAGCACGGAGCCCCCGACTTGACCGGGGGCAAGCGGCTGTTCCTGCACATGCAGACCATCGTGGACTTCCTCCGCAACAATCCCCACGAGATCTTCGTCCTCACCTTCGAGGACTACACCGACACCGCTCAGCTCCAGCGGGAGTTCGATCTGGTGCCGGGCCTGCAGGACCTGGCGTTCAACCCCAACGCGTGGGACGTCTGGAACAAGGGCTGGCCCAGGGTCGAGGACATGGTGAACACGAACAAGCGCCTGCTGATGCTGTCGGGGAGGTACGACAAGCAGGATCTGAACGTCTTCCCCATGAAGGAGTGGACCGTACAGAACCACTACGACGACGGCGTCGGCGCCTGCAACGACCGCAAGGGCGACGGGATCTCCACCCAGCTGGGAAAGGCGACCTGGGCCAATGGTGACGGCCCCAACAGCCATGCCAACACCAACGCCCGCGCGTTCCAGAAGCTGTTCTTCAACAACAACTTCTCCGCGCGTTCGTACGACGACTTCTACCGCTCGGTGAAGGCGTGCGAGCCGAAGACGCTCGGCCGGATGCCGAACATGATCTCGACGGACTGGATCGGCTACAGCAACCGCGATGCCGAGCGGTTCGTCAACGACACCAACCGGGCGGTCGGCTGGAACGTCGGGAGCACCAACCTGTGCCTCGACGTCGAGGGCGGACGTACCGAGGACCGCACCCCCGTCCAGTTGTACGGGTGCAACTGGTCCAACTCGCAGGCATGGCGGCGCGTGCCCATCGACGACGCCCTGGACGGGTTCGAGCTCCGCGCCCTGGGCCAGTGCCTCGACGTGGCGGGCGGCATCGCGGCCAAGGGCACCAAGATCCAGACCTACGGCTGCAACGGCACGGTCGCGCAGCGCTGGGTCCACGAGGGCACCGGCAACAGGCTGCGCAACCTGGGGACGAACATGTGCCTGGACGTCACCAATGGGATCATCGCGTCAGGGACGAAGCTGCAGCTCTGGGACTGCAACGGCAGCCCTTCGCAGTACTTCGACTGGCGCATGGTCTGACCTCGTCGGACCGCTACTGAACCTGAAAGCGTGATGTCGGGGCGGTTCGCCTGACAGCTGTCGGGTGGGTCCGGTAGCCCTGAGCCTGTGAGATACGCGCAGGGCGGCGGGTTGACCGACACCGAGAGGGCCGCGCGGGAGCGGATCCGGCTGCAGGCCATGGAACGCTTCGAGGGCGGGGAGAAGAACCGGGAGATCGCCACCGCGCTGCGGGTGAGCGAGCGGTCGGTGGAGCGATGGCGCCGGCAGTGGCGTGAGCGCGGCGAGGCCGGGGTCCTCTCGAAGGGCTCACCCGGTCGCCCGAGGCTCGGCGAGAAGCAAATCGGCAGGCTGGAGCGCGAGTTGGAGCGTGGTCCGCTCGCCCATGGCTGGGAGGACCAGCGGTGGACGCTCGCGCGGGTGAAGACGCTGATCGGCCGGCTGTTCCACGTCGGCTATACCGTCGAGGGGACCTGGGCACTGCTCAAGCGCCACGGCTGGTCCTGGCAGCAGCCGACCCGCCGGGCCATCGAACGGGACGACCAGGCGGTCGAGTTGTGGAAGAAGGAGGTGTGGCCCCGGGTAAAAGCGCCGCGGCGGCTCGGGGAGCCTGGCTCGTCTTCGAGGACGAAGCCGGGCAGACCATGAGACCGCCGCGCGCCAGGACCTGGGGCCGCATCGGGTGCACGCCGGTGGTCCGTGAAGCCGTGGCGAGCTGTCAGTGCTGGTACTCTCGCGCTTGGCGGTCAGGATGGCTGGACTTGGTCGAAGAGGGCGAGGGCTTCGGCGGGGTCCGGGCTCACGAGGCGTTCCAGCCCGGCCATCGTGATCTTCGCCCACCTGCCGGCCCGTGCCCACATCTGTTCCTCGAAGGCACGGACGGCCTCGTCCAGATCTCCAGGGCCGGTGGCGATGGACTCGGCGAGTTCGGCGCCTTCCAGCATCGCGAGGTTCGCGCCCGCCCCCAATGGGGGCATCAGATGGGCGGCGTCGCCCAGTAGCGTCACCCCGGAGACGTGGGTCCAGGTGTGGGACACGGGCAGGACGTAGAGGGGGCGGTGGACGAAAGCGGTGCCGTGGCGGAGGAGGTCGAGGACGGGAGCGGCCCAGCCGTCGAACAGAGCCAGCAGACTCGATCGCACGGCCTCGACGTCGGCCAGGTCCAGGTTCGTGTGCCAGTCCAGCGGCGCGCGGAACTGGGCGTACACCTTGACGTGGCCGCCGCTGTTGCGCTGGGCGACGAGAGCTCGGTTCACGCCGTACACAGCCACGGAGCCGTCGCCGATCAACCGGGCGAGGTCGGGGTGGCGGGTGTCGACGTCGTCGAGGGAGGTCTCGACCGAGGTGACGCCGGTGTAGTGCGGCGTCACCGACGAGACTGCCGGGCGGATCCGGGACCAGGCGCCGTCCGCGCCGACCACGAGGTCGAACGTCTCCTGGCGCCCGTCCGCGAAATGGACCAGTACGCCATCCCGGGTCCCCGGCACCACCTGCGTCACGCCCCGCCCCCACCGGACGTCGAGAGGGCCGAGCAGCAGGTCACGGAGTTGCCCGCGGTCGATCTCGGGATTGGCCCGGTCATCTGAACGGGGTCGCCAGTCGCGCAGGACGGTCCCGTCCGGGTCCAGGATGCGCATGGCCTGCCCCTCGGGACGAGACAGCGCCCGGAATTCCGCCAGCAGCCCCGCCTTGTCCAGCGCGAGCTGGCCCAGCCCTTCGTGCAGGTCCAGTGTGCCGCCCGGGGGGCGGGCCTCGGGGGCGGGATCGCGTTCGAGGACGGCGACGGGGTAGTCATGGCGGTGCAGGACACGGGCGAAGGCAAGGCCGGCAGGGCCGCTCCCGACCACAGCGATACGATGTCTCATGTCGATACACCGTATTTCCCCATGACGACGCATCGCAACAGAACGGCGTGACCATGACTGTGTGGGACCGGCCGGAGCCGCCGACTCGCCCCGTGCCGCTCGACCGGGAGCGGATCGTCGCCGCCGCCATCGCGCTGGCCGACGAGGGCGGGCTGGGGGCGGTGTCGTTGCGCAAGGTCGCCGCCCGGCTGGACGCCGGCCCGATGCGGCTGTACGGATACATCTCCACCAAGGAGGAGCTGTTCGACCTCATGGTGGACGAGGTCCACGCCGAGATTCTCCCCGAGGAGCAGTCCGGTGACTGGCGGGAGGCCCTGCGCATCCTCGCCCACCGCACCAGGCAGGCCGCTCTCCGTCACGAATGGCTGGCCGACCTGCTCGGCGGCCGCCCGACCCTGGGCCCGAACGGCCTCGCCGTGACCGAGGCCACGCTGGCCGCCCTCGACGGCCTCGCCGACATCGACACCGTCATGCGCGCCGTGGAGACTGTCAGCGCCTACTTCACCGGCGCGATCAGACGCGAGATCGCGAACCTTCGGGCCGAACGCGCCACGGGGCTGTCCAAGCACGACTGGCAGCGCGCCTCCGGCCCGCATGTGATGAGAATGCTGGCCACGGGCCGCTTCCCGGCGCTGACCAAGGCCGTGTACGACGGCACGGACGTGGACGCCGAGGCATCCTTCGCGACCGGCCTGGACTGGGTCCTCGACGCCGTGGCCGCCAAACTCACCCGGCCGCCGGTGTGACGCTCAGCTCTTGCCGAGTGCGAGCGAGGTCGGGGCCGGTGTCCCCGGGCCGTGCGGGCTTGCGCCGCCACCACTTCATAACGTTGGTGCCGCCCTCAAGTGGGTGGGCCCCTGCCTGGTCACGCCCGCCGCGTGCGAGGACGCTCCCATCCTCGGCGGGGAACGGGTCGTCGGCGTCCTGCGCCGCTGACGACCGCCGCCAGGGGGAGCGGCGGGCCACGTCCTCGTCGCGGACGTCGAAGCCGTCCTCGCGCAGCTGCGTGACGGCGGCGTCCATGTGCCTGGTGTCGAAGAACACCAGGGCGTTGAGGACCAGTCCGAGAGCGCCGGTCTGATCCTCCATGCCGTCCTGGTAGCGCTGGTAGAGCTGTCCGGCCCGACCGTGGAAGATCTTCCGGGCGAGCGCGTGGCGGCCCTCCTGGAGGTTGGCCTGCACCACGTGGCCGCGGATCGCCAGGGGCACGCGTCACTCGGAGCCCCCCGACACGTCGCCGTGGCTGTTCCCTGGCGGACGACCAGGACACCCGATCAGTTCGTTCCGGCTCTCCGAGCGACTCCGCGCCATCGGCGTCCTCCCCGGCCGATCCCGCACTGCGGCCCTGTTCCAACTCGCCGAGGAACTCCCAGCCGCACCACTGGCACGCATGCTCGGCATCCACATCAGCGTCGCCGTCCAATGGCAGCGAGCCGCAGCCGGCGACTGGACCACCTACGCCGCTGACATCAGCCAACGCACCGCAAGACGGGAACACTGATGACAGCTCACCATCGCGCTGGGAAGCCGTCAGGCCCGAGATCTTCCAGTGGCGATCCAATACGACTTGCCATACGTTATCCGTGCGGATAACTTTATCCGTATGGATAAATCTCTGGCCGTGGTGGCGGTCGTGGCGGGCCGCAAGGCCGTCCCCGTGGGCCTACCCCCAATCAGACAAGTAAGCGCACCATCATGACTACCCGTCATGCAGCGACTGCGGCCCGCAAGGAACAGATCACTCGTGCCGCAATCGCCTTGCTGGGCGAGCGCGGCTACCAGGCCACCACCTTCGAGGCCATCTGCAAGGAGGCCGGGCTCAGCAGCAAGCGGCTGATCACCTACCACTTCTCCAGCAAAGACGAACTGTTTGCAGCCGTCGCCGACCAGATCGTCGCCGACGTTGAAACGTACATGCGGCCCGCCCTTGAGGCCGCCACGGGCACTCGCGAACTGCTCGCCGCCGCCATCCGGGCGAACGTGGGGTTCATCGCCGGCCACTCGGCGCACATGCGGGCGCTCCAACAGATCCTTCTCAACGGCGGTCTGGGCGGCTGGGAACGACACCACATCGAATCGCAGAACCGGCTGGCCAGCCTGTTCGCCACCGGGCAGCGCACCGGAGCCTTCCGCTCCTTCGATCCGCAGGTCATGGCGGCGGCGCTGCGAGCCTCGATCGACAACGCGGCCCCGCTCCTGTCCGCCGGCCTCGACCCCGACCTGTGCGCAAACGAGCTCATCGAACTCTTCGACCGCGGCACGCGTGAGCAGCCATAGATGGTCCGCAGGTCCCCGGTGAACCAGCCGCGCCAAGCCGGACCTCGGTCGCAGGCAGCCCTTGTCACTACCGACGGCGCGGGGTCCCGGCCTCCCCTTGAGGCGGGCGTCGAGTGCCTGAAATCGCAGGAAGCAGTGTGAGGGAACGCAGATTCTGCGGTCCTGAAACGCCACCGCCGTCCAGGACGGGAACACGGAAGGAAGCAATGCCATATACAGGAATCGTCGGGCGGACGTACGTCGTGACCGGCTCGGCGTCCGGCATCGGCGCTGCCACCGCGACGCTGCTTCGCGAGCGCGGCGCCCAGGTCATCGGGTGTGACCTCAACGACGCCGACATCCAGGCAGACTTGTCCACGCCCCGGGGCCGACAGGCACTGGTCGACCAGGTGGCCGAGCGTGGGCCCATCGACGCAGTGCTCGCCGTCGCGGGTGGTGGCAGGACCGGGCTCCTCGAGACGAACTACTTCGGTGCCGTCGCGACGCTCGAAGGCTTGCGGCCGCTGCTGGCGCAGAGCGATGCGCCTCGAGCTGTGGCCGTGTCGTCGACCTCTTCGCTGGCGCCCGCGGACGAGCGCGTCTTGCAGGCATGCCTCGACGGCGACGAAGCCGCTGCCGTGGCTCTTGCCAACGCTGAGCCATCTCTAGTTGGTGCCGCGGGCGCCTACGGCGCCGCCAAGCGTGCGCTGAATCGTTGGGTGCGCAGGGTTGCCTCAACACCAGAATGGGCGGGAGCCGGCATCGCCCTCAACGCCGTCGCACCCGGCGTCGTCGACACACCTGCCGCCTCCTGGATCTTCGCGAGCGAAGACATCCGCACCGCCGTCGAGACCGCCTCACCGCAACCGTTCGGCGGCTTTCCTGGGCGGCCGGAGTGGGTTGGCGAGCTCATCTGCTGGCTTGCCGGCGCGGACAACCGTTTCGTTACCGGTCAGGTCGTATTCGCCGACGGAGGCGCGGAAGTTGCGATGATCGGAGATCTCCATTGGCGCTGATGGACACGGACAACTCCGCAGTCCTCCTGATCCATGGCGGCCTCTGGATCGCAAGACTGGCGCTGGCATGGCCCGCAACCGCCGGAGACCCCGCAGCGGACTCCCGCACCCGCATCGGCCTGACCAACCTCGGCGCCTCCGACCAGATCATTCGTGACTTGCCGGACGGGCAGACCCCGCGAGCCGTCACCGACACCGAGCTGGCGACGCTCAAGATGCCGATCAGCGTGCTCCCCTCAGTTCCAGAGAACCCGTTCCACCGACGTCAGACCGTCGATGGACTCCGACGACTTCTGCCGGACAGCGAAGAACTCCCCGGCTGAGCCGCCATCCGACAGCAACTCCTGGAGGTGCCCGCCCCCGTCGTCGCGGACGCTCTCGGCTACCACGACAAGACCACCCGCCTGCTCAAGGAGACCGGCGGGACCTGGAGCCGATACGCCACTGGAGACCACACACGGTCACCAGCAGGCTGGGTTCCACAAGGAACTGGCGACAGTTGATTACGAGAGCACACCAGTACCAACCCCCGATCGCGTTCCGGCCGCGCCCGGCGGCGAGCGGCCCCCGGGCGGGCAGTGCGTCCACCCGCCGTCCACCCCACCGTCCATCGCGCCGCCGGCGAGACCGCCGAAGCGTGTCCTGCGGCCCGGGCCGGGCCCGGTCGCCGATCCTGGACCTCCCGGCCGACACCCGCACCCGCACCCGAGGAGCCCCGTATGCTGCTCCGACACCTGGCCCTGGTCTCCCGTGCCGTGGCGGACGAGCCCGGTCGCCGGGCCAAGACCGCCCTGCTGGCGGACCTCCTGCGCGAGCTCGGCCCGGCCGAGGCCCCGGCGGCGGTCTCGCTGCTCTCCGGCGAGTCGCACCGGCTGCGCACCGGCATCGGGCCCGCGAGTCTCCGGGATCTCCCGTCGGCCGCCGCCGGGCCTTCGCTCGGCGTCCGGGAGACCGAACGGGCCCTGGAACGGATCGCCGAGGTGCACGGCGCGGGCGCGCAGGCCGAGCGGCGCCGGCTGCTGGCCGGACTGTTCGAGCGGGCCACCGAGGCCGAGCAGGGGTTCCTGCGCGCGGTCCTGATCGGCGAACTGCGCCAGGGCGCGCTGGACGCCGTCGTCGCGGACGCGGTGGCGCAGGCCACCGGAGTACCGGCGGCAGCGGTGCGCCGGGCGCTGATGTTCCGGGGCTCGGCCCGCGCGGTCGCCGAGGCGGCGCTCACCGGCGGGGTGCCGGCCCTGGACGCCTTCCGGCTGGAGGTGGGCCGCCCGGTACGGCCGATGCTGGCCGCCTCCGCACCGGACGTGGCCTCGGCGCTCGACCGGACCGGACCGGCCGCGCTGGAGTGGAAACTGGACGGCATCCGGGTGCAGGTGCACCGGGACGGCCAGGACGTCGCGGTGTTCACCCGCGGTCTGGAGGACATCACCGCCCGGGTGCCCGAGGTGGCGGAGGCCGCGCTCAGCCTGCCCGTCCGTTCGGCGGTGCTGGACGGCGAGGCGATCGCGCTCGCCCCCGACGGCCGTCCGCGCCCGTTCCAGGAGACCGCCGCGCGGACCGCCTCCCGCCGGGACCCGGACCGGCTGCGCACCGAAGTCCCGCTCAGCGCCTACTTCTTCGACCTGCTGCACCGGGACGGCGACGACCTGGTGGACCGTCCGGGGCGGGAACGCTGGTCCGCCCTGGCCGAGTCCGCGCCGGCCGGGCTACGGGTGGCGCGCGTCGAGACCGGGGACCGCGCGCGGGCACTGGCGTTCTTCCGCGAGACCCTGGCGCTCGGCCACGAGGGCGTCCTGGTCAAGGACCCGGCGGCCGGCTACGCGGCCGGGCGGCGCGGCGCGGGCTGGATCAAGGTGAAGCCCCGGCACACCCTGGACCTCGTGGTGCTGGCCGCCGAATGGGGCAGCGGCCGACGGCGCGGCTTCCTCAGCAATCTGCACCTGGGGGCCCGGGCCGCGGGCGAGCCCGGCCTCGGGCCGTGGGTGATGCTCGGCAAGACCTTCAAGGGCCTGACCGACGAAATCCTCGCCTGGCAGACCGGCGAACTGCTCGCCCGCGAGGTCGAACGAGATGCGTACATCGTGAGGGTACGGCCGGAACTCGTCGTGGAGATCGCCTTCGACGGCGTCCAGCGCAGCCCACGCTACCCCGCCGGGCTGGCCCTCCGGTTCGCCCGGGTACTGCGCTACCGGACGGACAAGAGCGCCGACGAGGCGGACACCGTCGCCACCGTCCGCCGGATCGCCGCGGCCGAGGGGCTCTGACACCCGCCCCAGGTATGACGTTCACTCAAATCCCTTCCGTTTCATGGCTGTTCGATGCGAGAACAGATTCGGCCATTCTGTGCGATACCGCCTCCGCACTCTTCGTGTGCGACAGAGCGACGGTTAGGTTGACACCGATAGCGGGGGCAGCCGGCCCGGATGATCCGGTGCCACACCACCGAGAGGTGTCCGTACATGCAGGTGAGCATCGACCAGGACCGCTGCTGCAGCTCCGGCCAGTGCGTTCTGACCGCGCCGGAGATCTTCGAACAGGGCGACTCGGACGGGATTGTGAGTCTTCGTCAGACTCTTGTGACACCAACGCGGTTCGACGATGTGAGACTCGCCTCGGAGCTCTGCCCGGGCGGTGCGATCACCGTCACCGAGGACGCGGGAGAGGCGGGAGACGCCGGGGACGACCGGGCGTCGTGACCGACGGGTGGGGCGCGGGGCCCCCTGTCCCCCACGCCCCGTCGAGGCCCGGCGCCCCTGCCCGGTGCCCCATACCGGGTGCGCGCCGCGGGTACCCGGGCGGCCCACCGCCGACCGGCCGCCACCGTCCACTCGCCACCCGCTTTCCGTCACTTGCCACGCGAGGAGAATCCACCTTGACGAGCACGCCCACCGCCCCCGCCCGCCTGTTGCCCGCCCCGCGCGTCGGCGGGTGCCCGTTCAGCCCGCCGCCCGCCTACACCGAGGCCGCGCACGAGGGCTCCGTCACCCGCGCCGAGCTGCTGGACGGCTCCTCCTGCTGGCTGGTGACCGGCTACCGCGAAGTCCGTACCGTGCTCTCCGACCGCCGGTTCAGCGCGGACGCCCGTCGGCCCGAGTTCCCCTTCGTCACCCCCGGCCGGCGCGAGATCGCCGCCGCCGATCCCAGCTTCATCCGCCTCGACGACCCCGAGCACTCCCGGCTGCGCCGCATGGTCACCGGGGACTTCCTGGTCAAGCGGGTCGAGGCGCTGCGCCCGGAGATCCAGCAGATCGTCGACGAGGCGATCGACCGGATGATCGCGAGCGGCTCCCCCGCCGACCTGGTCACCGGCTTCGCGCTGCCGGTGCCCTCGCTGGTGATCTGCCTGCTGCTCGGCGTCCCGTACGAGGACCGCGAGCTGTTCCAGGCCCTCAGCCGCGTGATCATCAGCACCACCGCCGAGGAGGCGGAGGTCGCCCGGGCCCAGGCCGAGCTGCTGGACTACCTCGGCGGCCTGGCCGCCCGGAAGCGCCGCAGCCCCGGCCAGGACATCCTCAGCCGGCTCGCCGCCCGCGACGACCTCTCCCTCCGGGAGATCGCCTCGACCGGCCTGTTGCTGCTGGTCGCCGGGCACGAGACCACCGCCAACATGACGGCCCTCTCCACCGTTCTCCTGCTCCGCCGCCCCGAACAGGCCGCCCGGCTGGCCGACCCCTCGGCGGTACCCGGCGCGGTGGAGGAGCTGCTGCGCCACCTCAGCATCGTCCACACCGGCCTGCCCCGGCTGGCCCTGGAGGACGTCGAGCTGGGCGGCACCCTGGTCCGGGCCGGCGACGGGGTGATCGCGATGCTCTCCACCGCCAACCGGGACGACGCGGTGTTCGCCACCCCCGGCCACCTGCCCGCGGACGAGCTGGACCTGGACCGGGACGCCCGCCGCCACGTCGCCTTCGGCTTCGGCGTGCACCAGTGCCTGGGCCAGCCGCTGGCCCGGGCCGAGCTGCAGATCGCCCTGGCCACGCTGTTCCGCCGGCTGCCCGGGCTGCGGCTCGCGGTACCCGAGAGCGAGCTGTCCTTCCGCACGGACGCGGTCGTCTTCGGAGTGGAGTCGGTGCCGGTCACCTGGTGACACCGCGCGGGCGGCCGGGCGGCCCGGTCGGCCCCGGCGCGGGCCCCGGTTGGCCGTACGGCGGCTGCGGAGGCAGGCTTGAGGGGCAGAGAAACCCGGCCCGGCGGCCGCCCGGCGCCGCGGGGCGCCCCGGCGTCCCGCGACCTGCGACCTGCGACCTGCGGCACGCCCCGGTCGGCCGAGGAGACGGAGCCCACGATGACCGACATGAGCGCACGGTCCGAGGTGAGCGCCGACCGCGAGGAGGACATCCGCGCGGCCGACCCCGAGGAGGGCATCACCTCGATGCAGAACCAGCACGCGCAGGACACCTCGCAGGCGGAAGGCGCCCCCATGGAAGAGCCCGTGGCGGGTAGCTGACCGTCCACGACGAACGAGTTGCCACGAGGCCGCCCGGCGTACGGGCGGCCTCAGCGACCGCGATGTCGCTGCCGCAGCGGCGGCAGACCTGCGAGGAAGGATCGACGCATGAGCGAACAGCAGCACGGCACGGAGGCGCAGCGCGGGCAGCAGGCGGACCCGCCCGGGGATCCGCGGGCATCCTGGGCGACCTGGACCACCCAGTCGATCATCAGCGGGCCCGGCGGGGTCACCACCGCCGAAGTGGGCCCGATATCCGGCGACCTGACCCTGCACACCACCTGGGCGGACGGCGAGGCCCGGCTGACCGTGCAGTACACGGGCGCGTTGGACTGGTACACGGTGGCGGGCAGTCCCGTGCCGGCCCCGGACGAGGCCGTCGCCCGGGCGGTCCACCAGGCGATGGTCAACGGCGTCAAGGCCGGACGGGGCGCGAGCGCCCCGGAGGCACCGGGCACGTAGGGGCTCCGTCCGGCATCACCGGACGGCCGCGGTGGAGGCCCTGCGGCCGCCCGGTCCCGGGCCCGGGTCTCCGTCAGTCATGCGGCTCGGCCTCGCCCGGGACCGCCGGGGCCGCGGCGGACCAGTAGGCGGGGACGGCCGGGCCGCGGGAGCGCAGGTCCGCGCGCACCTCACGGGCGAGCCTGCGGGTGTCGCGCCGGTTCACGTTCGCGCCGATGCCGGCGCCGACCAGCAGCGGGGTCAGCGAGGGCAGGCGGCGCAGCGAGCTGCGGGTGAGCCGTTTGCGGACCTGCTGGCGCACCTCGGAGCCGAGGGCCATCGCGGCGAACCCGGCCGGTCTGACCAGGGCCGCCCCGTCGACGCCCCGGCGGTTGGCCCAGGCCCCGAGGTAGGCGAAGGCCCGCTGGGTGGCCGTCCCCTGGGCCGGGACGCCGTACACCTCGTGCAGCTCCGCGATCAGCTTGATCTCCACGGCCGCCACGGCGAGCGTCTCGGCGGCGATCTCCACCGGCATCGCGGGCGGTACGGGCAGCATCGCCGCCGCGCCGACCCCGGCGCCGAGCGCGCCCGAGGCGCGGCAGGCGCCGGTGATCAGCAGGTCGGCCAGCCGGTCCGGGTCGGCGGCACCGGGATGCTGGGCCCGCAGGGTGGCCAGATCACGCACCGGGATTCGCGGTGCGGCCTGCACCAGTTGGTCGGCGAGGGCCCGGCCGCCGTACGCGGCGCCCTTGGCGGCGACCCGGCCGCCGCTGCCGAGCAGCCGGGCGACGGAGGCGACCAGAGCCGCGCCCCGGCGCCGGGCGCGCTCGGCCCGGTCCCCGGTGACCCGCCGGGCCGGGGCGCCCGCGGGCGCCCCGGGGGTGGGCCGCTCCAGTTCCTCGACCAGTCCGGCCAGCTCGTCGGCGACGTGTTCCGGGGTGGGCTCGGCAGGCCCGCGGCGCCCCGGTTTCCTGAGCCCCGGTTTCCTGAAGAGTGCCATGCTCTGCCGGTACCCGGTGCGGCGCGGCGGTACGCGCTACTCGGTGATCTCCACCCCGCGCCAGAAGGCCACCCGGCCCCGGACGTGCTCCGCCTCGGGCTTCGGGTCGGCGTAGTACCAGGCCGCGTCCGGGTTGGTCCGGCCGTCCACGGTCAGCGTGTAGTACTCCGCGGTGCCCTTCCAGCTACAGACGGTGGTGGTGTCGGACGGGCTCAGGTACTCCGCGCGGACCGAATCGGCCGGGAAGTAGTGGTTGCCCTCGACGACGGTGGTGTCATCGCTCTCGGCGATGACCTGGCCCTGCCAGCGCGCTGTGGTCATGTGTCGATTCTGCCCGGCTCGCGGGCCGACAACCGCCGGGTCGGCCGGCCCGCGGCAGGCGGTCGCCGACTACGGCAGCGGCTCGGCGTGGACGGGGAGATGCACGGACTGGTGGCCCCCGCTGGCGAGGATCCGGACCTCCCCCGCCTCACTGATCTCGGCCCGGACGATGCCGCTGTCGTCCTCGTACACGGGGTGCCCGCCGGGACCGACCGTCGCCGTGCGGCTGACCACCACGACATCCTGCGGGGCCTGGGTGCCGGGGGTGCCCGGGAACGTGAGCACATAACGATGGGCGGGGTTCATCACCGGCCTCCTGGTCCCTGTTCCGCCGCCGGTCTAGACGGTCGCGTCGGCGGTGGCGTGGTCGGCACGGGCGGGGGCGCCGCGTACCTCGAGCTCGGCGAGCAGCCGGGCGGTGGCCTCGGCGACCGCCTCGACGGCCCGGTCGAAGGCCTCCTGGTTGTGGGCCGCCGGGGCTCGGAAACCGGACACCTTCCGCACGTACTGCAGGGCGGCCGCGTGGAAGTCCTCCGTTCCGGCGTCGGGCGTCACGGGCGGTCGCAGTGTCTTGATATTGCGGCACATGACCCCAGTCTCGCGCCTGGGCGCCCGCCTGGCGACCCCCGTGCGTCACCGTCTTGCCATGAGCTCCACACGGGGGCGCCATCCGGCCCGGCTAGGATTCCGCACGAACCCGTCACCCCCGCCCTGTCCCGTGCTGTCCTCGCGCGGCCCCTTCCTCCCGCCGCCCCCGCGTGCGGGCGTCACTCCGGAGTACCCCCTTGCCACTCGCGCTGGTTGCCCTGGCCGTCACCGCGTTCGCCATCGGCACCACCGAATTCGCCGCCATGGGGCTGCTCCCCCAGGTGGCCGACAGCCTCGACGTCTCCATCCCGCAGGCCGGCTGGCTGATCTCCGCGTACGCCATCGGAGTGGTGATCGGCGCCCCGCTGCTCACCGCCCTCGCGGCCGGGCGGCCGCGCAAGGCGGTCCTGGTCGCCCTGGCCGGCCTGTTCGCGACCGGCAACCTGCTCTGCGCGCTCGCCCCCGACTTCTGGTCGCTGGCCGCGGCGCGGCTGGTCACCGGGCTGCCGCACGGCGCGTTCTTCGGCGCCGGGGCGGTGGCCGCCGCCGAGCTGGTCGCCCCGCAGCGACGGGCCAGGGCGGTCGCCGTGATGTTCTCCGGTCTGACCGTCGCCAACATCGTCGGCGTGCCGGTCGCCACCCTGCTCGGCCAGCACCTCGGCTGGCGGGCGACCATGCTGGTGGTGGTCGTGATCGGGGCCGCCGGAACGCTCGCCATCGCCCGTCTGGTACCCCAACTGCCCTCCCCCGCGCAGTCCGGGCTGCGGCACGAGCTGCGCACGTTCCGCGACGGGCAGCTATGGCTGGCGCTGGCCACCGTGGTGTTCGGCTGCGGCGGCTTCTTCGCCTGCTACAGCTACATCGCGCCGCTGCTCACCGAGGTCTCCGGATACGCCACCGGGTCGGTGACCCTGGTGCTGGCGCTGTTCGGCGTCGGGATGACGATCGGCAACGTGCTGGGCGGCTTCGCGGCCGACCGGGCGCTGCGCCCGACCGTCTGCGTCGCCTTCCTGCTGCTCGCCGCGACCCTCGCCCTGTTCGCGGTGACCGCCCGCACCGAGTGGTCGGCCGCCGTCACGGTGGTGCTGGTGGGGATGTTCGGCTTCGCGATCGTGCCCGCCGTGCAGACCCTGGTGATGCAGAAGGCGCGCAGCGCGCCGACCCTGGCCTCGGCGACCGTGCAGGGCGCGTTCAACCTGGCCAACGCCCAGGGGGCGTACTTCGGCGGCCTTGCCCTGGACGCCGGGCTCGGCTGGACCTCGCCCACGCTGGTCGGCGCCGGGCTGGCCGCCTCGGGCGCGGTGATCGCGGTGATCGCCTGGGCCGCCGACCGTCGCCCCCGGCACCGGCCGGTGCCGGGGGCGACGGAGCTTCCCGCGGCTTCCCCGGTGCCGGGCGGGCGTGCCCCGGTGCCGGACGGCGAGCCGTGCACCGGGGCGGGGCTGCCCGGCTGAGCGGCCCCGGACGCCCGGACCACTCCACGGCGGGCCGGGCCGGTCAGCCGATCCGCCCGGCGCTCTCCGGGAGCCCGGCCGCCGGCGGGGCGGCTGCCGCCGCGGCCGGCGGGCGGCCGCCGCACATCCCGGTGGCGACCAGGTTGTCGAAGGCGGCGTTGGCGGCGGGCCCGTTGGAGACGTCATAGGGGTTGATGGAGGCGGCGAACTGGCGCTGTCCGTGGACCTCGCCGAGCATCATGGTGCTGTAGCCGGGGATGCCTCCGCCGTGGCCCCAGTACTCGCCACAGGGGCCGTCCTTCCGCTGGAGGCCCAGGCCGTAGGTGGTGCCCTCGCCGTAGGCGCTGGTCCGCTTCATCTCGCGGAGTTCGGCCGGGCCGAGCAGCCGCCCGCCGAGCAGGGCGGAGATGAACGTGGTGAGGTCGGCGGTGGTGGAGATACCGGCCCCGGCCGAGCCGGCCATGGACGGGTCGAGCGAGGTGACGTCCTCCGGGCCGCCGGCGACCTGGTAGTAACCGTTGGCGTGCGGGCCGGGAATGACGGGCGAGTTGATCGGCATCGAGGTGCCGGTCAGGCCGAGGGGCTGGATGATCCGGCGCTCGACCTCGTCGGCCCAGCTCCGGCCGGTGACCCGCTCGATCATCATCCCGGCCAGGATGTAGTTGGTGTTGGAGTAGTGCCAGCCCTGGCCGGGGGCGAAGTACGGCGGGTGGGTGTTGGCGAGGTCGACGAGCTGCTGCGGCTGGTACGACGTGTAGCGGCCGCCGCTGAGCCACGCCTGGAGCCTGGCGGGGTCCGAGAGGTCGAAGGAGGCGTCCTCGGTGTAGTTGAAGAGGCCGCTGGTGTGGTTGAGCAGCTGGCGGACGGTGATCCCCGAGCCGTTCGGCACCGCGCCGGGCAGGATCGTCTCGACGGAGTCGTCCAGCCGGATCCGGTGCTCGGCGGCGAGTTGGAGGATCACCGTCGAGACGAAGGTCTTGGTCACGCTGCCGATCCGGAACCGGCCGTCGGCGGTGGCGGGCGCGCCGGTGGCGAGGTCGGCGGTGCCGGCCGCGCGCTGCCACGTGATGCGGTAGTCCTCGCGCACCGCCGCGAGTGTGGCCGAGGCGCCGCCCGCCTTCACCATGCCGCGCACGGCGTCGTCGAGCGCCGACCGGTCCACGCGCAGCGCGGGCCCGGCGGCGGCCGGACCGGTACCGGGGGCCGCCGGCCGGTAGGGCGAGGTGCCCTGCGCGCCGGCGGCCGGGGCGAGGGTGCCCAGCAGACCCGCGCCCGCGATCACGACGACCGCCGCCCGGGCGGCCAGCGCGCTCCGTCGTCGCTGCCGCCCCCGCCCGGCGACGTCCACGCCGTCCGCCCGGTCCGCCCGGTCGTTCGCCCCGCTGTTCAGTGCCCCTGCCATGCCAGCCTCCCGCGTTCGAACGGGCGGATCCGCACAACACCCGCCCCGGTCACGACAGCTGACACTCTGACAGCCGGCCCGCACCCCGGTCGTCAGCCCCAGGGCCTGGTGCGCATCCGACCCAGGTCCCATCCTCTCCGGCCGAGTCGCTACGCCTCAGGTCGGGCACCGACCCTGACACCCCCTCGGGGGCACGTCCGGCGGCCGAGGTCAGGCGAGCGGCGCCTTGACCCGCAGCACCTCGACGAACGCCCGGATCCACGCCGGGTGGTCGGGCCAGGCGCGGGCCGAGACGACCACTCCGTCCACGACCGCCTCGCCGTCCACGTACTCGGCGCCGGCGGCGGCCACATCGGGCTCCAGCGCCGGGTAGGCGGCGCTGCGGCGGCCGGTGAGCACCCCGGCGGCGGCGGTGATCAGCGGGCCGTGGCAGATCTGCGCGACGGGCTTGTCGGCCTCGAAGAAGTGCCGGACGATCCGCTTCACGTCGGCGTTGTTGCGCAGGTACTCGGGGGCGCGGCCGCCGGGGACGACCAGCGCGACGTAGTCGGCCGGGTCCACGTCGGCGAGGGCGAGATCGGCCGGCCAGGTGTAGCCGGGCTTCTCGGTGTAGGTGTCGAAACCGTCGACGAAGTCGTGGACGACGAACTGGAGCCGCTTCCTGGTCGGCGCCGCGATGTCGACCTGGTAGCCCTCCTCGCGCAGCCGCTGGTAGGGGTAGAACACCTCCAGCGACTCCGCGGCATCACCGGTGACGAGCAGGATCTTCGATGCCATCGCGGACATCCCTCCATATGATCGACCGTCAGACATGGTGCGGGCCCGGGCCGGTGGTGTCCGGCAGGGCCTGGAACAACCTCCCGCACCGGGCGTCTCCGGCGCAACAGGGCGCACCGGGTGCAGAACAGCGCGTGAGCGGTCGCGCGCGCCCCCCTCGGACCGGGCGGGGCTCCGGGGCTGGGCGCCCCCTAGACTCCTGCTGCCCGCGCCCGCTCTCCCGGAGGGACTCCGTTCCGATGTCGGACCGCACCACCTACCTCGTCCTGCCCGGCTACCAGAACTCGGGGCCCGAGCACTGGCAGAGCCGCTGGGAGGCCGCGGAGCCGGCGGCGTTCCGGCGGGTCCGGCAGGAGGACTGGGACCACCCGGATCCGGAGTCCTGGGTGGCCCGGCTGGACGCGGCGGTCGTGGACGCGGCCGCCGACGGTCCGGTGGTCCTGGTGGCCCACAGTCTGGGCTGTGTGACGGTGGCCCGCTGGGTCGCCGCCGCTCCGGCCGGCCGGACCGCCGCCGTCCGGGGCGCGCTGCTGGTCGCGCCCGCCGACGTCGACCACGCGGACGTCCAGGAGCTGACGGGTTTCCGCCCGGTGGCCCTGCGGCCGTTCCCGTTCCCGTCGGTGGTGGTGTCCAGCACCGACGACCCCTGGGTCGCCCCGGACCGCGCCCGGGCGTTCGCCCGGGCGTGGGGCGCCCGGTACGTCGAGCCCGGCGCGTACGGTCACCTCAACGCCGAATCCGGCCTGGGCGACTGGCCGGCGGGGCGGAACCTGCTCCTGGAGCTCTGAGACATCCACGCCAGGAGGCAGGGGGTACGACAATGCCGGCAGCGCATCGCGGGGCGGTGCGGCGGCTGCTGACCGTCGCCGGGCTGCTGTCCGTGGTCCTCTACACCGAGGGCCAGTGGGAGAGCCGTTCCGGCGGCCGGATGCTGGTGGCGGACCTGCTGAACCGGCCCGAGCCACTGCTCGGCTCGGCGCTCGCCGCGCTGATCACCGCCGCCTGGCTCGGCGGGCGCCGCACGGCCACCCGGACCGCGGTCCGGGCCGTCGCGGTGACCGCCGGCGTGCTCTTCCTGATCGGGGTGCTCGCCGTCCACGTGTCCGCGGCGGACGAGACGCGCAGCCGTCAGGACGCCCCGACCCGGCCGGAGCGGACGCTGGTCGTGGTGCACCGCTCGTACGGCTCGGAGACCGAGGCCAACAGCTGGCAGATCCTGCTGGAGACCGGCTCCGGCTGGTCCGGACGGCGCTGGTCGCTCGGTACCGTCGACGGGAGGTTCCCCGGCGAGGGCGCCTTCCTGGCGGCCACCTGGACCGGCCCCGACCAGGTCACCGTGGTCACCGACACGCACCGTCGCGTCTTCAACGTGGACCCGGACACCGGCGAGCCGGTGGAGGCGCGGTAGCCGCCCGGCGTACCCGGGCCATCGAAGCCGCGCACCCGGGCCGTCGTCCGCCCGACGGCGGCCGGGCACCTGAGTACGGGTACCCACACCGCCCGGCGCGCGGGCGGAGATTCGCCCGCAGTTCGCCCGACGGCCACCCGGCGGGGCGCCGCTGCTCCTAGTCTGCGGGCGACGACCAGCACCGCCACGACAACAGTGCGAGCAAGGAGCATCCATGACGTACCGTCCGCTCGACGGCAGCAGCCCGGCTCACGACGCCCAGGACGCGGGCGGCGAGGCGGGGGCCGCCTCCTCACGGCGCCGGTTCCTGCGCGCGACCGGCGTGGTCGGTCTCGGCACCGCCTTCGCCGCCGCCGGCGCCGGTGAGGCGCTCGCGGCCCCGGCCGACGACCAGCCCGACGCCTCCGACGAGCGCGGTGCCGCCGCCGCCCGCCCCACCGGCACCCGCACGCCGGTGCGCACCGGCACCGGCCTGGACCGGCTGCCGCACCCGCTGATCATCGGCCACCGGGGCGCCCCCGGCTACCGGCCCGAGGAGACCCTGGGCTCGTACGAGCTGGCCCTGGAGCTCGGCGCGGACGTCATCGAGCCGGACCTCGTCCCGACCAGGGACGGCCACCTGGTCGTCCGGCACGAGAACAACATCGCGGAGACCACCGACGTCGCCGACCACCCCGAGTTCGCGAGCCGCAAGGCGACCAAGAACATCGACGGCCAGCAGCTCACCGGCTGGTTCACCGAGGACTTCACGCTCGCCGAGCTGCGCACCCTGCGTGCCAAGGAGCGCCTGCCGCAGCAGCGCCAGCGCAACACCCTGTACGACGGCCGGTGGCAGATCCTCACCTTCCGTGAGCTGGCCGACTTCGCCCGTAAGCGCTCGCGCGAGCTCGGCCGCGAGGTCTGGCTCTACCCGGAGACCAAGCACCCGAGCTACTTCCGCTCGATCGGCCTGCCGCTGGAGGAGCGGCTGGCAGACGAGCTGCGCCGGGCGGGCCTGGCCGGCAAGCGCGGGCGGGCGATCCTGCAGTCCTTCGAACCGAGCAGCCTGCAGCGGCTGGCCAAGCTGGTCGACAACCCGCGGATCCAGCTGCTGAGTGGCCTGACCAGCCAGCCGTACGACTTCGTGCTCTCCGGCGACAAGCGCACGGTGGCCGATCTGGTCACCCCGGCGGGCCTGCGCTGGATCGCCTCCTTCGCGCACGGCATCGGCCCGACCACCCAGCTGATCGCCCCGGTGGACGCGGCCGGGAAGCTGCTGCCGCCGACCACCCTGGTCCGCGACGCGCACGCGGCCGACCTGCTGCTGCACCCGTACACGGTGCGCAACGAGAACAGCTTCCTGCCGGTGGACTACCGGCGCGGCACCGACCCCAACGCGTACGGGGACGCGATCGGCTGGGCCCGGTACCTGTACGAGCTGGGCGTGGACGGCTTCTTCACCGACCAGACCGACACCACCGTGCTGGCCCGGCAGGACTTCTGGGCCGCCAAGGGCGTCAACTGACCCCGCCCGCACGGTGACACGCCCGTGCCCCGGACCGTTCGACGCGGTCCGGGGCACGGCGGTGTCACTGGTCGTCGGCGGGCGGCTGGCTCGGGCGCGTGGTGTGCGGCCGGCCTGATCCCGCGCTACCGCCCCCGGACGACGGCTGGCCGCTGCCGGGCGCGTTGGTGCCGGGGCCGGTCGGGCTCGTGGACGGGTCGCGCTTGGGCGGCGGGTCCGGGATGTAGACGGTGTCGAAGGTCTCCTCCGGCATGTTCCTCAGCGCCTGGTTCATGGCCAGCTGCCAGATCGGGCCCGGGCCGGTGGCGCCGAAGATCTCCGGGTAGTACCTGCCGCCGATCCGGATGTTCTTCATCGGCACGCCCTTGGACGGGCCGCCGAGCCAGACCGAGGCGGCCAGGTTGGCGGTGTAGCCGCTGAACCAGGCCGACTTCTTCTCGTCGGTGGTGCCGGTCTTGCCCGCGATCTGCCGGCCGTCGTCCAGGCCGAGGTCGCGCGCGGTGCCGCCCTTCTCGGTCACCCCGAGCAGGACGGTGTTGATGACGTCCGCGGTGTTCTCGGACATCACCCGCTCGCACTTGGCGGGGCTCACCGGCACGTCCTTGCCGTCCATCGTGGTGATCCCGCTGATCGCCAGCGGCGCGCAGTGGGTGCCCCCGGCGGCGAAGGTGGCGTAGACGTTCGCCATCACCAGCGGGCTCACCTCCTGGGTGCCGAGGCCCAGCGCGGGCAGCTCCTGGAGCGGATCACCGCTCGCCTTGCCCGCGACACCCAGCTTGTTGGCCATCTGCTTGACCGCGCAGAGGCCGATCTCCTGCTCCATCTGCACGAAGTAGGTGTTCACCGAGAGGGCCATCGCCTGCTTCAGGTCGTACGGACCCTCCTCACTGGAGGACTCGTTGGGGATCGAGCCGCCCTTCTTGCCCTTCTCCAGGTTCTTCCAGGTGCCGTCGCAGGTCTTGATCGTCGGCCAGTCCATCCGGTTCGGCGACGGGTACGACTGGGTGGCCGGCAGCCCGGCCTCCAGGGCGGCGGCGGCCACGATCGGCTTGAAGTTGGAGCCGGGCTGGAAGCCGTTGCCGCCGCCCATCGCCGCGTCCACGTTGTAGTTGACGACGGTCTCGTTCTTGTTCGGGTCCAGCCCGTAGGGGCGGGTCTGGGCCATCGCCAGGATCTTGCCGCTGCCCGGCTCGACCATGGTCACGGCCGCCGAGACCGGGTCGGTGACGTAGACCCGCTTGGTCACCGCGTTCTGGGCGGCGGCCTGCTTGTCCGGGTCCAGGGTGGTGTAGATGTTCAGCCCGCCCTGGTCCCACAGCTTCTTGCGCTCGGCGGCGGTCTTGCCGAACACCGGGTCCTGCCTGACCACGTGCCGGACGTAGTCGCAGAAGAAGCCCATGCCCGCGTTGGCCATGATGCAGCCGCTCTGCGGGTCCTTGTAGCGGAGGCCGAGCGGGGCGGCCTTGGCGTCCCGCGCCTGCTCGGCGGTGATGTGCTTGTTCTCCACCATCTTGTCGATGACGGTGTCCCGGCGCTTCTGCGCGGCCACCGGGTGCAGCTTCGGGTCGTACTGGGAGGGGTTCTGCACCAGGCCCGCGAGCGTGGCCGCCTCGGGGAGCGTCAGGTCGATGGCGTCCTTGCTGAAGTACCGCTGGGAGGCCGCCTGGATGCCGTACGCCTGGTGCCCGTAGAAGGTGATGTTCAGGTAGTTGGTGAGGATCTGATCCTTCGTCAGGTCCTCTTCCAGCTTGATGGCGTACTTGAGCTCCTGGATCTTGCGGCCCAGCGTCTTGCGCTGCGCCTCCAGGACGGCGGCCTGGTCGTCGCCGGCCTTCTCGACGTTGACGTTCTTCACGTACTGCTGGGTCAGGGTCGAGGCGCCCTGCACGGTGGCGCCGCTCTCCGCGTTCTTGGTGATGGCCCGGAGGACACCCTTGAGGTCGACCGCGCCGTGCTCGTAGAAGCGGGCGTCCTCGATGTCCACCTGGGCCTGGCGTATCAGGGGGGACATCCGGTCGGCGGTGATCACCGTGCGGTCACGCTCGAAGACCTTGGCGATCAGGCCGCCCTTGGCGTCGAAGATCTGGGTGGCCTGGGTGAGCGGCGGGGCCTTGAAGTCGTCCGGAATGTTCTCGAAGCTCTCGACACCGCTCTTCGCACCGAGGCCGAGCGCCCCCGCCGCGGGCAGCACCAGACCCGCCAGCAGGACGCCGCCCAGCGTGCTGTAGCCGAGGAACTTCGCCGCGTGGCCGGCCAGGGCGAGCGGGGTGGCGCGGCGCCGGGGTCGCGGCACCCACGTGTCGCCCGGGTCCGGGGAAGGTATGCGGCTCTTCGGTGGCATAGCTGGAACACTACGTCCACGAAAACCGTGCGTGGGGCGGGTGTTCGCCAAGCCAGGTTACAAATCTGCGACAGATTCGCCACGTTCGGATCGCTCGGCGCAGGCCCGCCGGGGAGGCCCCGCGCCGAGCGGGCCGTTCGCCCACGGCCCGTCCCACCGCGGGCGGTTCGGCTCCGGCGGCGACCGCCCTGCCCGGCCCCGCGCCGGCCGCGGTGACGCGGGGCGGACGGAGACCCGGGGCACGGACGGCGGGCCGGTCCGGGGCCCCGGCCGGACGGCCGGGCGGCGGGTGTCCCCGGCGGTGCGGTGGCCGGTGACCAGGAAGTCCGTCACCACCGCGCCCCCGCAGGCGCTCCCGTTGGCGACGTGGGCATCGTGGCCGCCCGAGCCGACGACCACCATCCGGGCCCGCGTGCCGAACGCCTCGCGGAGGCGGAGGGCGCCCTGGTAGGGCGTGGCCGGATCCCGCAGGTTCCGGGCGAGCAGGATGGTGGACGGGCCCCGGTCGGTGCCCCGCACCGGCGGCTCGGCGGGCGCGTACGGCCGGAAGGCACAGGGCATGATGCCGGCGGGCCGCCCGCCCCATCCGGTCAACCGGCCTTTGCGGGGTGGGGAGTTCCCTGCCCCGACACCGCCTCAGCCGGAGCGGCGTTTCCTGCGCAGGCCGGCCGCGGCGGCCACGGCGGCGATCACCACCAGCAGGCCGAGGGCGCCGTTCGACGGCCCGCCGGACGAGTCGCCGGCGGAGGCGGCGGCGGGCGCCCCGGAGGGCGGCGGGGCGGGTGCGGTCGCAGGGGGCGAGGACGGCGAGGTGGACGGTACCGGCTGCACGGTGTCCGGGAGTTGGCCGTCGCCGAGCGGTGAGCGCCAGACCGGACTGCCCTTTCCCTCGCTGCCGTAGAGCAGCGCCCGGCCGTCCGCGGTGAAGGTGACCGACTCGCCCTGGCGCTGCAACGGCGCGCTGAGCGGCGTGGGCTGACCGGGTGCACCGTCCTGCCAGCGGTAGAGGGTGGCGGAGAAGTAGCCGCGCAGGACGAGCCGGGTGCCGTCCGGCGAGAAGGCGCCGTCCGTGGTCCAGGGGGCGTCGCCGATCCGGCGGAAGGTGTTGACGCCGGTGGCCGACAGCTTCTCGGGGCCCTGGTAGAGGCCGCCGCCGCCCTGCTTCTTGCTGGCGATGTAGGCCCGGCCGGTCACCGGGTGGACCATCAGTGCCTCGGCGTCGCGCGGCCCGTCCTCGTAGCGCACCCGGTAGCGGACGGCGTCCACGGTCTGGTCGCGCAGCTCGGCGGGTTCGGCGAAGGCGTAGATCCAGACCTCGGGCCAGGTGCCGCCGAGGTTGTCCCCGATGTCGCCGAGGCAGAGCCGTCCGTCGGGGCCGAGCGAGATCGCCTCGACGTCGCGCGGCTTGACGCCGCGCAGGGTGACGGTGGCGACGGTGCGGCCCTCGCTGTCGACGGCGTAGACGTAGGGGCCGTCGTCGCTGTCGTTGTGCGTCCAGTAGACGCCCGGGTGGGCCTGGCTGGCGGCGAGGCCGCTGGACTCGGTGATGCGCGGGTCGGTGAGGGTGAACAGCTCGCCGGCGCCGTCGGCCGCGCGGGCGGGCCCGCCACCCGCCCCGACCGCGCAGGCGGCCGCGAGCAGCACCGCCGAGGCGCGCACCGCCCCCCGGTACCGCTCCCGCGCCGTGTCCGTTCGCATCCTCAGCACCCGGCGATCCTCCCACGAGGGCCCGCGCCGGGGGGCTCGGGCTCCGCCCACCCCTTTTCGTCACCTTGACGAGATTGCGGACTCCGCAATATCGTCCTAGTGACGAAAAGAGGGAGTAACTCATGGCCGACATCAGCAAGCGCTTCGGACTGCGCCATCTGCGCGCCGTCCCCACCGCCCACATCCGCCACCTGAACCGAGGGGAGATCGCCCACGAGGGCACCGGGCTGGCCTTCTGGTTCCGCCCGCTCACCGCCGCCCTCTCCGAGGTGCCGGTGGACGACCGCGAACTCGCCATGCTCTTCCACGCCCGCACCTCCGACTTCCAGGACGTCACCGTCCAGGCCACGCTCACCTACCGGATCACCGAACCGGCCACCGCGGCCACCCGCGTGGACTTCGGCATCGACCCGGACACCGGCGCCTGGCGCGCCGCCCCGCTCGACCAGCTCGCCACCCTGCTCACCGAGACCGCCCAGCAGCACGCCCTCGGCCTGCTCGCCCGCACCCCGCTCGCCACCGCGCTGGTCGACGGTGTCAGCGCGGTCCGCGAGCGGATGGCCGCCGGGCTCGCCGCCGAGCCCCGGATCACCGAGACCGGGCTCGCCGTGATCGCCGTCCGGGTGGTCGCGCTGCGCCCCGAGCCGGAGGTGGAGCGCGCGCTGCGCACCCCCGCCCGCGAACTGGTCCAGCAGGAGGCCGACCGGGCCACCTTCGAGCGGCGGGCCGTCGCCGTGGAGCACGAGCGCGGCATCGCCGAGAACGAACTCGCCAACCGGATCGAACTGGCCCGCCGGGAGGAACAGTTGCTCGCCCAGCAGGGCGCCAACAGCCGGCTCCAGGCGGAGGAGGAGGCGGTCGCCGACAAGGTCCGCACCGAGGCCGAGGCCGAGCGCCGCACCCGGCTCGCCACCGCCGAGGCCGACGCCGCCCGCGCCCTCGGCGACGCCCGCGCCGCCGCCGAGGCGGCCTGGCTGACCGCCCACCAGCAGGCCGACCCGGGCGTCCTGCGGGCGCTCGCCCTGATGCGGCTGGCGGAGCACCTGCCCCGGATCGACAGCGTCACCCTCACCCCGGACGTGCTCACCGGGCTGCTGGCCAGGCTCGGCGCACCGGCGGGCGCCCAGGGCGGCGGTCCCAGCGGGGGCAACGGCGGCGGGGCCGGACGGTGAGCCTCGCACCGAGGGCGGTCCTGGTGCACCGCCGCACCGAGTACGACGAACTGCTCGCCCACCACGGCACGCCCGGCCAGGCCGCGTTCTTCCTCTCCTCCCGGGGCCGGTCCGCCGAGGAGGTGGAACAGCGCCACCGCCGGCAGACCGAGGCGCTGGGCAGGGCCGCGGCCGCCGTGCCGCTGGACTGGCGGCGCACCCGGGTGGAGCGGACCGACCTGCCGCGCTTCCTGTTCGAGCCGGAGGACGTGGTGGTCGTGGTCGGCCAGGACGGACTGGTCGCCAACGTCGCCAAGTACCTGGACGGGCAGCCGGTGATCGGGGTGGACGGCGACCCCGGCCGCAACCCCGGCGTGCTGGTCCGGCACCGCGCCTCCGCGCTCTCCGCCCTGCTCCCGGCCGCCGTCAGCCGCACCGGCGCCCGGCACCTGGAGGAGCGCACCATGGTCGAGGCGGTCGCGGACGACACCCAGCGGCTGCTGGCCCTGAACGAGGTGTACCTCGGGCAGCCGGGCCACCAGACGGCGCGCTACCGCCTGGCGGTGAGCGGCGGCGAGGCGGAGCCGCAGGCCTCGTCGGGCGTGTTGGTCGGCACCGGGACCGGCGCCACCGGCTGGTGCCGCTCGGCCTGGCTGGAGCGCGGCGGCCCGGTCCAGCTGCCGGAGGCGGTCGCGCCGGCGCTCGCCTGGTTCGTCCGCGAGGCGTGGCCCTCCCCCGCGACCGGCACCAGCCGGGTGCACGGGGTGCTCGACGGCGGCCGGGAGCTGGTGCTGACGGTCGAGTCCGAGCGGCTGGTCGCCTTCGGGGACGGCATCGAGGCGGACGCGCTGGAGCTGACCTGGGGCCAGAGCATCCGGGTGGGCGTCGCCGCGTCCCGGCTGCGGCTGCTGGTGTGACGGCGTCGGCTGCGGCCGCTCGGCACCGGGGCTCCCGGCGCCGGGGCGGCCCTACGGCAGGGTCAGGACGCGCGGGCCGTCCTCGGTGATCGCCACGGTGTGCTCGATGTGCGCGGCCCGGCTGCCGTCGGTGGTGCGCAGCGTCCAGCCGTCCGGGTCGGTGCAGTAGTCGTCCCGGCCGCCGGCCGTGAGCATCGGCTCGATGGCGAGCACCAGCCCGGGCCTGAGCGGGTAACCCCGGCCCGGGCGGCCCTCGTTGGGCACGTGCGGGTCCTCGTGCATCCGCCGCCCGATCCCGTGGCCGCCGAAGCCCTCCGGCAGGCCGTAACGGGCGCCGCGCGCGACGCCGGCGATCGCGTGCGCGATGTCGCCGGTCCGGTTGCCGACGACGGCCGCGGCGATCCCGGCCTCCAGTGCCCGCCGGGTGGCGTCGATCAGCTCCCGGTCGCCCGGCCTCGGGAGGCCGACGCTGAAGCTGACGGCGGCGTCGCCCGCCCAGCCGTCCAGCACCGCGCCGCAGTCGATGCTGACCAGGTCGCCGTCGCGCAACCGGTAGCCGTCCGGGATTCCGTGCACCACGGCGTCGTTGACGGAGGCGCAGATCACCGCGGGGAACGGCACCGGCGCGAACGACGGCCGGTACCCGAGGAAGGGCGAGGTCGCCCCGGCGTCGCGCAGCACCCCGCGCGCCACCTCGTCCAGCTCCAGCAGGCTGACGCCCACCGCCGCCGCGCCCTCCACGGCGGCCAGGGCGTCGGCCACCACCCGCCCGGCCTCGCGCATCGCGGCGAGCGCCGGATCCGACTTGAGCTCCACCATGGTTTCGACTCCCCTCATCAACCCAATTCTTATACCGGTATTTGTATCACGCTCCCCGGCCCTCCCCACTCCGGCCCGCCAGCACCTCGCTCCGTCTCCCCCGCCGCACCCCCTACTATCGAAACCATGGTGAGGACTCCACTGACACCCTGGGAGCGCGAGCGCGGCGAGCGCTTCGGCGCGCTGCTGCGCGAGGCGCGCGGCGAGCGCAGCATGGTCGAGGTCGCGGCGGCCGCCGGCGTCTCCGCGGAGACCCTGCGCAAGATCGAGACGGGCCGCGCCCCCACTCCCGCCTTCTTCACCATCGCCGCCCTGGCCTTCGCCCTCGACCTCTCCCTCGACGAACTCGCCGCCGCCTGTGCCCTCACCGACGACGGGCAGGCGCTGTCCGCGTAGAGCACGGCCGGACGGCCGGACGGCGGCGGATGCCGCCACTCGACCGTCCGGGGCCGTTCGGGGCCGGGGCTCAGGGCTCAGGGCTCAGGGCTCAGGGCTCAGGCCGTGATGCCGCCGTCCAGGACGAGGTCGGCGCCGACGGTGAAGCCCGCCTCGGGGGAGGCGAGATGGAGGACGGCGGCGGCGATCTCCTCGACGGCGCCGGAGCGGCCGACGGGGACCTGGACCTTCATCCGGTCGGCCTTCTCGGCGGCGCCCTCGCCGGGGCGGGTGGACATGGCGGTCTCGACCGGGCCGGGGCTGACCGAGTTGATCCGCACGCCGTCGCCGATGTGGTCACGGGCCGCACTGCGGGTGAGGGTGCTGATGGCCGCCTTGGAGACGGCGTAGGCACCGAGGCCGGGCAGCCGCAGGTGAACTCCGAGGTTGGAGGCGATGTTGACGATGGCGCCGCCACCGTTGGCCCGCATGTGGGCTATCTCGTACTTCATGGCGAGCCAGGTGCCGGTCAGGTTGGTGTCCAGGACGCGCCGCCATTCGTCCTCCTCCAGGTCCGCGACGGGTGCGGGGGTACCGAGGATCCCGGCGTTGTTGACGGCGACGTCCAGACCGCCGAAGTGCTCGACGGTCTCCCGGACCAGACGGGCGGCGTCCTGACTGTTCGTCACATCGGCGACCAGGGCGACGGCCTTGCCGCCCTCCCGCTCGACCAGGCCGACCGTCTCAACGAGCGAGCTCCCGGTGCGGCCCGCGACGGCGACCCGGGCGCCCTCCCGGGCGAAGGCGAGGGCGATGGCGCGGCCGATGCCGCTGCCGCCACCGGTGACGAGGACGGACTGGTCGGCGAATCGCGTGGTCATGAGAAGTGCTCCTTGGCAACCCTAGGGAAGGGGCGGATGCGGATCCGGGAACGGCGGCGACGCCCGCCCAGGAGGTCGCACAGACCCCAGATATATTGATCGTTCGGTCCAGTATTGAGCCAGAAAAATGGCCGGTCCACGAAGAGGACCGGCGACGGGACGCCGACCGGGCACACCCCGGCCGGCACCGCGAAACCCTCAGTCCAGCAGCGCCAGCGCCAGCTCGGCCGCGTCGTGCAGCCGGGCCGCGCCGTCGCCGACCTTGCCGATCACGCGCATGCCCTGCATCAGCACCAGCAGCATCCGCGCCAGCGCCCGCGGATCACGGCCGCCGGGCAGCTCCCCCTGCGCCTGCGCGCGAACCAGGGCGGCGGCGAGCACCGTCTCCAGGTGGCCGAGGCTCGCCTCCACCCGGCGAGCCGCGGCCGGTTCGTGCGGGGCGAGTTCGACCGCCGTGTTGGTGACGAAACAGCCGCGCCTGAGATCGTCCTCGGCGGCCTCCCGCGCATAGCGGCGGACCAGCGCGCGGACGGCCGGCAGCACCGGCCCGGGCTGGGACAGCTCGGCCAGCAGCACCGGCTCGTTCTGCTCGCCGTAGCGCTCCAGCGCGCGCAGATAGAGCTCGCACTTGCTGCCGAAGGTGGCGTAGATGCTGGCACGGGCGATCCCGAGCTCCTCGACCAGGTCGGCCATCGAGGTGGCCTCGTAGCCGCGCCGCCAGAACAGCTCAAGAGCCGACTGGAGCACCGCGTCGGGGTCGAATTCCTTGGTACGCGCCATGCCTGAACGCTATCCCTATCTAGATCGATCGGTCAAGAAAGGCCGCAGCCACTCACCGCTCTTCGCGCCCCGCGCGATCCGACGCTCCCCGGCACCCACCGGCGCGCCCCGGCGCACCGCTTCGGACCCCGATCCGCCCCGGGCTCGCGACAACCCGGCATAAGCAACAGTTAATTGACGACACATTGTCAAATGGACTAGACCACCGCTAGCTTTGCTCCACCATTCCTCCTCCCCCCACAGGAGGCGCTTCCCCATGTCAGTACACCCCCGACACGCGGTGGACACCGCCCGACCCCTCGTTCTGACGGCCTTCCGGATCGTCGTCGGACTGCTCTTCGCCTGCCACGGAGCCGCCTCGCTGTTCGGCGTGCTCGGCGGTGTCAAGGGCGGCGGCTCCGTCCCGGCCGGCCAGTGGCCCGGCTGGTGGGCCGCGCTGATCCAACTCGTCGGTGGCGGACTGGTCCTGGCCGGTCTCGGCACCAGGGCCGCCGCGCTGCTCTGCTCCGGCTCCATGGCCTACGCCTACTTCACCGTCCACCAGGAGCACGCCCTGCTCCCGATCCAGAACGGCGGCGAGGCCTCGGTGATGTTCTGCTGGGCGTTCCTCGCGATCGCCGTGCTCGGCCCGGGTCCGTTCGCGCTGGACCGCCTGCTGCCCCGACGGGTCGGCCGCCGGGGAGCCCGAGCCGGGGAAGGGACCGATCGCACCCGGCACGGCTCGCAGCCGACGCCGACCGGCTGACCGGCTGACCGGCTGACCGGCTGACCGGCCGGCCAGGCTGAAACCCGCCCGGTCGAAACCGAACCGGGCGGAACCGAACCGGACCGACGAACGCCCAACCGCCCCGGCCGCCCGACGGATCTTCCGAAGGGCGGCCGGCTCGGCTCCGTCGCCGCCCGTCAGACCACGGTGGGCAACGGCGGCTCCACCGCCAGCGGCGCGGAGCTGCGCGCCCGGTGCTGCGCGGCCCAGGCGGCGAGCGCCACCGCACAGGCGTGGTCGAGATGGCGCAGCCCCGACCAGTCGAGTTCGACCGGGCGGTCCGCCGGCAGCTTCTCCAGCGTGTCCAGCAGCCGGGGCAGCCGCAGGAAGGTGGCATTGCCGCTCAGCCGCACCCGCAACGGGCGCTCCCCCGGTTCCTCCCCGGGCCCCCCGGGCAGGTCCTCGACGCCGATCTGCAGGTGGGAGGTCTGCCAGGCCGACTTGACCACCGCCAGGCCGATCCCGATCAGCACCCCCTCGAACAGATCCGTGGTGATGATCGCCACCGCCGTCACCCCCAGGACCACCGCCTCCCCCCGGTGCTCCCGGCAGAGCCCGACGATCCGGCGGACCGGGACGAGCTTGGCACCCGCGTGTACCAGCACGGCGGCCAGCGCCGTCAGCGGGACGAGGCCGAGCACGCCGGGCAGGAACGCGGTGAACAGCAGCAGCCAGAGCCCGTGCAGGGTGCGCGAGACCTTGGTCCGGGCGCCCGCCTGGACGTTGGCCGCGCTGCGCACGATCACCGCCGTCATCGGGAGCGCGCCGAGCAGCCCGCAGAGCGTGTTGCCGACGCCCTGGGCGGTCAGCTCCCGGTCGTAGTCGGTGCGCGGGCCGTGGTGCATCCGGTCGACGGCGGCCGCGCTGAACAGGGTCTCGGCGGAGGCGATCAGGGTGAAGGCGAGGACGGTGCCGAGGCCCGCCGTGCCGGCCAGTGCGCCGAGCGCCCCGCGCTCCGGCAGATGGACCACGTCGAGCAGGCCGGAGACCCGGACCCGGGCCACCGGCAGGTCGGCGGCGGCCGTGACGGCGGCGGCGAGGCCGACGGCGGCCAGCGGCGCCGGCACGGCCTGGGCCACCCGGGCCGGCAGGTACTTCCAGAAGGACAGGACCAGCAGGGTCGCCACGCCGAGGGCGACCGCGCTCGGGGTGGCCGCGCCGGTGACGGCGTCGCGCAGCAGCGCGGGCAGGCCGGCGATCTTCTCGGGCCCGGTCGCGGGCGCCCTGCGGTCGGCGAGCGCGTACAGCTGGCCGAAGAGCAGGGTCAGGCCGATGCCGGCCAGCATGCCGTGCACCACGGAGGCGGACATGGCGCGGAACCAGCGGCCCAGGCGTAAGGCGCCCATGGCCAGTTGGAGCAGCCCGGTGGCGAGCACCAGCACACCGAGCGCACCGGCGCCGTACTCCCTGACCGCCTCGTAGACCAGGACGGTCAGCCCGGCGGCCGGTCCGCTGACCTGGAGGCTGCTGCCGGGCAGCGCGCCGACCACCAGGCCGCCGACGATCCCGGTGACCAGCCCGAGTTCGGCCGGGACGCCGGAGGCCACCGCGACGCCGACGCAGAGCGGCAGGGCGACCAGGAAGACCACCAGCGAGGCAGGCAGGTCGTACCGCCAGGGGACGGCCCGCAGCGCGCGGACGGGGGTGCGGTGGCGCAGCGAGCGGCGGGGGCGGGCGCTGCCCGGCGGGGCGTTCTTGCGGGGGCGGCCCGGCGGGCTCTTGGGCCGGCGGGGCAGCGCGCTCACCGGGCCACCGCCCGAAGGCGGGCGGTGCGGGCGAGGCCGGGGGTGGGGCGGGCAGGGAGACAGCAGGCGTGGCGGGTCATGGGTACGTTCCTTCCGCGCGCCCGCCGCTGCGGGCGCGCTGCTGCTGGTCGCGGCGTGGCGGACCAGGGGGCGCGGTGGTGGACCGGACGGCGGAGACGACATCGGTGCGGCGGCCGACCGGGCGGGCCGGGTGGCGGCGGTGGGCGTCGTGTCGGGTCGAGTCGGGTCGGCTGCGGTCAGGGGAGGGCGTCCCTCGATCGGGTAAGGGCGTACCGGGCGCGCTGGTCCTGAACGGGACACGACGGCCGGGGCTTCCCCCGCCCCCGGGCCGACCCCCATCCCCCCCTGCCGCAACCCCGGGGCGGTTCCCCCGGTCCCGCCGCGTGTGAGGCTCCTGCCTCGCATGCGGCAACACCCTTGGGAGAAGCCCAAGTTGAACATGGCAACCATGACAGGCCCGGCGTGCCACCGACGGTACCCAGGAAGCCGGAGCGGGCCAACCTCGCACACCGTCCCTTCACGCCCGCCACACACCGGACGCGCTTTCCGGCCCGGATCGGACCTCCGGCTGGGCACACCAGTTCGGCGGCCGGACAGGTGCACGAACAGAGCCCGCACCGAGCCGCCCCGCACCGGCCCCACCCGGATCGCCGGCGCGCGGCACCGGATCCCGCCTGTGCACGTGCCGGTCGACACACCGCGCCTGGGCCCGACCCACCGGGCGCGGCGGAACTTCGGCATCGGCTTCCGGGTCAGGCCGGAGTTCGGGGTACGCGTTCGGGGCGGCGACTGTGCGGGTACGTAGCAGGAGCCGCCCGCGCGCGCCCGCTGCGCGCGGGGCTTCCGCACCCCGGGAGGCCCACGCCATGTCCTTCAGCATGAGCGCCACCGAGCGCGAGAGCTTTCTGGCCGCCGTCCACGTCGGCGTCCTCGCCATCGCCGACGAGGGCATCGAACCGGACCGGGGCGTCCTCGCCGTCCCGATCTGGTACTCCTACCGACCCGGTGGCGTACTCACCATCCTCACCGGCCGCCACTCCGCCAAGGCCCGCCGGATCAGGGCCGCCGGCCGGTTCGCGCTCTGTGCCCAGCAGGAGGAGCCGCCGTGCCGCTACGTCAGCGTGGAGGGCCCGGTGGTGGAGATCGAGGACCGGCTCGATCCCGCCGAGCGCGCCGCCCTGGCCCACCGCTACATGCCGCCCGCCACCGCCCGCGCCTACCTGGCCGCCACCACCGAGCAGCTGACCGCCGACATAGCCATCCGGATGCGCCCCGAGCACTGGTACAGCGCCGACTTCGCCGCCGTCGCCGCGCGCCTGGACGGGAGTGGCACGCCACCGGTGGAACACCGGTAGGGCTTGTCCGCACGAGGACTCCCGGAGAGGGCGCCCGGGTCGGTCCCGGGGCGGCCGTGACCGCTCAGGCGCCGGTGAGGTGGCGCAGCAGGGGCCCCGGGTCGGCGGAGCCGCAGGCGGTGCGGACGGCGGCGTCGTGGGCGGCGGCGAGCGCGTCGAGGCGGGTGAGCCGGGTGTGGCCGCGGCGGGAGAGGTGGGCGGTGATGCGGCGGCGGTCGCGGTCGTCCTGGCGGCGGTAGACCCAGCCGGCGTCGGCGAGGGCGTCGACCACGCGGCTGAGGCTGGCCTGCGGGATGAGCAGGGCGTGGGCGAGGTCGCCCATGGAGTGGCCGTCGCCGTCGGCGAGGGCGCGCATGACCCGCCACTGGTCGAGGGTGCAGCCCTCCGCCTCCAGCTGGGCGGCGAGGCCGCGGGCGAGACGGCGCTGGGCGACGGTGAGGAGTTCGATCAGCAGCGGCTCACCGGCGGCAGGACCGGCCGGAGCGGCGGAAAGGGTCTCGGCGGCGGCGGAGGTGTCTGTCGTCATCGCCTTGCCTCTTTCCCCACCGCTTGCCGGAATCGCTGCCATGACCATACTCGCAAGCGATGAGCGCCGACGTGAAGTTGTTCGAATCGCTCGACGCGCTGCACTCCCCCCGGGAGGCACCGGCGCTTCGGGTGGGCCTGGTCGTGCCGCAGTCCGGGCCGCTCGGGCTGACCGGCCCGTCCGCGCTGGACGGTGCCCTGCTGGCCGCGCACGAGGTGAACGCGGGCGGCGGGGTACGCGGGGTGCCACTGGAGCTGGTGCTGGTGGACGGCGGGGCGGAGCCGGCCGCGGTGGCGGGCGAAGTGGCGCTGCTGCTGGCCGCGGGCGCGGTGGACGCGGTGGCCGGCTGCCACTCCAGCGACGTGCACCGGGCTGTGGAGACGGTGACGGCCGGGCGGACCGCGTACGTGTTCACCCCGCCACACGAGGGCGGCACCCGGCTGGCCGGGGTGGTCTGCACCGGCGCCACCCCGGACCATCAACTGCACGCCACCATCGAGCAGTTGACTACCAGTCACCAGATTCGCCGCTGGGCGCTGGTCGGCAACGACTACATCTGGCCGCGCGCGGTGCACCGGGCGGCCGGGGCGGCGATCGCCCGCACCCCGGCCCGGGTGGTGCTGGCGCGTCACCTGCCGTTCGGGGCGACGGAACGGGCGCTGGAGCCACTGCTCGACGCGGTCCGCGCCGCCCGGGCCGACGCGCTGCTGCTGAGCCTGATCGGCCGGGACCTGGTGCGGTTCAACCGGGCGCTGCGCCGCAGCGGCCTGGACCGCCGGCTGGTGCGGCTCTCCGGCGCGCTGGAGGAGAACAGCCTGCTGGCGTACGGCGGCGACGACACCGGGACGCTGTACGCGTCGATGCCGTCGTTCGCGAACCTCACGGAGGAGCGGCGGCTGCGGCTGGCGGAGCAGCACCGGGCGGTGTTCGGACCGTACGCGCCGGTGCTGGACGCGTACGCGGTGGGCCTCTACGACGGACTGCACCTGCTGGCGGCGCTCGCGGCGCGCGGCGAGCTGGTGCCGGACGGGCTCGCGGGGGCGGCGCTGCGGCTGCTGCACGGGGAGGACGCGGCGACCCGGCGGGCCTGGGCACGGGCACCGCTGGGCCCGGCGCGGGAGCGGGTGCACCTGGCGCGGGCGGAGGGGCTGGGCTTCACCGTGCTGTCCTGACGGGCGTCCGCGGAGGCCCCGGCGGGTCCGGCGGCCCGGGGGGCGCCCGCCCGCCCGGCGCCACGCCCGGCACCTCACCCGGGCCGAAACTCTTCCATTTGGAAATAACTGCCTCTACTCTCTCCCCCACCACCCCAGGGTCGTCACGGGAGAGAGCCCCCATGTCCGAAGCACCCGCGCCCCAGAACATCGAGAACTACGGCTACCGACAGGAGCTGCGCCGCTCACTCCGCTTCACCGACCTGCTGGTCTACGGTCTGGTGTTCATGGTGCCGATCGCCCCGTTCGGCATCTTCGGCAGCGTCTTCCAGGGCTCGGGCGGCATGGTCGCCCTGGCCTACGTGCTCGGGATGGTGGCGATGATGTTCACCGCCCTCTCGTACGCGCAGATGTCGCGGGCCTTCCCGATGGCAGGCTCGGTGTACACCTACGCGGGCCGGGGCATCGCGGCGCCGATCGGGTTCCTGTCCGGGTGGATGATCCTGCTGGACTACGTGCTGGTGCCCGGCCTGCTCTACCTGATCGCCGGCGTGGCGATGAACTCGCTGGTGCCCGCGGTGCCGGTCTGGCTCTGGCTGGTCGGCTTCGTGCTGCTCAACACCGCCGTCAACTACCTGGGCGTCGAGATGACCGCCCGGGTCAACAAGGCGATGCTGATCGGCGAACTGGTGGTGCTGGCCGTCTTCATCGCCGTCGGCCTGGCCGCCCTCGCCTCCGGCAAGGGCCGGGGCTTCGACCTCACCCCGCTGTACAACCCGCACACCTTCTCCTGGAGCCTGGTGTTCGGGGCGGTGTCGATCGCGGTGCTGAGCTTCCTCGGCTTCGACGGGATCTCCACCCTCTCGGAGGAGAACCGGGACTCCGCCCGCGCGATCGGCCGCTCGATGATCGCCGCACTGCTGCTGGCCGGGTCGCTGTTCATCGCCCAGACCTGGATCGCCTCCCTCCTGGTGCCAGACCCGGAGGCACTGATCGGCCAGGGCGACCCGAACGGCACCGCCTTCTACGACGCGGCCCGCACCGCCGCCGGCGGCTGGCTCGCCACCCTGACGGCCGCCGCCACCGCCGTCGCCTGGGGCTTCGCCAACTCCCTGGTGGCCCAGGCGGCCACCTCGCGGCTGCTGTACGCGATGGCCCGCGACCGGCAGTTGCCCGCCTTCCTCGCCAAGGTCCACCCGCGCCACCGCGTCCCGGTCAACGCCACCCTGCTGACCGCCGGGGTCTCGCTGCTGCTCGGCCTCTACACGGCCTCCCGCGAGGACGGCATCACACTGCTCAGCACCCTGGTGAACTTCGGGGCGCTGACCACCTTCCTGGTGCTGCACGTGTCGGTGGTGGTGCACTACCTGATCCGCTCGCGCAGCCGCGACTACTGGCGCCACCTCGTCGCCCCGGCCATCGGCTTCGTGATCCTGGCGTACGTGGTCGTCAACGCCGACATCGCCGCCCAGCGGCTGGGCTTCGTCTGGCTGGCGCTCGGCCTGCTGGTGCTGACCGGGCTGGTCGCCACCGGACGCCGCCCGCGTCTGGCGGTCGCCGACCCGGGCACCGGCGCCGATGCCGATACCACTCCCAGGACCGCCGCCGGCCCCCTCCCGAAGGAGAACCAGTGAACCTGCCCGACATCGTCTCCCTCACGCCCGGCCCGGAGGAGTACGCGTACACCTTCGGCGGCCGTGCGCCGCTGGTGACCGTCCAGCCCGGCACCGTCGTCGAACTCACCACCGAGGACTGCTTCGGCGGGCGGGTACGCGGCTTCGGCGACCTGCCCAGCCAGGTCTGCGACTTCCCCTACCTGAACCCCGTGACCGGCCCGATCGCGGTGGCCGGCGCCGAACCGGGCGACACCCTCGCGGTGCACTTCGTGGAGATCACCCCCGCCCGGGACTGGGGCGTCTCCAGCACCTTCCCGCACTTCGGCGCGCTGACCGGCACCCACACCACCGCGCTGCTGCACCCGCCGCTGGAGGAACGGGTATGGATCTACGAGCTGGACACGGCGGCCGGGGTCTGCCGGTTCCGGGCCCGGAACAGCGACTTCACCGCCGAGCTGCCGCTGGACCCGATGCACGGCACGGTGGGCGTCGCCCCGGCGGCCGGCGAGACCCTGATGTCGATCACCCCGGGCGCGCACGGCGGCAACCTCGACACCCCGGAGATGCGGGCCGGCACCACCGCCTACTTCGGCGTCAACGTGCCCGGCGGACTGCTGGCCCTCGGCGACGGCCACGCCCGCCAGGGCGAGGGCGAGGTGTGCGGGACGGCGGTGGAGACGGCGATGCGCACCACGGTGGTGATCGACCTGGTCAAGGGCGGCGGACCGGCCTGGCCCCGGCTGGAGAACGACCGGTACCTGATCTCCACCGGCTCGGCGCGGCCACTGGAGGACGCCTTCCGGATCAGCCAGCACGACCTGGTCGGCTGGACGCGCGCCCTGCTGGGCCTGGACGAGCTGGACGCCTACCAGCTGGTCAGCCAGGCCGGGCTGGCCCCGGCGGCCAACGTCTGCGACACCAACTACACGATGGCCGCCAAGCTGCCCAAGTCCCTGCTGGGCCGCGCCCACGCGTACGACGGCCTGCACGAGCGGCTGCGCGCGACGGCCACCGCCTACCTGCGGCACCGCTGACGGCGGCGCCGGGACCGCCGGGCGCCCTGCCCGGTGGCCCGTGGTCACCGGGCCACCGGGCAGGACACCGCCCGGACCGGGCCCACCCGGTCGTGGGCGACGGCCTCGGGGGCGGCTACCGTACCGAGACGAGTCCCGTCCCGACACCCGACCATCCCGAAGGGGACCTACGTGAGCCTGTACGACATCCCGCTGCGCACGCTGTCCGGCGAGGCCGCCTCGCTGGGCGACTACCGGGGCAAGGCCCTGCTGATCGTCAACGTCGCCTCCAAGTGCGGTCTGACGCCGCAGTACGCGGGCCTGGAGCGGCTCCAGGAGCGGTACGCCGGGCGCGGTTTCACCGTGCTGGGCTTCCCGTCCAACCAGTTCGCCGGTCAGGAGCCGGGCAGCGCCGGGGAGATCCGGACCTTCTGCTCCACCACCTACGGCGTCACCTTCCCGCTGTTCGAGAAGACCGACGTCAACGGTGAGGACCGCCACCCGCTCTACGCCGAACTGACCCGGAGCGCCGACGCCGAGGGCCAGGCCGGGGACATCACCTGGAACTTCGAGAAGTTCGTCATCGCGCCGGACGGCACCGTCGCCGCCCGGATCCGGCCGCGCACCGAGCCGGAGTCCGACGAGGTGACCGCCGCGATCGAGGCCGTGCTGCCGGCCTGACGGCCCGTCGAACGGCCCGTCCGACGGCGGGGCGAGGGGCCCGGGACCACGCGGTGGTCCCGGGCCCCTCGCCTGTCACGGCCCCAGCAGCAGCCGCGTCCCCGGCGGCAGCTCGCCGTCGCGGGCCGCGCCGCGCAGATGGGAGAGCAGTGTCTCGCGCAGGGCGGCCGCCGCCCTGGTCAGCGGGACCTCGTGGCCGTGCGCGACGGCGATGGTCCGCCCGAGGCCCGGGCCGGCGAACGGGGTGACGACGAGCCCCGAGCGGGCCGCGACCATGCCCGGCAGCACGGCGGGCCCCAGCCCCGCCCGGACGAAGCCGAGCACCGCGTCCATCTCGCCGCCCTCCACCGCGAACTCCGGCTCGAACCCGGCCTCCCGGCAGGCCGCCAGCGTCGCCTCCCGGAGGTCGTAGCCCTCGCGGAACATCACCAGCGGCCGCCCGCGCAGCTCCGCCACCCGCGCCCGGCGGCGCGGCCCGGCTTCGGCTTCGGCTTCGGCGGAGACCAGCACCAGCTCCTCGTGCAGCAGCTCGGTGACCGCCAGCGCGGGCGCCGCCTCACCGCTCGGCGGTGTGATGATCAACGCGACGTCCAGTTCCCCCGCCGCCAGGGTCCGGACCAGGTCCCGCGAGCCGCCCTCCCGGACCACCAGTGCCACCCCCGGGTAGCGGTCCCGGAAGAGCCGCAGGACATCCGGCACCAGGCTGGTGCAGAGGCTCGGCGGCGCCCCCAGCCGGACCCGGCCGCGGCGCAGCTGCACCGTCTCCTGGACGGCCAGCCGGGCGCTCTCGGTGTCCGCGAGGATGCGCCGGGCGAGTGGCAGCAGCGCGTCGCCGGCGTCGGTGAGGGCGATGTTGCCGCGGGTGCGATGGAACAGTTCGGCACCCAGCTCCCGCTCCAGTGCGCGGATCTGCTGCGAGAGCGAGGGCTGGGCGACATGGGCCGCCTCGGCCGCCCGGGTGAAGTGCCGGGTCTCGGCGACGGCGAGGAAGTAGCGGAGTTGCTGGAGCTGCACCCGGCCAGGATAGGCACACTCGATAGGCACCGGCTATCGTCGTGAGCCGCATCATGTCTTGGACGCACCCACCCGGCCGTCCCTACCGTTGTCGCCATGACAACCGCGACTCGGACGGGCCGGCATCCGTCCACCCTGGCGACCCTCTGGCGGTCGACCGTCGGCAAGAAGGCGGTCATGGCCGTCAGCGGACTGGTCATGCTGCTGTACCTGGTCGCACACATGCTGGGCAACCTCAAGGTCTTCTTCGGCCCGGACGACATCAACGGCTACGCGGCGTGGCTGCGCACCCTCGGCCAGCCCTTCCTCGGCCACGAGTGGTTCCTCTGGATCGCCCGGGCCGGCCTGCTCGCCGCCGTCCTGCTGCACGGCGTGGCCGCGTACCAGCTCAGCCGGCGCGACCTCGCGGCCCGGCCGAGCAAGTACGTGCACCAGCGGCGGCGGGCCAGTTACGCGACCCGCACGATGCGCTGGGGCGGGGTGATCCTGGCGCTGTTCATCGTCTGGCACATCCTGGACCTCACCACGCTCACCGTGAACCCGGCCGCCGAACACGGCCACCCGTACCAGAACATCGTGGCCTCCTTCTCGAACTGGTACAGCTGCGTGATCTACGTCGTCGCGATGCTGGCCGTCGGTCTGCACATCCGGCACGGCTTCTGGAGCGCCGCGCAGACCCTCGGTGCCAACAACGCCCGCCGGGACCGGGCGTTGAAGCTGACCGCCAACGGCCTGGCCCTGGTGCTGACCGTCGGCTTCCTGTCCGTCCCCGTGGCCGTGATGACCGGAGTGGTGAGTTGAGCGCCTACAGCGACTACCGCGTCGGCGAGCCGATCGCCGACACCAGGGCCCCCGCCGGGCCGATCGAACAGCGCTGGGACCAGCGGCGGTTCGACGCCAAGCTGGTCAACCCGGCCAACCGGCGCAAGCACACCGTGATCGTGGTCGGCACCGGCCTGGCCGGCGGCGCGGCCGGTGCCACCCTCGCCGAACAGGGCTACCACGTGGTGCAGTTCTGCTTCCAGGACTCCCCCCGACGGGCCCACTCGATCGCCGCCCAGGGCGGCATCAACGCCGCCAAGAACTACCGCAACGACGGCGACTCGATCCGCCGGCTCTTCTACGACACCGTCAAGGGCGGCGACTTCCGCGCCCGCGAGTCCAACGTGCACCGGCTCGCCCAGGTGTCGGTGGAGATCATCGACCAGTGCGTGGCCCAGGGCGTCCCGTTCGCCCGCGAGTACGGCGGCCTGCTGGACACCCGCTCCTTCGGCGGCGTCCAGGTGTCCCGCACCTTCTACGCCCGCGGCCAGACCGGCCAGCAGCTGCTGCTCGGCGCCTACCAGGCGCTGTCGCGCCAGATCGCGGCCGGGAACGTCGAGATGCACCCGCGCACCGAGATGCTCGACCTGCTGGTGATCGACGGACGGGCGCGCGGCATCGTCGCCAGGGACCTGGTGACCGGCGCGGTCTCGACCTACACCGCCGACGCGGTGGTGCTGGCCAGCGGCGGCTACGGCAACGTCTTCTACCTCTCCACCAACGCCAAGAACTCCAACGCCACGGCCGTCTGGCGGGCCCACCGGCGCGGCGCCTACTTCGCCAACCCGTGCTTCACCCAGATCCACCCCACCTGCATCCCGCGCTCCGGCGAGCACCAGTCGAAGCTGACCCTGATGAGCGAGTCGCTGCGCAACGACGGCCGGATCTGGGTGCCCTCGGCCAAGGGCGACACCCGGCCGCCGGCCGAGATCCCCGAGGCCGAGCGCGACTACTACCTGGAGCGGATCTACCCGTCGTTCGGCAACCTCGTCCCGCGCGACATCGCCTCCCGGGCCGCCAAGAACGTCTGCGACGAGGGCCGCGGTGTCGGCCCCGGCGGGCAGGGCGTCTACCTGGACTTCGGTGACGCCATCCGCCGGCTGGGCCGGGACGCCGTGGCCGCCAAGTACGGCAACCTGTTCGAGATGTACGAGCGGATCACCGCCGAGGACCCGTACCGGGTGCCGATGCGGATCTACCCCGCGATCCACTACACCATGGGCGGGCTCTGGGTCGACTACGACCTGCAGACCACCGTCCCCGGCCTGTTCGCGGTCGGCGAGGCCAACTTCTCCGACCACGGCGCCAACCGGCTCGGCGCCAGCGCGCTGATGCAGGGGCTCGCGGACGGCTACTTCGTCCTCCCGCCGACCGTCAACGACTACCTCGCCCGCAACCCGCTGCCGGCCGTTCCGGACGACCACCCGGAAATCGCCACGGCCGAGGCCGATGTGACGGACCGCCTGAACCTGATCCTGGCGGTGGACGGCGACCGGACGCCCGACTCCTTCCACCGCGAACTGGGCGAACTCCTCTGGGACGAGTGCGGGATGGCCCGCGACGAGGCCGGCCTGCGCCGCGCCCTCGCCCGGATCCCGCTGCTGCGCGAGGAGTTCTGGCGTCGGATCAAGGTCCCCGGCACCGGGCAGGAGCTCAACCAGTCGCTGGAGAAGGCCAACCGCCTGGTCGACTACTTCGAGCTGGCCGAGCTGATGTGCCTGGACGCCCTGCACCGCGCGGAGTCCTGCGGCGGTCACTTCCGGGTCGAGAGCCAGACCGAGGACGGCGAGGCGGCCCGCCGCGACGAGGAGTTCTCCTACGCCGCCGCCTGGGAGTTCACCGGCACCGGCACGGCCCCCGTCCTGCACCGCGAACACCTCGACTTCGAGCACGTCCACCCCACCCAGCGGAGCTACGCGTGAACCTCACCCTGCGCATCTGGCGCCAGACGGGCCCGGAGGCACCGGGCTCGATGACCACCTACCAGGTCAGCGGGATCAGTCCCGACATGTCCTTCCTGGAGATGCTCGACACCCTCAACGAGGAGCTGATCACCCGGGGCGACACCCCGGTGGCCTTCGACCACGACTGCCGCGAGGGCATCTGCGGCGCCTGCGGCATGGTCATCAACGGCCAGGCCCACGGCCCCGAGCGGACCACCACCTGCCAGCTCCACATGCGGCACTTCACCGACGGCGACACCATCGACATCGAGCCGTGGCGGGCCTCCGCCTTCCCGGTGGTCAGGGACCTCGTGGTGGACCGCTCGGCGTTCGACCGCATCATCGGCTCCGGCGGCTACATCACCGCCCCCACCGGCAGCGCCCCCGACGCCCACGCCACCCCCGTGCCCAAGGCGGCCGCCGACACGGCCTTCGAGCACGCCGAGTGCATCGGCTGCGGCGCCTGTGTCGCCGCCTGCCCCAACGGCTCGGCGATGCTCTTCACCTCCGCCAAGGTCGTCCACCTCAACGTCCTGCCGCAGGGCGCGCCCGAGCGGAAGTCCCGGGTGCGGTCCATGGTCGCCGCGATGGACGCCGAGGGCTTCGGCGGCTGCACCAACACCGGCGAGTGCGCCACCGCCTGCCCGAAGGGCATCCCGCTGCCCAGCATCGCGGCGATGAACCGCGAGTTCCTCCGCAGCGCGACGGGCTGACCGGCCGGCCGAGGGCCCTCGCCACCGGGTGGCGGGGGCCCTCGGCGTGCTCAGCCCCGGGCGGCCCCGTCGGCGGTCCCGTCAGCGGCCCCGTCAGCGCTCCCGTCGGCGGGCGGGACGGCGAGGGCGTCCGCGAGGAGGCGCAGCTGGGCGGGGCGGACGGAGGGGCCCATGGCCGCCAGGCGCAGCGGGCTCAGCGCGCCGAGCATCGCCCGGAGGCCGGGGGCGGCGAGCATCGGCAGCTGGTCGAGGACGGCGGCGCGCGCCCGGTCGTCCTGGAGCAGGACGCGCAGCGGGGTGTGGACGGAGAGCGGGGTCTCGGGGAACTCGGCCGGGTCGGGGAGGGGTTCGGCGGCGGCGCGGGCCTGCGGCTGCTGGGCGCGGGCGAGCAGGTGCTCCGCGGTGACCGGCCCCTCGGCGGGCAGCCCGAGGCGTTCGAACTGGTCCGCCGGGGCGTCGCTGTCCCGCAGGGCCTGGGTGAGCAGGGCCGCCAGCCGGAGTTCGAGTTCGTCGTCGACCAGCGGGTTCTCCTGCCCGGGGTCGGTGTCGAGGTCGAACAGCAGGGTGCCGAAGGCGTACGGGTTGCCGAAGGACTGGGCGGGCAACCGGAGCACGGGGACGCCCTTGGTGAAGGGCAGCGGCGGTTCGAGGGTGGCGGCGGCCAGCTCCTGCGGGCTGAAGTGGCCGCGCATGTGGGTGGGCATCAGGGTGTGCTCGTGGAGCGGCCGGTTCGACGGGTCCTTGCAGGCCCGCATGTAGACGTAGCGGCCGTCGGTGATGCTGACGTGGCCCCCGAAGACGCCGAACAGGCCGTGCGGCCGGACGGGGGTGTCGTGGGCGACGGTGTCGGCGAGCGGCCGGCCCTGCATGTCGGGGGTGCGGTGGACGCCGAAGAACTCCAGCAGGGTGGGGCCGAGGTCGATGGTCTGGACGAGGGCGGCCCGGCGGCCGGTGGCGCGGGTGCGCGGGTCCCAGATGAACAGCGGGGTGTGGATGTTCTCGTCGTACCAGGGCTGGATGTTCTTGCCCCACCAGCCGCGCTCGCCGAGCAGCAGCCCGTGGTCGGTGCAGACGATCAGCAGGGTGTCGTCCCAGAGACCGTGCTCGTCGAAGGCGTCGAGGACCCGGCCGAGGGAGTCGTCGCACATGGTGAGCAGCGCGGCGTACTCGTTGCGGGCGTGCTCGACCGCCTCGGGGGTCTCGGTGACGCGCTTGTAGTCCGGCCAGTCGAAGTGCGGGCCGTCCCAGTCGTGCGGGTAGTGCTTCTTGTGCTGCTCGTAGGAGTAGAACGGCTCGTGCGGGTCGAAGCACTCGATCTGCAGGAACCAGCGGTCGGCGTCGCGGTTGGTGGCGATGAACTCCAGCCCGGCGTCGAAGGTGCGGGTCTGGGGGTGGTCGGCGAGGTCGGCCAGGTACTGGCGGTTGACCCAGTCCTGGCGCCACATCGGGCCGTCGCGCCAGGACAGCGTCTCGGGGATGTCCGGGTCGGCGACGTGGCCCTTCCACTTGTCGCCCTCCTGGCCGCGGAAGAACTCGTAGCTGTCGTAGCGGTTGTGGTAGGTGGCGCCGCCGTCCTCCCAGTAGTGCTGGTGGTCGGTGACCAGGTGGGTGTAGACGCCGGAGCGGCCGAGCAGGTCGGGGACGGAGTCGTCGAAGGGCTCCAGCGGGCCCCAGGAGCGGTGCAGGAAGTTGTAGCGCCCGGTGTGCATCTCGCGGCGGGCGGGCATGCAGGGCATGCTGCCGCCGTAGCAGTTGTCGAAGGTGGCGGCGCGCTCGGCGAGCCGGCTGAAGTTCGGGGCGAGGGTCCAGTCGCAGCCGTAGGGCGGCAGGAACCGCCGGTTGAGGCTGTCGAACATGACCATGACGGCTTTCACCGGGTGTCGTCTCCTTCGGTGGGCGGCGGGGCCGCGGACGTGCGGACGGGGTTCAGCGGGGTGCCGTCGGCGCCCTGGGCGTCCTGGAGCAGCCTTCGGGTGCGCTCCAGCCAGTCGATCCAGGCGTCGACGGCGGAGGTGCCGTACTGGTGGGAGAGCTCGCGGATCAGGCGGATCCGGTAGGCGTCGGCCTCCGGGGTGCCCTCGGGGAAGGCGATGCCGCGGTCGCGGCCGCGCGAGGTGGCGACCTGGTGGCGGCGGTAGGCGAGTTCGGTGTCGATCAGGCCGGGCAGGACGTCGGGGGCGAGCATCCCGGCGAAGAAGAACCGGGTCATGAAGTCCGGGTCCTGGAACCGGCTGGTCGGCCGGTAGGGCGAGCGGGCCTCGGCCAGCAGCTCGGCCCGGCCGGCCTCGGTGAGGCGGTAGACCTTGGCGTCCGGGCGGCCGTCGCGCGGGTCGACCTCGAACTCGACCCAGCCCTTCTCGTTCATCCGGTTGAGCAGCCGGTAGATCTGGCTCTGGTGGACGTTGGAGCGGACGAAGCGGCCCTCGCTCGCCAGCCAGTGGCGCAGGTCCCAGCCGCTGCGCGGATGGAGGGCCAGCAGGCCCAGCAGGACATGGTCGAACTTCACGGGCGGGTCGCTCTCTTCCGTCGTCCGGCGGACGGACGGCTCCGCCCACCTAGATGAATAGTCACCTAGGTGAAAAATGCTATAGCTTGAGGCCATGAGTCAACCCCCGCCGAGGAAGGCGTGCTGTCTGCCGGACCGGCCGGCCACCCCCGTCCGGCCGCCGGAGCCCCCGCCGTCACCCGCCGCACTGCGGCCCGGGCACCGGCAGATCGAACTGCCCGGCGGCGCCTTCGCGATGGGCGACGCGTTCGGCGAGGGCTACCCGGCGGACGGCGAGACGCCGGTGCACACCGTGGAGCTGCCGCCGTTCGCGATCGACGCGACGCCCGTCACCACGGCGATGTTCGCCGCCTTCGCCGAGGCCACCGGCCACCGCACCGACGCCGAACGGGCCGGCTCCTCGGCCGTCTTCCACCTGTTCGTCGTCGCCGAACCGGCCGACGTCCTCGGCCGCTCCCCCGCCGCGCCCTGGTGGACCGAGGTGCGCGGCGCCGACTGGCGGCACCCGTACGGCCCGCTCAGCGACACCGCCGACCTGGCCGACCACCCGGTGGTGCACATCAGCCACCACGACGCGCTGGCGTACTGCCGCTGGGCCGGGCGCCGGCTGCCCACCGAGGCCGAGTGGGAGTACGCCGCCCGCGGCCCGCACCCCGGGCTGCGCTACCCGTGGGGCGACGAACTGCGCCCGGACGGCGCGCACCGCTGCCGGATCTGGCAGGGCCGGTTCCCGGATCTCCCCAGCGGCGAGGACGGCTGGTACGCCACCTCGCCGGTGGGCGACTACCCGCCCAACGACTTCGGTCTGTACGACGTGGCCGGGAACGTCTGGGAGTGGTGCGCCGACCGCTTCGACCCCGACTGGTACACCCGTTCGCCCCGGTACGACCCGCGCGGACCGCGGGAGGACCGGGACGGGCGGGGGCGGCGGGTGCTGCGCGGCGGCTCCTACCTGTGCCACGACTCGTACTGCAACCGCTACCGGGTGGCCGCGCGGACCGGCAACACCCCGGACTCCACCAGCGGCAACTGCGGCTTCCGGACGGTGGCCGACGGCGTCCCGACCCGCTGAGGCGCGCGGGGCACCGGGGCGCGCGCGGGACGTGCACGGAGTGCGCAGTAGATATGGGGGCGCACGCCGGACGGTCGCACGCGCCCCGCAGGAGTGGTGCTTCGTCAGCGCCGGTGCTGCACACCCGGAATTCGCGCTACGGTGGTTCCCGCGCTACGGAGGGTTGCATATGCCCGAGGTTCAGTCCTGTTCCGGGTGTGGCGGGTCCGGAGGGACCGAGAAGACCGAGGCCACGGTCGGGCTGGACGAGGAGAGGAACATGGTGCCGGAGATCCACACCTTCTGGTCGCCGTGCGGCCGGTGCCACGGATCCGGAACGGTGATCGTCGGATGAGGCTGGTCTTCGAGTGCGTCGAGTGCGGCGGCCATTACCTGCCGCCCGAGAGCATGACGTATCCGGACGGGCCCGCGTCCCCGCTCTGGTGCTCGCGCTGCCAGGAGGCGAAGCGGGCGGCGGGGATCGGCGAGGACCGGCTGCTGGCGCGGCTGGCGCTCGCCGCCGCGCGGGCCTCGGTCGCCACCCGCGCGGTGTGCCCCCCGGAGAGCGCCGAGCCCGCCCGGCCGGATGTCCGGCCCTCGCGGCCGCCGCTTTCCCGCCGGGCGCGGTCCGGCCCTGGCGGGGTACGCAGCAAGCTGCTCTGAGCGGGGCCCTCTGAGCGGGGCCCTCGCCCTCGGCGTGGGGGCTCTCCGCGCGGGGGCCGGGGCGGGTCAGAAGAGCGCCTCCTGGGCGTCCTCCTCCCTCGGCCGCACCCGGGCACGCAGGGCCAGGCCCTCGGGCCGGCGCCCGGTCACCGGGGTGAGGGTCCACCCGGTGAGCAGCCGGGTGTCCAGCAGCAACGGCGTACTCTCGGCGGCGTCCGCCGCTCCCCCCGGGGTCTCCGGGCGCCCCTGGGTCCCCTGGATCTCCTGGGCCTCCGGCGGGTCGAGGAAGAGGTGACGGCCGATGGGCGGCCGCAGCGTGCCCGCGACGACGGCGCCGGAGGCGAGCCCGGTGACCTGCCGGTAGGCGGCGGGGGCGCCTCCGGCCAGGCCGAACAGGTCGATGTGGTCGGTGACCGGGCGGGCGGGCAGGAGCTCCACCGCGTGGCCGTGGAGCAGCCGGTGGGCCCGGCCCCGGGCGTCGGACAGGATCGCCCGGCGCCCGTCCGCGTCGCCGTGCCGCCACCAGTGGTCGAGCTTGACCCGGCTGGTGAAGCGCTCCCGGGCCAGGCCCGCGGCGGCCACGGTCAGTTCGGCACGCCGGACGGCGGGCAGTCCGCCCCGGGCGGCGAAGGTGTAGGCCAGGGCGCCCTGTTCGAGCAGCCGGCTGGTGCCGCGCTGCTCGGCCGTGAGACCGACCTTCAGCAGGCCGTCGCCGAACCAGGCGAGGTAGAGCAGGTAGGTGCGGCCGTCGTCGAGGATCTGGTCCCGGGCGAGGGCGAGGCCGCGGTCGACGCTCTGGCAGGCGGCGCACTGGACGGCGCCGCCGTCCGGGTCGATGGTGGCCCGGTGGGGGCAGGGGGTGCGCTCGGGCATGCCGGCGATCCACGCGCCGGTGCAGCGGCGCGGCCCGGTGAGCAGCCAGCCGACCTCGGTGCCGGGCGCGGCGGCGCGTTCGTGCACCCGGCCGCCGTTGACGGCGCTGAGCACCGGCCGGCCGTCCTTCCAGTGCAGGCCGGTGGAGATCCAGCCGGTGGGCCGCTCCGGCCGCTGCTGTGGGTTCACGCTCGTCCTCCCGTACGAAACAGCGAGGTTACCCGCTGCCCCGGACAGTCCCGCCGGGCGGCCGCCGGGACAGCGGGCGCCACCGGGGCGACGCCCCGCCGTCGGGGCCGGTGAGCAGGCCGTTCACGCGCCCCGGAAATCCGCTCGGCGGCCCGGCCGGCCGTTGGTACCGTCCCGCCATGATCGAAGAAACCGCCCCGGAGGCCCCCGGGCCCGTCACCGCCGACGACCTGGCGCTCACCCTGCGCCTCGCCACGGCCGCGCTGCGCGGCGCTCCCGAGGGCGCCGACTGGTCCCGGCCCGCCGGAGCGCTGGCGTGGGACTGCTGGGCCACCGTCGAGCACCTGGCCGACGATCTGCTCTCCTACGCGGCCCAGCTCGGGCCGGGGGCCCCGCCGCTCGACCGCTACGTGCCGTTCCTGACGGTGCGCCACGCCCCCGGCGCGCCGAACGGCTTCGTCCACGCCGAGCGCGACGCGGGCCCGGCCGGACTGCTCCAGGTGCTGGAGGCGAGCGGTGCGCTGATGGTCGCGATGGCCCGCACCGCCGCGCCCGGGACCCGCGCGTACCACCCGTGGGGCGTCTCGGACCCGGCCGGGTTCACGGCGATGAGCCTGGTGGAGACGCTGGTCCACGTGCACGACGTCGCCCAGGGCCTCGGTCTGCCCTGGCAGCCCCCGGCCGGCCCCTGCCGGCGCACCCTGGCCCGGCTCTTCCCGGACGTCCCCCTCGGCCAGGGCGCCGACCCCTGGCAGACGCTGCTCTGGGCCACCGGCCGGGCCGGGACGCCCGGGCGCCCGCGTCGCACCGACTGGCGCTGGTACGCGGAAGTACCGTCCGCGGGGCGGTAGGTGCACTGACCACGGAGGTCGGTGACGGCGCCCCCGCCCGCGGAGGCCGCCGCAGGCCGTGGGCGCTTGGGCGGTTCGCCCGTCCACGTTCTATTGTGGCGGGCGCGGTGGTGGCGCGGCCGGGAGGCGGCGCGCCGGGGCCGGGTGCGGAACGAAGGGGTGGACGGTGGCGGGGCGGCGGAACAACGGGGTGCTGGCGGTCTGGGCGGAGGCGCAGCGGCAGCAGCAGCGCCGGGAGGAGGCCCAGTGGCGCGCCCAGACGGCCGAGCAGCGGCGGCGCGAGCGCGAGTCGCGCGAGGCCCAGCGGGCGGCGACCCGGGGCGAGCGTGAGGCGCTGCGGGCGTACCAGCAGACGCGGGAGGCGGAGGTAGCCCGGCGGACGGCCGAACTGGACGCTCGGGTCGAGGAGTTGCGCGGGCTGCTGCCCGCCGGTCTGCGGCAGCCCGCGTTCAGCCCGCAGGCGCTGCTGGCGCCGCAGGCGCAGCCGCCGTTCGAGCCGGGCCGGCTCGGCGAGCCGGTGCCGATGCCGGACCAGGCGCACTACCAGGTGCCGCCGCCGGACCAGGTCCAGGCCCGCAACCCCGGGGTCTGGCGGCAGTACGAGCAGTACGTGGCGCAGGCCCGGGCCCGGTTCGAGCAGGACTGGTACGCGGCGCAGGCGGCCGAGGCGGACCGGCAGCGGAGGCTGGCCGACTACCACCAGCAGTACCTGGACTGGGTCGCCCAGCACCGCCGGCAGGACGAGGACCGCGCCGCCCGGACGGAGGAGCTGCTGCGGCGGCTGCGCTCCGGCGAGGCGGAGGCCGTGCAGGAGTACTTCACCGCCGGGCTGTACGCCTCGGCGGCCTGGCCGGAGGGGTTCCCGCACCGTCTCGTGGCGGCCTGGGAGGTGTCGACCCGCCAGCTGGTGGTGAACTGGGAGCTGCCGGGCCCGGACATCGTCCCGGCGAGTTCGCGGGTGCGCTACGTCAAGACGGACGACCGGGAGGCGGAGGTGGCCCGGCCGGCCACCGAGCGCAAGGCGCTGTACCGGGAGGTGCTGGCACAGAGCGCGCTGCGGGTGGTCGCGGAGCTGTTCCGGGCGGACCGGGACGGGCTGCTGGACTCGGTGGTGCTGAACGGCTTCGTCCGGGGCATCGACCCGGCCACCGGCCGGGAGGCGGAGCGGTTCCTGTCGACGGTGACGGTCTCCCGGGCGGAGTTCGCGGCGCTGGCGCTGGACCGGGTGGCGGCCGTGGAGTGCTTCCAGGGGCTCGGCGGCACCCTGTCGGCGCGCCCGGAGCGGCTGGACGAGGTGCGGCCGGACCGCCTGCCGGAGACGGTCGGCGGCAGTCTGGCCGGGCAGGGCGGCGAGGACGAGCCGGACCTCTTCGAGATGGACCCGATCGAGTTCGAGGAGCTGATCGCCGAACTGTTCCGGCTGCGCGGCTTCCGGGTGATGACCACGGCCCGCAGCGGGGACGCCGGGGTGGACGTGGTCGCCGAGGACCTCGACCCGGTGACCGGCGGACGGATCGTCATCCAGGCCAAGCGCTACCGGTCGACGGTCTCCCCCACCGCCGTCCGGGACCTCGATTCCACCGTGCGCCACCACGGTGCGATCAAGGGCATCCTGGTGACCACGGCCGGATTCGGGCCGGGCTCGTACGACTACATCCGCAACAAGCCGCTGACGCTGGTGAGCGGGCCGGAGCTGGTCGAGCTGCTGGCCGAGCAGGGGCTGCGCGGCCGGCTGGGCGGGGACCGCACCAACGGCGGCGGGCCGGCCGCGGCCGGGGCAGCGGCCCCCGCCGAGCCGGCCGACGGCGCGGCGGCGGACCACCGGACCAGCGTGGAGCTGACCTGGCGCAGCCGCACCGCCGGCGGGGACGCGGTGGAGCTGGACGTCTCGGCGTTCCTCTGCGCCTCCGGACGGGTGGTCAGCGACGAGCACTTCGTCTTCTTCAACAACCCGCAGGATCCGGACGGTGCCGTCCGGCTGCACCCCACCCGGTCGGTGCCCGGCGAGCCGGCCCGGGCCGCCCGCGTCACCCTGGAGCTGGGCCGGCTGGCGCCGGGGGTGGACGAGGTGGTGCTCGCCGCCTCCACCGAGGAGGAGGAGCCGCCCGCGGTGCCGCTCGGCTATGTGCACGGCCTCGCCCTGACGGCGGCGTACGGGCCGGGCGCCGCCGGGCCGGAGAGCTGGACGGCCGCCACCGGCGGAATGCCGGACAGCGCGATGCTGCTGGGCTCGTTCCGGCGGACCGGCGGGTCCTGGCAGTTCACGCCGTCCGGCACCGCGGTGACCGGCGGCCTGGCCGGGCTGGCGGTGCACTGGGGCGTCGCGGTCGAGTAGCGGCCGGGGCGGACGCCGCGACCCCTCTCAGGGGCGGATGTCATACCTGAGGATGAGAAGGACCCCCGCCGACCCGCCGGGACGGCGGGGGGTCACCGTCCCCGCGACCGACACATCGCGCCCGAACCGATTGGGAGGATTGAACGGAAGAAGATCATCCGTTCCCGTCCCCAGGAGTCCCCCCGTGACGATGCCCGCAACCGCCGTCCGTACCGGCCGGGCGGCCGCCCGCGCCACCGGTCTGAACAAGGTCTACGGGGAGGGGGAGACCCGCGTCGTCGCCCTCGACAACGTCAGCGTCACCTTCCCGCAGGGCGAGTTCACCGCCATCATGGGCCCCTCCGGCTCCGGCAAGTC
>NZ_JBIUYD010000011.1:58941-276559 GCF_044744345.1 Kitasatospora sp. NPDC087315 | reverse complement strand
GAGTTGCCTACGCGTCACACACAGCGTCCTACCGGATTCCGCCTTCGGGTGGGCACGGAACCGCAATATTGATCACGACATCACACAGGCCCTAGTACCGGTAGGTGGCGGCCACCGCGAGGTGGTCGCTGCCGTCCCGGCCCAGGGTGCGGGAGTCGGTGGGCCGCAGGCCGCCCTTGCTCATGATCTGGTCGATCCTGGCCATCGGGAAGCCGGCCGGCCAGCTGAAGCCGAAGCCGTCCCCGGCGGCGCCCTGGGCCGAGCGCATCTGCGAGGTGACCGGCGCCAGGCTGCGGTCGTTCATGGTGCCGTTGAGGTCGCCGAGCAGCAGCACCTTCTTCAGCGGCTCGGCCTGGATCGCGTCGCCGAGCGCCTGCGCGCTGACGTCCCGCTGGTCGACGGTGAAGCCGCCCTCGGCCTTGAGCCGGACCGACGGCAGGTGCGCGACGTACACCGCGACCGGGCCCTGCGGGGTGGTGACCTGGGCGCGGAAGGCCCTGGTCCAGCCCATCCTGATGTCCACCACGGACACGTCGCCGATCGGGTACTTCGACCAGAGGCCGACCGTGCCCTCCACCACGTGGTACGGGTAGGTGCCGGCCAGCCCGCTCTCGTAGGTGCGCAGCGGCTTTCCGGCGAGCTCCTGGAGGGCGACGATCTGGGCGCCCGAGTCGTTGAGCAGCTTCACGGTGCCCTGCGGGTCGGTGTTGGCGGCGGCCACGTTGTGGCTGACCACCGTCCAGTCGCCGGTGCCGCCGCTCCGGTCGCTGAGCAGCCCGCCGAACAGGTTGAACCAGATCAGCGCGGGCAGCAGCAGCGCGAGCAGGGCGGTGGCGGAGCGCCGCAGCAGAGCGGGCACCAGCAGCACCGGGACGGCCAGGCCCAGCCAGGGCAGGAAGGTCTCCAGCAGACTGCCGAGGTTGCCGACGCTGTTGGGCACCTCGGAGTGGAAGGCCAGCAGGGCGGCGGCGAGCCCGGCGAGGAGGGCGATGACCAGGCCGCGCCGCCAGGTGGTGCTCCCCCGGCCGTCCCGGCCCCAGTGCCGGAGCCCGAGGAAGCCGCCGGTGCCGCCACCGGTGCCACCGAACCCGTTGATGCCGACCCCGTTGATGCCGGGGCCCCCGGCGATGGCCGGGCCGCTCCCGCCGTTCTCCGCCACCGGTGCCGTAGGCCGGTCCGCCCTGTCCGCCTGCGCCATTCCGTGGCTCCCGTCGTTCGTGCCGTCTGCCGGTCCGACGCCGGATCCGCGCGAGGAGCGGACGACTGCCGGACTGGTGCCGGTTTGATCGGATTCCCGGCTCAGCCTATGTCGGGACAGACGCGGGGCCCGCCGGACGGGTTCCGGCGCGGTCCGTTTGGTGAGTCATGCCACGCCCGACGGCCGCGGACGAGCCCTAACGGCTCCCGGGCTGCGGGGCGAGCCCGCTGAGCAGGGCGTCGATCATCCGGGCGGCCAGCCCTGGATCGTCCAGGTCGGAGTCGTCCCAGAGCACGCTGCGGGCGAGGATCGGGCCCAGCAGCAGGTCGCCGAGCAGTTCCTCGTCGAGGTCGGAGCGGAGCGCCCCCTCGGCGATGCCGCGCCGGATCACCTTCTGCGCCATCTGCCGGCGCGGCGTGATCACCCGGGCGCGGTAGGCGGCGTGCAGCTCGGGCCAGCTGTGCATCTGGCCGAGGGCGGCCTTGAGCACCCAGCGGGAGCGCTTGGCCAGACCGCGGATCCGCATGTACTCGATCATCGCGATCAGGTCGTCCCGGACGGAGTCGCCGGTCGAATCGGGCACCGGGGCCTCCAGCCGGCTGACCATGTCGACCAGCAGGGCCTCCTTGTTGGGCCAGCGCCGGTAGATGGTGGCCTTGCCGACTCCGGCGGCGGTGGCGATGCCCTCGATGGTCAGCTCGGACAGCGTGGTGCCGCCCGCCATCAGCTCCTCGACCGCGGTGAAGATCGCCTGCTCGGCCGCCTCACTGCGCGGGCGGCCCCGGCGCGGGGCGGCACAGGGCGTCTCGGCCGTGGTGTCCGTCTTCATCCCCGCTCTTCTCTCTGCGTGTTCCGGGCGTTCGCGGACGCGCGGAGCCGTTCCGTTTCCGATTGTCGTCCGTGGACGGGGCCCGGCGGTAGCCGCGTGGCACCGACGGTGGCCCTGCCGCCCCAGACGTACCCGGAGTGACAGGGCCCCATTCTCGCCCAGCGACCGCAGGTCAGGCGCCCGCCGCCTCCGTCTCCCGGGCCGGCCCGGAGCCGCCCGCCGTCTGCTCGGCGGCGGCCGGGGCCCCGCCGGGGCCGCCGGTGATCCGGCCAGGGAGCAGGAACCAGGCCAGCAGGGCGCCGACGGCGGTGACGCCGGCGGATATTCCGGCCACCACGTGCATGGCGTTGATGAAGGAGTCGTTGGCCGGACCGATCAGCTCGGCGCCCTGCGGCCCGAGCTTCCCGGCGATGGCCCGGGTGGCCTCCAGGGACTCGCCGGCCTTCTCCCGCAGGGCCTCGGTCGGCAGGTGGTCCAGCTTGTCGGCCATGCCGTCGCGGTAGACGGTGGAGAGCACCGCGCCGAGCACGGCGACCCCGAGCGAGCCGCCGACCTGGCGGAAGGTGTTGTTGATCGCCGAGCCGGCGCCGGCCTTCTCGCGCGGCAGCGAGGCCATGATCGCGACGGTGACCGGCGGCATGACGTGCGCCATGCCCGAACCCATCAGCAGGCCGAGCACGATCAGGACCCAGATCGGCGTGGTGACATCCAGCAGCAGGTAGCCGAGGAAGCCGAGGGCGATCAGCACCATGCCGCCGGCGCAGGTGGCGCGGATGCCGATGCGGTCGACCACCAGCCGGGCCCGGGGGGCGAACAGCAGCTGCGCGGCGGCCAGCGGCAGCATCAGCAGACCGGCCTGGAGCGCGCTGTAGCCGCGCACGCTCTGTATGTAGAAGACGCCGAAGAAGGAGACGCCCATCAGCGCGAAGAAGACCACACCGACCACGACCACGGAGGCGCTGAACACCTTGTTGCGGAACCAGGTGACGTCCAGCGCGGGGTGCGCGGTGTGCTTCTCGAACCAGACGAAGGCGGCCAGGGCCACCACGCCGACCAGCATCGGCACCCAGGCGCCGACGGCGGTGAAGTCGGCCAGCTCGCCGCCCTTGATGATGCCGTAGATCAGCGAGACCAGGCCGATGATCGAGAGCAGCACCCCGACCGGGTCGAGCCGGCCCGGCTTCGGGTCCTTGGACTCGGGGACCAGCAGCACCATCGCGACCAGGGCGACGATCACGATCGGGACGTTGATCAGGAAGACCGAGCCCCACCAGAAGTGCTCGATCAGCAGGCCGCCGGTGATCGGGCCGATCGCGATGGCCAGGCCGACCGCGCCGGCCCAGATGCCGATCGCCTTGGGCTGCTCGGAACGGTCGAAGACGTTCATGATGATGGCGAGCGTGGCGGGCATCGCCAGCGCGCCGCCGACGCCCATCAGGGCGCGGTAGCCGATGAGTTCACCCGGCGAGGCGGCCAGCGCGGACAGCAGCGAGGCGACGCCGAAGACCACCATGCCGGCCAGCAGCGCGCGCTTGCGGCCGAAGCGGTCGCCGAGCAGGCCCGAGGTGAACAGCAGCCCGGCGAAGACCAGGGTGTACGAGTTGATCGACCATTCCAGGTCGCTCTGGCTGGCGCCGAGACCGGTGGGCGCCGGGGACGCGATGGTCTTCATCGCGACGTTGAGGATCGAGTTGTCGAGCACGACGACGAGCAGGGCGAGCACCAGGGTGCCCAGGATGGCCCAGCGCCGACGGTGGATTGCTTCCGGCACGCGGGGTGGCGCGGCTGCGGTGGTCATTGGTGTTCCCGTCCGTGGTGGCGTGACACTGGCGGGCATTTCCGAGTCGCATACGTCTCGTAACCCCCGGACCAGAGTAGCGCGACTTTCGATACGAGACGACTCCGTTTCGTAAAGACCGGGCAAAGACCGGTGTGCGGCAGATCGCACCGAACGGCGCGCACGCCTCTTTGCGCCCGCGCCGAGGCGTGCAAGCATGGAGGTGATCCGGGGACGCCGCACGGCGCCACGAGACGACAAACCTTCAGGAGCCCGTTCGATGAACGCTTCTTCGCCTTCGCCTGCCCAGAACCAGGCGTCGACCACCACCCTCTACGGCGGGGTCACCAACCGCCGCGTCACCGTCCGCGATCTCGCCGCGGCCAAGCAGCGCGGCGAGCGGTGGTCGATGCTCACCGCCTACGACGCCCTGACGGCCGGCGTCTTCGACGAGGCCGGGATCCCCGTCCTGCTGGTCGGCGACTCGGCCGGCAACTGCCACCTCGGCTACGAGACCACCGTGCCGGTGACCATGGATCAGATGGTGATGCTCGCCGCCGCCGTCGTCCGCGGCACCAAGCGCGCCATGATCGTCGCCGATCTGCCGTTCGGCTCGTACCAGGAGTCCCCGGCCCAGGCCATGCACAACGCGGCCCGGCTGATGAAGGAGGCCGGGGTCGGCGCCGTCAAGCTGGAGGGCGGCGAGCGCAGCGCCCGCTCGATCGAGCTGCTGGTCGAGGCCGGCATCCCGGTGATGGCGCACATCGGTCTCACCCCGCAGTCCGTGCACGCCTTCGGCGGCTACCCCGTCCAGGGCCGCGGCGACGAGGCGGCCCACCAGCTGCTGCGCGACGCCAAGGCCGTCCAGCAGTCCGGCGCCTTCTCCGTCGTGCTGGAGGCCGTGCCCGCCGAACTGGCCGCCCAGGTCACCGAGCAGCTGGCGATCCCGACCGTCGGGATCGGCGCGGGCGTGGACACCGACGCCCAGGTCCTGGTCTGGACCGACATGGCCGGCATGACGGCGGGCCGGGTGCCCAAGTTCGTCAAGCAGTACGCCAACCTGCGGGCCGTACTCGGCGACGCCGCCCGCGAGTTCGCCGCCGAGGTGACGGCCGGCACCTTCCCGGCGCCGGAGCACACCTTCCACTGACCGGCCGGCGGACGCCGCCGACAGCAGAGCCCCGCTCCCCGTGGAGCGGGGCTCCTGTCGTCTCCCGGCACCCGCCGACGGCGCCGTGACAGCGAGCCGACAGCGAACCGACAGCGGGCCGACCGGTCCGACCGGGCGGCGACAGACCGCTGACAGCGGGACCGGACAGCCTGAAGGCATGACACGCATCGCCACCGCCCCGAACGACCGGGGGCCCGCCGCAGGCAACGCCGTCGAGGTCCACGGCATCGTCAAGCACTACGGCGCCACCAAGGCGCTCGACGGTGTCGACCTCACCGTCCGCGAAGGCACCGTGCTCGGTGTGCTCGGCCCGAACGGGGCCGGCAAGACGACCCTGGTCCGCGTCCTGTCGACCCTGATCAAGCCGGACGCCGGCACCGCCGTCGTCGGCGGCTACGACGTGCTGCGCCAGCCGAAGCAGCTGCGCCGCACCATCGGGCTGACCGGCCAGTACGCCTCCGTCGACGAACTGCTCTCCGGCTACGAGAACCTCTACCTGATCGGCCGGCTGCTGGACCTCTCCCGCCGGGACGCCAAGGCCCGCGCCACCGAGCTGCTGGAGCGCTTCTCGCTCACCGACGCCGCCAAGCGCGTCGCCAAGACCTACTCCGGCGGCATGCGCCGCCGCCTCGACCTGGCCGCCAGCATGATCGGCAGCCCCCGGGTGCTCTACCTGGACGAACCCACCACCGGCCTGGACCCGCGGACCCGCAACGAGGTCTGGGACGAGGTGCAGCGGATGGTCGCCGAGGGCACCACCGTGCTGCTCACCACCCAGTACATGGAGGAGGCCGAGCAGCTCGCCGACGAGCTGACCGTGATCGACAAGGGCCGGGTGATCGCCGCCGGCGGCGTCGCCGAACTCAAGGCCAGGGTCGGCGGCCAGACCCTCCAGGTCCGCCCGGCCCACCCGGCCGAGCTGCCCGAGATGGCCCGCTGCCTGCACGACACCGGGGTCACCGCCACCTTCTCCGCCGACACCGGCCTGCTCTCGGTGCCGATCACCGGGGAGAAGCAGCTCACCGCCGTGGTCGGGGTGCTCGGCACCCGGGGCTTCGCCATCGCCGGCATCGACACCAAGGTGCCCAGCCTCGACGAGGTCTTCCTCACCATCACCGGCAAGCCCGCGGCCGCCGCGGACACCGCCCCCCGCCTCGTCAAGGAGCCCGTCGCATGAGCACCGCCACACTCGCCCCCGCCCGGGCGGAGGACAGCCGGATCGGTCTGGCCGGCACCTTCCGGCACATCGGCGCGCTGACCCGCCGCAACCTGATGCGGATCAAGGCCGACCCGGAGTCGATGTTCGACGCGGTGCTGATGCCGATCATCTTCACCGTGCTGTTCGTCTACGTGTTCGGCGGAGCCGTCTCCGGCAACCAGGACGCCTACAAGCAGTACATGATCCCGGGCCTGCTCGGGCAGACCGGCATCACCCTGGCGATGGCCGTCGGCACCGGGCTGAACAGCGACTTCCAGACCGGGGTGATGGACCGCTTCCGCACCCTGCCGATCGGCCGGGCCTCCGTCCTGCTCTCCAAGATCGCGGCGGAGACCTGCCGGGCCCTGCTCTCCTTCACCATCATGATCGTCTTCTCGCTCTGCATCGGCTTCGAGGTGAAGACCGGCCCGCTGGAGCTGCTGGCCGCGATCGGCCTGTCGCTGCTCTTCGGGATGTCGGTCGTCTGGATCTCGATGCTGCTGGGCATGGCGCTGCGCAGCGCCCAGGCCGTCCAGGGCGTCTCGATGCTGGTCCTGATGCCGATGCAGTTCGGCAGCTCGATCTTCGCCCCGGTCGACACCATGCCGGGCTGGCTGCAGGCCTTCACCCGGTACAACCCGCTCTCCGCGCTCGCCGACGCCTGCCGCGGCCTGCTCAACGGCCAGGGCGCGGTGGCCCATCCGGTGCTGATCGTGCTGGTCTGGTCGGCCGGCATCACCGCGGTCTTCGCACCGCTCGCGGTGGCCCGGTTCCGCAAGCGGACGTGACCGCGGGCCGTCGATCCACCGGTCGGCCGGCTTCGGGGGGACGGGCCCCGAGGCCGGCCGGCCGGTCCTTTCCCGGCCCGTTCCCGGGGCGGCCGGGAGCGGACGGCCGGTCAGCCCGTGGGCGGGACGACCAGCCGGTCCAGCAGCTCGGCGGTCTGCACCGGGGTGAGGCCGTGGCCCTCGGCGAGCGCCGCCTCGTAACCCTCGTCCCCGAGCAGGGCGCGCAGCCCTTCCTCGGCGCGCTCCCGCTCCCGGCGGTCCAGGTAGCTGCCCTTCGGACCGTTCAGCCCGGCGTGCGCACCCAGCAGTACCGCGGCCCGGCGGGCCGGTTCCGGATCGCCGTCGCGCTCGGCGAAGGCCTGCAGCACGCCGACGGCCGCGGGCGCCACCATGACCGTCATGTGCTCGCCGAAGCCGCTGGCGGTGTGCATCGAGCTCAGCAACGACCGCCCTCGCCGGAGCAGTTCGAGCCCCTGCTCGGGATCGCCGGCCCGGGCCAGGATCCAGCCCCGGGTGGTCGTCAGCAGCCCGCCGACCAGGCCGGGGGCGAACGCGCCGACCCGGCCCTGGTCCAGCAGCTCCAGTTCGGCCAGCGCCTGCTCGTACTCGCCGCGCTGGGCATGGATCCCACAGAGCATCAGACGGCCGAAGAGGAGCGCGCCGTTGGCGGCCTGGTTGGGCCCGGGCCCGTCGATGGAGGCGAGGGCCGCCCGGATGACCCGTTCGCCCTCGTCGAGGCTCTCCTCCAGCAGCGCACTGCCCAGATGCACCCGCAGCATCGGCACCTCCTGCGGGGCGCCCAGCTCCTCGGCCAGCTCGATCGCCCGCCGGTACGCGTCGGCGGCCTCCCGCGACCGGCCCTGGTTGGCCATCGACTCGCCCCGGGCCGCGTAGGCCTGGGACATCCCCCAGAGGTCGCTGCTCCGGCGGTACAGCTCCAGCGACTCCTCGCCGTCCCGGACGCTCTGTTCGAGGCCGCCCGGCCAGTCGTTCATCACCTTGGCCCGGACCTGCAGGATGAACGCCAGGTCACCGGGCCCGCCGTGGACCCGGCAGCCCTCCACCGCGTCCTCCAGGAGCTCCTTCATCAGATCCAGCCGGCCGACCAGGAAGGCCCCGAACACCCGCATCAGCCCGGGGAACCGGTACCCCTGCGGCAGCTCCGGGGTGTACACGTCGATCATGCGCTGCGAGATGGCTATCGCCTCCTGGTCCCCCAGGACCTCCAGGTTCCCCTCGAACAGGCCGACCAGCCGGTACATCGCGACCATCCGGCGGGTCTCCGCCGCGACCCCCTCGGGCATCGGCAGGCCGTACGCCAGCACGTGCCGGTCCAGCGGCACCGGCGGCGGGGCGTCCGGGGCGAACGGGTCCGGGCCGAGCGCCGCCACCGCGTCGTACCAGCCCCGGGCCTCCAGGCTGAAGCCGCGCAGCGACCAGTACCAGCTCATGCCGAGCGCGAGGGCCAGGCCCTCCTGCTCGTCGCCGCGGTCCACCGCGCGGCGCAGCGCGGCCCGGATGTTGTCCTGCTCGCGCTCCAGCACCGCCAGCCAGTCCAGCTGCTCCGGCCCGTGGATGCGCTCCTCGGCGGCGCACACCAGCGCGCGGAAGTGCGCGACGTGGCGGCGTTCGGTCTCGTCCCGCTCGGCCGCCCCGGCCAGCCGCTCGACGGCGTACTCGTGGATGGTCTCCAGCATCCGGTAGCGCGGCGGTCCGCCCCCGCCGAGGTCGGCGACCAGCAGGGACTTGTCGACCAGCGAGAGCAGCAGGTCGGCGACCTCCTCGCGGGGGACGTCGGCGTCGTCGGCGCAGATCGCCTCGGCGTCCTCCAGCGTCCAGCCGCCGGCGAACACCGACAGCCGGCGCAGGACCGCCCGTTCGCGCTTGCCGAGCAGGTCCCAGCTCCAGTCGACCACCGCGCGCAGGGTCTGCTGGCGCGGCAGCAGGGTGCGGCTGCCGGCGGTGAGCAGGGCGAACCGGCCGTCCAGGCGGTCGGCGATCTGGCGGGCCGTCATCACCCGCAGCCGGGCGGCGGCCAGTTCGATGGCCAGCGGCAGGCCGTCCAGCCGGTGGCAGATCTCGGCGCAGGCCTCCGGTTCGCGCCGCGGGTCGAAGCCCGGGCGGGCGGCGGCGGCGCGCTCGGCGAGCAGGCGCAGGGCCACCGGGTCGGGCAGCGGCTCGACCGGCAGGACGGTCTCACCGGGGACACCGAGCGGCTCGCGGCTGGTGGCGAGCACGGTCAGGCCGGGGCACTCGGCGAGCAGCCGGTCGGCCAGGTCGGCGGCGGCCTGGACCAGGTGCTCGCAGTTGTCCAGGACGAGCAGCATCCGGCGGCGGCCGCAGTGCTCGACCAGCCGGCGGACCGGGTCGTCGGTACGGGGCTCGATCACCTCGGCGACCATGCCGCCGGTGTGCAGGAGGGTCTCGCGCAGGCCGAGCGCGGAGACCACCGCGGCCGGGACGGCGGCCGGGCTCTCCAGCGGGGCGAGCTCGGCCAGCCAGACGCCGTCCGGCCAGGACCCGGCGGCCTGTTCGGCGCGGCCGGCCTCGACCGAGAGCCTGGTCTTGCCGGAGCCGCCGGGACCGGTCAGGGTGACCAGCCGACTGCCCGTCAGGGTGGCGCGCAGGGCGGCGAGATCGCTCTCCCGGCCGACGAAGCTGGTGAGCCGGCCGCGCAGATTGCCCGCGCTGCGGGCCGGGGGCGCCTCCGGCGGCGGCCCGGGCCGCACGGGGGCCGCGGGCTGCTCGGGCCGGTCCGCCGGGGCCAGCAGCTCGGCGTGGAGCAGCTGGAGCCGGCGGCCCGGGTCGGCACCGAGCTCGTCCGCCAGGGCGCGCCTGGTCCGTTCGTAGTGGCGCAGCGCCTCGGCGGTGCGGCCGCTCTCGTGCAGCGCCCGGACCATCAGGTACTGCAGCGACTCGTCCAGCGGCTGCCGCTCGCACAGCTCGGCCAGCTCCGCGGTGAGGTCGGCGGCCCGGCCGAGGCCGAGGTCGGCGGTGATGCGGTGCCGGCAGGCCTCGTCGCGCTGCGCCTCCAGCCGGGTGGCGGGGCCGCCGCGGTCGGGCAGGTCGGCCAGGGCGGGGCCGCGCCAGAGCGCCAGGGCGGCCCGCAGCCGCTCGGCGGCCAGCGGGTGGTCGCCGTTCTCCAGGGCCCGGCGGCCCTCGGTGGAGAGCCGCTGGAACTCGGCCAGGTCGGTCCGCGGGTCGGTGAGCCAGTAGCCGGCCGGGCCGGAGCCGACCTCGGCGCGGCCGATGGTCCGCCGCAGCCGGCCGACCAGGGTCTGCAGCGCGGCGGAGGAGTCCTGCGGCGGTTCGGCGTCCCACACCTCGTCCACCAGCAGGTCGGCCGGGACCGGCCGCCCCTGCCGCAGGGCCAGCGCGGTGAGCAGCGCCCGCAGCCGGGCTCCGCCGAGCGGGACGGGCGTGCCGTCGTCATGGTGGGCCGTGGTGGTTCCGAGGATGCCGTAGTGCACCCGCCCATTCTGGTCGATGCCCGCCGGTGCGCACGCACATTTGTCCCCGTCCGGAACCGGGACCGGGCTGCCGTACGTTCACCTGGGACGGCTTGTCCGGCGACGGGCCCGCCCGGCATGATCGGTCCTCTGCCCGCACCCCCGACACTCCCGGAGCACCCACACCATGACCTTCGCCGCAACGCAGCGCTCACGCAGCGAGGAGCGCCGGATCAGTCCGGTGTTCTGGGCGCTCCTCGCGATCCTGGGCACGTCCGGCTGGGCCGTCTACGCGGGTTACGGGAACGCCTCGTTCGGCGTCTTCCTGTTCGTGGTGGCGGGCTGGATGGTCTCGCTCTGCCTGCACGAGTACGCGCACGCGCGCACCGCGATGCACGGCGGCGACCTCACCGTCGGCGCCAAGGGCTATCTGACGCTCAACCCGCTCAAGTACGCGAACGTGCTGCTCAGCTTCGTCCTGCCGATCGTCTTCGTGATCCTCGGCGGCATCGGCCTGCCCGGTGGTTCGGTCTGGATCGAGCGGCACCGGATCAGCGGGCGGCTCAAGCACAGCCTGATCTCGGCGGCCGGCCCGCTGGTCAACGTGGTCTGCGCGGCCCTGCTGCTGGTCCCGGTCGGCGCGGGCTGGCTGGACGACCCGAAGGTGCACGCCGTCTGGCACGGCCAGGAGCTGGCCGTCTCGCCGCTCGCCCTGGCGCTGGGCTTCCTCGGCATGCTGCAGCTGAGCGCGGCCCTGCTGAACCTGCTGCCGGTGCCCGGTCTCGACGGCTACGGGATCATCGAGCCCTGGCTCTCCTACGGGACCAGGCGCGCGGTCGAGCCGTTCGCGCCGTACGGGATGCTGGCCGTGTTCGCCCTGCTGTGGCAGCCGGAGGTGAACCGTTTCTTCTTCGACGCCGTCTACGGTCTGATGGACGTGTTCGGCGTCGACCGGGCGTACGCGGTGTTCGGCCGGGAGCTGTTCACCTTCTGGAAGAACTAGCGCGTTTCGGTAGGAACCAGCGCGCCGGGGCCTGGGCGCGGGGCCTCAGGCGCGCTCGGCCGCGGCCTTCGCCAGCTTCGCCCGGCGCAGGTTCAGCCACAGGACGTTGCTGGCCACGCCCGCCAGCGGGATCCAGATCAGGCCCAGCCAGAAGCCCTGCACCAGGGAGACCACGGCGGCGGCGACCGCGAGAACGACGACGATCAGGGCGTAGCGGGACGTGCGGGGCATGGCGAAGGGCTCCTAGGGCCGGAAACGGTCGGTCCCCATTGTCGCCGACCTCACCTCCGGACGCGGTCCAGGGGTGAGGCCGGCGCCGGGGGTGTCACACGTCGGTGATCCGCAGGCCCGCGTGCGCCTTGTAACGGCGGTTGACCGAGATCAGGTTCGCCACCAGCGACTCCACCTGGTGGGCGTTGCGCAGCCGGCCCGCGAAGATGCCGCGCATCCCCGGGATCCGGCCGGCCAGCGCCTGTACGACGTCGGTGGCGGCGCGCTCGTCGCCGAGCACCATCACATCGGTGTCGATCCGCTCCACCGACTCGTCCTGGAGCAGCACCGCCGAGAGGTGGTGGAAGGCGGCGGTGACCCGGGAGTCCGGCAGCAGGGCGGCGGCCTGCTGGGCGGCGCTGCCCTCCTCCGGCACCAGCGCGTACGCGCCCTGCTTGTCGAAGCCGAGCGGGTTGACGCAGTCCACCACGATCTTGCCGGCCAGCTCCTCGCGCAGGGCGGAGAGGGTGGCGGCGTGACCGTCCCACGGCACCGCGACGATCACGATGTCGCTGTCGCGCGCGGTGGCCGCGTTGTCGGCGCCGCGGACGCCGAGGCCGAGTTCGGCGGCCGAGGCCTCCGCGCGGGCCGCGTGCCGGGAGCCGATGATCACCTGCTGGCCGGCCTTGGCGAGCCGGTGGGCCAGCCCCCGCCCCTGGTCGCCGGTGCCGCCGAGGACACCGACCACCAGCTGCGAGACATCCGGCAGCTCATGGGCCGGGTTTGTCGCTGAATCGAGGGAAGTCATGGGCCGATCCTGTCAAACACCCGGTCCCGCGCGGCATTCTGGGCCGCATGGACGCGGTGAGAGTTTCGGCACTCGGGGAGCGCCTGGCGGGAACGGGCTGGCTGGAGGCGGTCGGCGGCTTCGCCGGCTCGCTGCGGCACGCGGTCTCCCGGCGCGGTGCGGGCGAACTTCTGCTGGTCGGCACCGAGGCGTACGAGCCCTGGCACCTGGCCGCCCATCTGCGGGACGAGGCCGCCTGGTCGGACGTCCCCCGGCTGGCGCCGACCCTGCTGCGCCACCGGGTGCCGGCCCGGGCCCCGGCCCATCTGGCGCAGGACCTGGGGCGGCTCACCGGGGCCGGGCGCGGCGCCACGGTGCTGGTGGTGGCCCCGGCGACGGCCGGCGAACCGCTGCTGGAGCGGGTGCAGGACGCCCGCCGCCAGGGCGCGACGGTGCTCGCGCTGGAGGGCGCCGGTCCCGCCGCCGCCGGTGAGCTGGCGGGCCTCGCGCACGAGCGGCTGGCGGTCGGAACGGCCGAGGAGGAGCCGTTCGACCTCGCCCAGCACCTGGTCAGCGCCGCCGCCGGGCGGCCGGCGGCCCGCCGCTCCGCCCTCGGCCGGCTGGCCGACCTCGCCGGGCGGCTCACCGCCGGGCCCGCGATCAGCCGCTGGTGAACCGCGGGCCCGGCCCGCCGACGGCCCCCGGCACCGGCACCGCACCGGCCCGCCGACGACCGCTCCCGGCGGGAAAAACCCGTTGCGGCGGCGGGCACGGGCGGCCGAGGATGTCCGTTCGTGAACGACGCCGAACCACCCCCGCACGGACGGCTGCGGACGCTCCTGCGTTCCCTCCGCCCCGACCTGGCCCCCTGGCACTCCTCACCGGACTTCCGGCTGCTCTGGCTCTCCGGGTGCGTCACCAGCCTCGGCAGCTATCTGACGTATGTCGCGGTGCCGATGCAGATCAAGGAGCTCACCGGCTCGTCCTTCGCGGTGGGTCTGGTCGGCGCCTTCGAACTGGTGCCGCTGATCGTCTTCGGGCTCTGGGGCGGCGCCCTCGCCGACGCGCTGGACCGCCGCCGGCTGGTGCTGTTCTCCGAGGCCGGGCTCGCCCTGCTCACCGGTCTGCTGCTGCTCAACGCGCTGCTGCCGACCCCGCTGCTCTGGCCCGTCTACCTGGTGGCCGCGCTGGTCGCCGCCGCCGACGGCCTCCAGCGCCCGGCGCTGGACTCGCTCACCCCGCGGATCGTCCCGCACGACCAGCTGACCGCCGCCTTCGCGCTCAACTCCCTGTACCGCAACGCCGGTTCGGTAATCGGCCCGGCGCTGGCCGGGATCATCGTGGCGTTCGCCGGGGTGCAGACCGCGTACGCGCTGGACGCGCTGACCTTCGGTGCCTCGCTGCTGCTGCTCGCCCGGATCCGCGCGGTGCCGCCGCCCACCGGCGCCGAGAAGCCTTCCGTCCGGGCCGTCCTCACCGGGGTGCGGTACGCCTGGAGCCGCAAGGACCTGCTGGGCACCTACGCCATCGACACCTGCGCGATGCTGTTCGCCTTCCCGGTGGCGATCTTCCCGTTCCTCGCCTCGGAGCTGGGCGCGGACTGGGCGCTCGGCCCGATGTACGCCGCCGAGGCGGTCGGCGCGCTGCTGGTCTCGGCGACCAGCGGGTGGACTTCACGGATCCACCGGCACGGCCGGCTGCTGGTGGTCGCGGCGCTCGTCTGGGGCACGGCGATGGCCCTGGCCGGGCTGTCCGGCAGCGTCTGGCCAGTGCTGCTCTGTCTGGCCCTGGCCGGCGGCGCCGACCAGATCAGCGGCATCGCCCGCTCCACCATGTGGAACCAGTCCATCCCCGACGGGGTGCGCGGCCGGATGGCCGGCGTGGAGCTGCTCAGCTACTCGATCGGCCCGCAGCTCGGGCAGGTCCGGGCCGGCGGCATGGCGGGGCTGGTCGGCGTCCGCGCCTCGGTCTGGGCCGGCGGGATCGCGTGCGTGGTGGGTGTGCTCGCCCTCGCCGCCGCCCTGCCCAGCCTGCTGGCCTACGACGACCGCACCGACCCGCACGCGGCCGCCGTCCGCGCCGAACACGAGAAGGCCGAGAGGTCGGAGCGCGAGCAGGACGGGCAGGGGGCGGCCGCCGCCGGGCCGGCCGCCTGAGGCCGGGCCGGCTACCGCGCGTCGCCGTCCGCGGGCTTGTCGTTCCAGCGCTGGTCACTGGTCCACTCGCGGTTGCGCTCGTCGGCGATCTCCAGCGCGTGGGCCGCCTCCTCGCGGCTGGCGTACGGGCCGAGGCGGTCCTTGGCGGGGCATTCCGGCCCCTCCTCCACCTTGGCGTGCTTGATGCAGTAGAACCATTCGCCGGGCTTGCCGGTCGGCTTGCGATGGAATCCCAGGGGCATGGTGGTCACTCCCGTCGACGGATGCGTCATACCGATCATTCCCCGGCCCCACCTGTCCCGCACACCCCCGGCCGGGTCCGGCCCGGCGGCTAGACTCGCGGCCATGGCTCTCGTACCCGGCATCCAGTCCCCCACCCGCAAGGTCCCGGCGCACATCGCCCGCCCCGAGTACGTCGGCCGGCCCGCACCGACGCCCTACACCGGGCCCGAGGTGCAGACCGACGAGACCATCGAGAAGATGCGGATCGCGAGCCGGATCGCCGCGCGGGCGATGGAGGAGGCCGCGAAGCTGATCGCGCCGGGCGTCACCACGGACGCGCTGGACGCCGTCGCCCACACCTACATGTGCGACCACGGCGCCTACCCGTCCGACCTCGGCTACCGGGGCTTCCCCAAGTCGGTCTGCACCTCGATCAACGAGGTGATCTGCCACGGCATCCCGGACTCGACCGTCCTCCAGGACGGTGACATCGTCAACATCGACGCCACCGCGTACATCCACGGGGTGCACGGCGACCTCAACGCCACCTATCTGTGCGGCGATGTGGACGAGGAGTCCCGGCTGCTGGTCGAGCGCACCCGGGAGGCGCTCAACCGGGCCATCAAGGCGGTCAAGCCGGGCCGCCAGATCAACGTGATCGGGCGGGTCATCGAGTCCTACGCCAAGCGTTTCGACTACGGCGTGGTACGGGACTTCACCGGGCACGGCATCAACACGTCGTTCCACTCCGGCCTGATCATCCCGCACTACGACAGCGAGCGGGCCACCGAGGTGATCAAGCGCGGGATGACGTTCACCATCGAGCCGATGCTGACCCTGGGCACCTACGACTACGAGATCTGGGCGGACGGCTGGACGGTCGTCACCAAGGACCGCAAGCGCACCGCCCAGTTCGAGCACACGCTGGTGGTCACGGCCGACGGCGCGGAGATCCTCACCCTGCCGTAGCCGTCGCGGCGACCGTAGCCGTGGCCGTCGCGGCGACCCCCGGTGGGCGCGGGCCTCAGCCGATGAGCCACTGCTCCTCGGCGACCGCGCCCACCTCGGTGCAGGCGTCGGTCAGCACGTCCAGGACGCGCAGTGGGTCCGGCAGGGGCTGCTCGGGCCCGCGCAGCCAGCGCACCTCGGAGCCGTCCGGCAGCGCGGCGGGCGGCAGCAGGGTGTACGAGCCGCGGCAGTGCCAGCGCAGACCGGGGTGCTCGGACATGGTGTCCGGCGTGGAGTCCAGCGCGCTCGGCCACCACTCGTCCTCGTCGACCGGGGTGCCCCTGGTGGCGGTGAAGAAGAGGTAGCGGTCCTCGCCGACGGCGGCCACCGGGCCCTCGACGCCCAGCGCGGCGAGCCGCTCCAGGGCGAGCCGGCCGGCCTCGGCCGACACGTCCAGCACGTCGTGGGCGCGGCCGGTGGCGGTGACGAAGTTGGCCCGCGGGTCGCGGGAGAGCCAGCGGGCGAGCTGCTCCGGGTCGGTGGTCGCCTGGGTCTGCCAGGCGAAGGAGACCGGGTGCTGGGCGGGGGCCGGGCAGGCCACCCGGTCACAGGAACACCGGTAGCCGGCCGGATGCGCGGCGGGTGCGAGCGGGAAACCGGCGCGTACGGCGCCGAGCAGCTGGTCCAGTCTGGCGGCGGGGCTGTCCACGTCACCCGACCGGGCCCGCTGCCGCTCACGCTTCTGCCACCAGGTCGTCCACCTGCTGCCGGCTTCCATCGGGCCCCTTCCGCGCACTGCCATGCCTGGTGTGACACAGCATTCGACGTACCACTGGACGCAACGCACGGCGCCCCCCGCTGCTTCCCGGGGTGGTGCTCGGCCCTGTCGTCCGCGCCCTGCCGACCGGTGCCCGGGGTTGCCGGACGGCCGACGCCGGGTCACGGTACGGAGTCGCGGCAGCACGCAGGCTGCGCCTCGGCGGGCGCGCCGATGTGCGCCTCACCCGGCCCGTACAGGCCCGCTGACCCGGGTGAACCCCGAGGGCGTACAGGAAGGATAAGGGTGCGCGGGGCCTGCGGATGACCGGGGGCGGTGCCTCTCCGGTCACACTCCCGCCACCGGCCCGCCACCACCCCTCCCCCTCGCCGACCCGGGCCGCCGGGGGAATCGCGGCGAGGTGAGACCCTGGTGGAGTGAAGAGCGCGGACACCGAATTCGTCGGCGGCCCCCTGGACGGCCGGATCCTGCCGATCCCCCTGGGGCCGATGTACGGCGTGCCCAGGACGTACAAGGTGCCGGTTCCCTCGCACGGGGACAGTCCGGCGCGCACACTGGTGTACGTCAGGGCCAAGCAGCAGCGGGGTGCCGGCTGGTTCTGGCGCTACGAGTTCGACGAGGCGGCCACCGACCGCGCCTCCGGGTGACCGCCGCTCCCCCCGGGAGGACGGCGATGGCGAAGACCGTACGACACCCCCGCCCCAGGGCGACACCCCGGGCTGCGACGCGCCGCAACCGGCAGGCGGTCTGGCTGACCTCCGCGCTGCTGGTGGTGGTCGGCGCCTACTGCGCCGCCTTCGGATCGGACGGCTGGCTCTGGTTCGGCTGGGCGGTGCTGCTGCTCGTGTGCCTGGGGCTGTTCGCCATCCGCCCCTGAGCGGCGGCACCGCCCACCCGCTCGCCCCGACCGGTCACGCGTCCTCGGCTCAGGCGTCCTCGGCGAGGATCAGATACAGCTTCTTGCGGGCCTCGTTGAGCACGGCCAGACCCTTGGCGCGCTGCGCCTCGGTGCCGGTCGCCATGACCTGCCGGATCGCGTGGTCGACCGCGCCGAGCGCCTGATCGACCTCCTGGACGGCCTCCCAGTCGACCTCGCGGCCGGCCTCCGCCCACGGCTCGGCGGGCCCCGCCTCGGCCTGGGCCCGGCCGGCCTCGGTGAGCGAGACCAGTCGCTTGCCACCGACCTCCTCGGCGGTGATCAGACCCTCCTCCTCCAGCAGCTGGAGGTTGGGGTAGATCGAGCCCGGGCTCGGCCGCCAGGCCCCGCCGGTCCGCTCGGTGATCTCCGCGATCATCTCGTAGCCGTGCATCGGCCGTTCCTTGAGCAGCGCCAGCAGCGACGCCCGGACGTCCCCGCGCCGGGCCCGTCCGCCGCGCCGGCCACGCGGACCGTGCCCGCGCCCGCCGTGCCCGCCGAAGCCGTGACCGAACGGCCCGCCGACCGGACGGCCCGGACCGCCCCCGCCGAACAGCGGCCCGAAGGAGCCGAACGCCTCCCGGCCCTCGAACCCCTCCCCGGGCATCCCCCCGAACTCCGGGCCCGGTCCACGGCGCCGTCCGCCGCGCGGGCCCTCCTCACGAAATCGCCTCCCTGAGCGCATCGCGCCCACCTCCCGGTCTGTCCGGACAGTCGTCGAGTAAATGTCTCGATATCTCGACGATATATCGGTGACTGTCGCTCGTCAACGCTCCCCGACACGGTCCGCCTACCAGCGGTTCGAGCGCGGCCGTCCGGGGTCGATGATCTCGTCGTCCTCGTCCGGCAGTCGTACGTGCCCCGGAACGGCTGATCAGCGGCCGTTGTCCGGGTGGTAGACGCTGAGGTTGCCGTAGGCCGGCAGAACGCCCGCCAGGTCGCCGGGTTTGTCCTGCAGAACGGCGTCCAGGAAGGCGAGGGTGGCTGCGGCGACGACGCGCGGGCTCTCGGTGCGGCCCAGGGAGCCGACTATCGAGGGCACGGGCGGCAGATACAGGGGGCCGTCCATGAAGGTGAGATGTGCGGCGCCGGGGATGGTGAGCCGGTAGCTCGTCGCGGTGCTGGACTTGAGCACCTCGGTGAGGCGGGGTACGTAGCGCGGGTCGGTTCCCGGGGTGACGGCCTGGGTGAGCGCGAGCGTCGGCCGGTCGAGGGAGGGCGAGGTGGGGCCGTGGGGGTAGCCGTCCAGATCGATGACGGCGTCGAACCGGCGATCCTGCCGGGCCGCCTGCAGGGCGGCAGCACCCCCCATGGAGTGGCCGGTCACCGCGACCCGGCTGGTGTCCAGGCGTCCGCTCAGCGGGCCGGCGATCTCGCCTCGGTCCAGACTGTCCAGCTGGGTGAGGACGAAGCTGAGGTCGGCGGCTCGGACCGCTGTCCAGTCGGCCGCCAGCTTGTCGTCCTCGTCCGGGTCGCCGCTGGAGGCGGTCTCGGTGGTGATCGTCCGGCCGTCGGCGAGGACGACGGCGGCGGAGTCGTACGGGTGGTCGAGGGCGGCGACCACATAGCCGTGGCTGGCCAGTTCCTCCGCCCAGGCGGTGTTCTGGGTGCGCACTCCGCCCGACCCGGGAGAGAACAGCACGACCGGGAACCGTTCGCCCCCACCGGCCACCGGGGCGTTGAAGACCGAATGGGTGCGGGCACGCGGAACACCGTCGACCAGGAAGCCCGGCAGGCCTACTCCGCGGGCGAGGGCGTCGGAGACGGTGCGCGCCTCGGCCTCCGTGCGTCCGAGGTACTGGGCCCGCTGCGCGCCTGCGGGGCTCTTCTGCGCGGGGTACCAGAGCTGGACCACGACGGTGCGCCGGTCGTCCGGATCGGCGGTGAAGGTCTCGGGGCGGCCCGGGTCGGTCCACTGCACCACGCGGGTGCCGACCGCGAAGTCGCCCGACGGCTCGGGGAACACGGGTACGGGAAAGGCCCAGGCGGCCACCGGGCCCGTGGCGACCAGGCCGACGCAGGCCACCGATCCCGGCAACGCCAGCCACCAGCGGGCCCGCCACGCCGGCCGGCCGGTACGGCGTCGCAGCAGGGGAGAGAAGGCGAACGGCAACGCGAAGGCAGCGCCTGCCAGTACCGGCAGCATCTGCCAGCGGATCCCCGCCGCACTCAGCAGGACCGCGGACAGCACGAGAACCGCCCCCGCCACGATCGTGACGCGTGGGCGGGCGGCGGGGGGAAGCCAGCGCGCCACCACCAGTGCGACGGCGCCCAGCAAGGCAAGGATTTCCAGGGGGGACATGTACAGTCCCGCGATGATCTCGGTCACCCGGCCATACTCGGCGCCGGGTATGCGCTGCCACATCGGTCCCGGGTCGCCATCGTGTGCGACCGGGGTCGCAATCCGTGGCGGGTCCCCGTGCAACCGGAGCAGCAATCGAGCACGCCGGATCAGCGGCCGCCCTGCGACCACGGGAGGTGGCGGGACTCCTCCTGCGGTCGTATCCCGGCACGGTGCCATCAGACGGTGGGCTCATGTGCTTCGCGGGGCCCGCGGCCTACCGTGACAGGGCTGCGGTACGTGCCGGGCAGCGCGAGGCGTACGTTCCCCGTACTCGGCCCGGATCCGGCTGTACGCGGTGGCAGCCCTGGCCGGGGCCACCATGATGCCGAATCGACAGGGACGTGTGATGACCGAGGCGGCCGCGGAACCCGGCCATGCCCACCGGGTACGCCACCGGGACCGGGTGCGGTGGGCGAGGACAGCCTTACGGCTGACCGGGTACGCCGACCTGGCCTCCGCACGAGCGGCGCGACTGATGACAGCCGCCGGGCGCTGGGGCTCCCGGCTGCCGCCCGTGGTGTGGGACTCGCTGCTGCCGACGCTTCTCCTCTTCAACGTCGTGACCACACGCGCGCCGCAGGAGCTGCCGGTGGCCGTGGCCCTCACCGCCGCCCTTGCGCTGCCCCTGGTGTGGCGGCGCCGGGCCCCGCTCACGGTGTTCGGCGCCGTGGCGGCCGCGGCCTTCGTCCAGTGGCTGATGGACGTCCAGCTGCCGGCGGACATCGCCTTGCTGGTGGCTCTCTACACGGCGGCCGCGAACTCGGGCCGGCGCGGCACGCTTGTCGCCGGTGCCATCGTGGAGGCCGGGGTCCTTCTGGCCTGCCTGCGCTGGGCGGCGGAAGGCGCATTCCTGACCCCCTTCGTCGCGGTCACCGCGATGGCCGTCGCCGCCGCCGTCCTCGGTGTGAATGTGCGGACCACGCGCGCCTACCTCGCGGCCCTGGAGGAACGGGCCGCACGCCTGGAGCAGGAACAGGAACAGCAGGCGCGACTGGCCGTCGCCGAGGAAAGGACACGCATCACCCGGGAGATGCACGACATCGTCACCCACAACCTGTCCGTCATGGTCGCGCTCACCGACGCCGCCGTCTACGCGCAGCACCGGTCGCCCGACCGGACCACCACCGCGATGCTCCAGGTCTCCGAGACAGGCCGACAGGCCCTGACCGACATGCGGCGCTCGTTGGGCATCCTGCGGACCGACGAACCGGACGCGGAGCGCCACCCGTTGCCCGGCATCGCACAACTGGAGACCCTCGCCGACCAGATGTGCGCTGCCGGGCTGCCGACCCGCCTCGAGGTCCACGGCGGCCACACCCACATACCCGCCACCGCACAACTCACCGTCTACCGCCTGGTACAGGAAGCCTTGACCAACTCCCTCAAGCACACACCCACCGGCACACACGCGAAGGTCCGGATACGGTGCTCAACCGAGACCGTCACCGTGGACGTCACCGACAGCGGCCCCTGCCCGCCACTTCCCGCCGCCACACCATCCGGCCACGGCATCCCCGGCATGCGCGAGCGCTCGGCCGCCTACGGGGGGAAGTTGCGGGCCGGACCGCTTCCGGGCGGCGGCTGGGGAGTCCATACCCTCCTCTTCCTCGGCAGCAGCGGAGCGGCGTCCGCATGACGATCCGCATCCTGATCGCCGACGACGAAGCGCTGCTCCGGATGGCCTTCAGCACGGTCCTGGAGGCCCAGCCCGACATGGCACCGGTCGGCGAAGCCGCGGACGGCGCCCAGGCCATCCGCCTCGCCCGGGAGCTGCGCCCCGATGTCGTCCTCATGGACGTCCGGATGCCCGGGACCGACGGGATCGAGGCGACCCGACAGGTCATCAGGATCTCCCCGCAGAGCAGAGTGCTGATCCTCACCACCTTCGACCTGGATGAATACGCCTTCGCCGGACTCAACGCCGGAGCCTCGGGCTTCCTGCTGAAAAACACCAGGCCCGAGGAATTTCTCACCGCGATACGCAGCGTCGCCGCGGGCGACGCGGTGGTCTCCCCGCGGATCACCCGACGCCTGCTGGAGAACCTCCGCCCGCACATCCCCGACGGCAGCAGCGCCGACCGCGACGAACGGCTGAGCCGGCTCAGCGCCCGTGAACGCGAGGTGCTCGTCCAGGTGGGCCGCGGCCTGTCCAACACCGAGATCGCGGCCACCCTGTACCTCGCGGAGGCGACCGTGAAGTCCCATCTGGGGCGAATCCTGCACAAGCTCGAACTCCGCGACCGGATACAGGCCGTGGTCTTCGCCTACGAAAGCCGCCTCATCCACCCGGCCTGACGCCGCCGGAGCCAACGGCGATGTCCTCGGCCCCGGGCGTCACCAGCGCTGCACGGGCGGGTACCGGGAGTGTCACGGGGGTGCCGGCAGGGTCGGCCAGCCCCGGCAGACCGTGCCCGGACGTCGGAAAGACACCCGCCCCCGCTCCGGCTCCACCACCGCACCCGCGCACCGCAACCGGTCCAGTAACTCGGGCAGATCCTCCAGAGTCCGCGCCGGCGCCGTCCCCGGCTCCTCCTCACGCAGCACACCCAGCACATAGTCCAGGTCCTCCAACGCGGCCCGGGCCGACTCCTCGATACCACGCAGAGCCGCCCGCGCCGCCACCGGATCGACGCAAAGCACAGGTGCGGGCCAGCCCGACCACGACGATCAGCGCCGCCCGGACCAACAGGGTCAGCGCGAACTGAACCCCGTAAGGAGCGGACCGCCACGCCAGCGCCGGCAGCATGGCGAAAGGCAGCAGCGGCAGACTCGCCAGCGCCCCGCAGTAGGCGAACAACGCACCCGCATACGTGGAGCCGCGCAGCAACGGCCGGATTCCCCTGATCATGATCGTCAGTATGGCCGGGCAGCCCACCGGCGATCTCCCCCGATCGAGGGAGCGTTTTCTCCCGCCTTCCCGCGATGCGCACCCGAGGCCCCGGAAACCAGGATCGTGTCCTGACCAGCAACCCCTCCCCGGCAAGGACGAGCATGATCGTGCGAAACAGACGAACAGCATCTCTTCTGGCTGTCGGCGCCGTGGCAACTCTCGTTTCGGCGCTTACTCCCGCAACAGCCTCCTCCGCGTCCGAGGCCTCCGCGGCCAAGGACCCGCTGTGGCAGTACACGCAGCAGAAGCCGCGGTGGCAGCGCTGCGACGCGGGGAGCCCCGCCACCTATCGGTGCGCGACTCTCAAGGTGCCGCTGGACTACAGCGATCCCGGTGGCAAGAAGATCGACATCGCGATATCCCGGCTGACGGCCGGCAGTGCGGAGGAACGTCGCGGCGTTCTGCTGCTCAACCCCGGCGGCCCCGGCGGGCCGGGCCTGAATCTGCCTGTCGACCCGGAATTGAACCTCCCCGAGGAAGTCAGGAAACGGTACGACCTCATCGGATTCGACCCGAGGGGCGTCGGACAGAGCTCTCCCGTCAGCTGCGGTCTGACCGACGACGAACAGAACTTTGAACGCCCCTACAGGGCCGGGACATTCGCGGCGGATGTGGAGTGGGCGCGCACGGTGGCCGACAAGTGCCGGGCCAAGGGGGGTGACACACTGCGGCACCTCACCACCCGCAACACCGCTCGCGACATGGACGTCATCCGTGCCGTGCTGGGCGAGAAGAAGATCTCCTACCTGGGGTTCTCCTACGGCACCTACCTCGGCGCCGTCTACACGCAGATGTTCCCCCGGCGGACCGACCGGTTCGTGCTGGACAGCGCGACCGACCCCGCACGGATCTGGCGGGGCATGTTCCAGGAGATGGCGGAGGGGACCGAGGCCGCCTTCACGCGATGGAGCGAATGGACTGCCGAGCGGCACACGACGTACAACCTGGGTGATTCCCCGGCCGAGGTCCGCAAGACCTTCTGGGACCTGGTCGCCCAGGCCGACCGCAAGCCCATCGACGCCGACGGGAAGCCCCTCACCGGTGACGGCATCCGCGCCGAGCACGCCACGTTCTTCCACGTTCAGGCCGCCGCCGAATGGGTCGCCCGGCTGAAGAAGGCGGCCGAGGGCAAGAAGCCGGCCCCGTCCGGCACCCCCGAGCGGACCCCGGGCCCCGTCCCGCCGGCCTTCGCCCGTGACGTTCCCCCGGACAACGAGGCCGCGAGTGCCTGGGCTGTCCTGTGCGCCGACACCCGTACGTGGCCGCGCGACCCCGAGCAGTACCGCCGCGACGCGATCCGCGACAAGGCCCGGTATCCGCTGTACGGCGATTTCGCGTCCAACATCAAGCCGTGTGCCTTCTGGAAGGAGGGCAACGAGCCCGGGACAACGGTGAACAACAAGGTCGGTGCACTGATCCTGCAGAACGAGTGGGACCCCGGAACGCCCCTGGCCGGCGGCCAGGGGATGCACCGGGCCCTGCGCGGCTCCCGGATGGTCACCGTCGCCGGAGGTGAGGGGCACATCGTCCACGGCTCCAACTCCTGTGCGGACAAGAGCCTCACGGCCTATCTGACCACGGGCAGGCTCCCGGCCGAGGACCTGACCTGCCGAGCGCCGCAAGCCTCCTGGGCCGACGCCCCGGGAACGCCGCCCCGTCACGACCGCCCTCTCGGAAGAGGCCTCGGACCCCGGCTGGACCGACCGGGTGGTGTCGACTCTCCCTGAACGTCACATCCGCCGGGACCGCCCCCGCCCGGGCCGAGCCGCTACGGTGGCGGGCATGGCCGGTGAAAGAGATCTTGCGACGTTGCTGCGCGGGATGCACCCGCAGCTCAACCCGGGGCGGTACGTGTACTGCACGCTGCCCGCGAAGGTGCCCGCCGGGATGCGGCCGGTGGTCACCGTCGCCGAACCGGAGGGGGTGACGGTGGTGGTGGCGCAGGAGGAGGCGGACGCGCTCGGACTGCGCTACGAGTACGTGGCGGCCTGGATCACGCTGCGGATCCACTCGGCGCTGGAGGCCGTCGGCCTGACCGCCGCCGTGGCCGGTCGGCTCGCCGAGGAGGGGATCAGCTGCAACGTGGTGGCCGGGTTCCATCACGACCACCTGTTCGTCGCCGCCGACGCCGCCGAGCCGGCCGTCCGGGCGCTGGAGGAGCTGGCCGCCCGGTCGGCCTGACCGCGGGCCCTCGCCCTCCCGTCCGCCTGATCGCCCGCTCCGGGTGGCCGCTCCCGGGGGCGGCTCCGACACTGGGAGGGACCGAGCGGCCCACCCGGCCGCCCGGCCCCGACAGCAAGCCCCGTACCAGGAAAGGGAGACGGCCCCATGGCGGTCTGCGACGTCTGTTCCAACGACTACTGGCTGGCCTTCGAGATCAAGACGATCACCGGCGACGTGTACACCTTCGACAGCTTCGAGTGCGCGATGGAGAAGCTCGCGCCGCGCTGCGAACACTGCCAGGTCCGGATCGTCGGCCACGGCGTCGAGGTATCCGGCCGGTTCTTCTGCTGCGCCAACTGCGCCCGCGTCAACGGCGGCCTGGGCGACCGGATCCGCGACGCGGTCGGCGCCCACCCGGGCTGACCGGGCCAGGGGGGAAGAGGGGGCGGAGGCGGCCTGCCACCGATCGAACCGGTTGTCGATCGCCCACTGCGGACTCGAATCCGGCAGCATCTTTGGCCACCCGTTCGAGCGAATGTGACGCAGGTCTCACCCCTGGGTGGCGCTCCGGCTGCGCGTTCGGCTCGCCCACGCCTATATTTGAGGCATTCCTCCCCGCCGTCCGGGCATAGCCCGCACTGGCGGGGATTATTTCGTTCCTGGGGGCCTGGAGCGCCCCGTGGGGAGGGGCGCGTGCCGGACCGGGTCATCGTCTTCCTGGACTACCAGAACGTCTACGGAGGCGCGCGTCGCCGATTCCACAGCCACTGGGAACCCTCAGCCTGTGGTCATGTCAACCCAGTGGCGCTGGCCCAGCACATCACCCGGGACAGCCCTTATGACAGGCAGCTGACCCAGGTCCGGATCTACCGTGGACAGCCGGACGCGACGAAACAGCCCGGTTCATACGGCGCGTCCCGTCGCCAGCACGCCATGTGGCAACGCGACCCCTTGGTACACCTGGTGACCCGGCCGTTGCGATACCCGCAGGGGTGGCCGGCGGACCCCGCTCAGGAGAAGGGCATCGATGTCCAGCTGGCCGTCGACTTCGTCGCCCTGGCCTCCCAGGACGCATACGACATCGGCATCATGATGTCGGCCGATACCGATCTCAAGCCCGCGCTGGAGTTCGTCGCCGCCCTCAACAACAACCGGAAGCCGCGGGCCGAGGTCGCGGCCTGGTCCTCGGCGGGGCAGCACTCCCCCCGACTTTCGATTCCAGGAACGTCGCTGTACTGCCACTGGGTCGGTGATGCCGTGTACCGGCAGGTGAGGGATACGACTGACTACGCCAAGGCCCCGTGAGCGAGAGCACCGGCTGCCATCATCGGCGCATGCGTGCCACGCCGCGAAGGACAAATGACCCCTGATCTGCGAAAGCGCAGGTCAGGGGCATTGCCTCAAGTCAAGGGGCGGACGAGGCGGCCTGTACGCCGGGAACTGCTGCCATACCGGCTCTGAGCTGCGGCGATGCTATCCAGCCCGGCCAGATCGCCACGCGATCGCCACACCCCGGCCAGCCGCCACACATCAGGCCGCCTCTTCGTCGTCCACGTCCACGGCATCCGGGATCGCGACATCCCTGGCCTCCGTGAAGAAGACCGTTTCGAGGGCCTTCCGATCCCGGGCCGCCGCGCCCTTCACCTGATGGTGATAGGTACCCTTCAGCTCCTCCGCCGAGGCGTGGCCCATGTAGAGCTGCACTGTCGACTCAGGGACACCTTGATCGAGGGCGTGGGAGGCGAAGCTGTGGCGAAGGTCGTGGAACCGGAAGTCCGCCGGAAGGCCCGCAACGGCCAGGGCCCTCTTGAACGTCTTGTAGAAGGCGTCACGCCGGAACAGGTTGCCCCTGGACGAGCGGAACAGCACCTTGGCGCCGTCCGCCATCACCAGGACCGAGTTGCTGTCGAGGTGATCGAGCAGGGCCCGGTGAGTGAAGGCGGGAAGGGGCACCTCCCGCCCATGCGAACTCTCCGTCTTGTTGTAGTCAACCAGTTGAGCCTTTGAGCGCTCCTTGATGACCTGCCTCCGGACCGTCAGGACGCCAGCCTCGAAGTCGATGGCGTCCAGGCAGAGGCCAAGAGCCTCCCCCGACCGAAGCCCGCAGCCGACACCCACCATGACCAGCGCCCGACTGTGCATCGGCATCGCTTCATAGAGGGCCCAGACCTGCTCCCGCGTCGCAGGCACGATCCTCTTCCGCTTCACCTCGGGCAGGTCAATGTCCACACAGGGCGTGAACGGGATGACCCGCTTACGCACCGCACTGTTGATGCAAGCACGGAACGTCTTGTAGATCAGGTGAATCGTCCGGGCCGCCAACCCCTTGTTTCGAAGCCTGGTGATCCACTCCTGAACGTCGGCCGGCTCGATCCGATGGAGCAGGCTGCCACCGAACTCCGGCTGTATGTGATTGCGCATGTTCCGCTCGTACGACTCCTGCGTCCCGGGCCTGCGTTCCTTCGAATTGAGCCACTGCTCGGACCACTTGAGGAACGTCGTCCTCAAGTGCTTCGGCTTGACCGCAACCCCCGACGACTTCGCCTCAAGGACCTTGCGCTCGTAGGCCAGAGCATCGGCCTTCTTCTCGAAGGTCATGTCCGCCGGGTCACCGTTCGCGTCACGCACACGGGCCGTCCAGCCATGGGAGCACCCCTTGCGCTCGCACTGGCACCGCACACGACACATGCACTTCAGCGGGTCCTTGTGCCTGCACTTCTCCGCACACAGGCACGGGCACTTGCACCGCTTACCTACTGCCATTCGACTCCCCTTCCAGGTCCGGACCGAGGGCGGCCGATCCGCCCCTTCGCTCCGGCGGCACAAGTTTGATCACGGCCCACCCAGGGTTGTCAACCTAGGGTGGACCACTCGGTGTGGTACGTTGTGGCTATGACGGAAGAGGAACGCGGGCTAGAGGTCACCCAGCAACAAGGAGCCTGGGCGGTCCGGATGTGGTGGCCAGAGGGGCCGATCACAGGCGGCCCCCAACGCATCACCATCGAGAAGGCCGAGGGGGCGTCGCCCCGCGACGTGGCCCGAGGCATCTCCACCACCGTCCTCCGTAGGCTCGACCTCTCGGCCGCCGTGGATTCGGTGAAGGATCTAGCTCCCCTGGCACAGCAGACCTTCGAGGAACTGGCTCAAAGCTTCACCGCGTCAGGGGAGGCCGCCGGGCTGCTTCTGGCCAACGAGGGCGTGTCAGAGCGGTACCTCGTGATGCTGGCAGCCACGTACAAGGCCATGTCTGACACCGGCTTCCCCGCCCCCATCCCGCGATTGGCCCAGCTGATCGACCGACGCCCCGAGACAGTGAAGGACCACCTGAAGAAGGCCCGCCGGGATGGATACCTGAGCACCCTGGCCGGAAAAGCCGGCGGAGAACTGACCGACAAGGCCATGGCCGTCATGGAGGCCATGGCCGAGGCGCCACCTCAGCAGTAGCCCAACTCTGATCACTTCATCAGCCCCCGAGGCTTCTCGGGGGCTTCTTGTTTCTCGGGGAGATTCTTTGACGAAGCTGATGACCGTCTCCGATGTAGCCGAATACCTTCATAAGCCGAAGAGTTGGGTCTACTCCCAATGGAAGCGCGAAGGCATCCCGTTCCGAAAGGTAGGCCAGTCCCTCCGGTGCCGCCCTGGAGACCTGGAGAAATGGCTAGACCAGCAGACGTATTGATTCTTTCGACACACAGCCCCCGAGGCACCGCGGGGGCTTCTTTGTTTCTGGAGCAGAACCTGACCACACCAGCCATGAAGAAAATCGACCTCATCTGTGCGACATGCCGTGAGCCGTACGTCCATGAACGCCCGATTGGTAAGCGAGGGCCGAATCCAGCTACGAATCCAGCGCATCCCCAGTGCCTGCGAAGGCGGGAAAACCTAGGCCGCGCACAGTCTCGACGACGCAAGCGGGACGGCCTGCAATCTAAGCGCCGGCCTGACAGGGCGGACGCCCTCGATATCGCCTGGCGCGCCGGGGTCCATACCGAAGACGTCTTGCAGTTCGAAACCCCACCCATGGCCCATGACAACCGATCCGAACGGGAACGACGTGTTCACCCTGACCTCCGGTACTCCAGCAGCGAAGACCGCCGTACGGTCCAGCTGTGGTTTCGAGACACGAGGGAGGCAAGGACCGGGCCGGAAACGGGCCGGACCAATACCGGGCTGTCAGTGATCGGATCAGCCCGACCCTGGTGGCATGCGGAACCCTTGTGCACTCGGGGCCCAGTACCCGCCATGGAACCGTTCACCATGGGTGCGTCCGTTAATTCTTATAGGTGAGGGAAGTTCTCCCTTGGAGTCAAGGCCACTGGGCGGTGGTCCTCTGACGCGGACGAGAGTCCGGGCCCGTTCGAAGTCCAGAGCACGTTGTGAAGATGCTCGAATGCGGCTCTGCGGATACCTGCCTGTGAGACCACAGCAAACAACCGGAGAGTGTCCCTATCCCCTGTGAAGTTAAATTCCTGGGGGAAGGGGCCCGTCTTCTTTACGTTGTCCTGTTGTGAGATATAGCCGCCCCTTAAGGCGGCTTACTCCTCATACTCTCTCTTCTCTCTTGATCTTTAGTTCTGACTAGGAGGTGTCGCCATGAGCGACGAACAGACTCTCACTGGTGATTCCAGTTCTCCGGAGGCCGTGCCAGCTGATCCGGCCCAGGCCATCCGGGCAGAGATTCAGCGCGAGTACGCGGGCAGGCTCGCCCTGGCTGAGGTGAGGGCCCAGGCCGCCATTGCGGGCGTGACCGTTCTGGCTGACTACTACGACCCGAACTGCTTCCTTTCCGAGGATGGCACGACCAATACCGAGGTCATCCGGGAGCTGATCGAGAAGGAACGTGCGAATCAGGCAGCCAGGGCCTTCCCGGAACTTCAGGGTGCCGGATACCACCGGGGAACCGCCCCGAAGCCTGCCACTGTTTCTCTCGACGCCCGCCATCGCTGATCTTTTGGACATTTCGTGACTGACAACGAGACTAATTCCAGCCCCGACCTTGAGGCCGTACGGGAAGAGGCCCGCAAGGATGCTCTGGCAGAGATGGCTCCCCATCTCGCCCGGGCAATGATCAAGGCTCAGGCAGCCCAGGCGGGTAGTGAATTTCCTGACGCCGCGTTCAAGTTTCTGGACATTTCCAAACTGCTCGGAGAAGACGGCTTGCCGTCCAGCGAGATTGTCGGCGAGGCCATCGCACCGTTCCTGAAGCCTGCCAAGCCCGAGTATGCCCAGAACCTGGGCCTTGGCCGCCAGGGTTCGTCTTACACCATCCCCGTTCTCAGCAACTCGCGCGCCCTCGACGCGCGATACCGATAGGCATTAGGAGTCATATTGACTTACAGCTACCAGAACCAGCTTTCCCAGACGTTTGTCAGTGAAGAGTGGAACAGTGCGCTCATCACGCAGCTTGACCCGTTGCTCGTGTGGGCCTCCCGCCTCGTGACCAACCGGTCCTACGAGGGCGATATCAGCAAGCGTGGCGATATTGTGCACATCAATAGCCTCGCTCGTCCGACCGTAGGGGACTACCGACTTCCCGAGGGCATGACGGCCCAGCGGCCGGAAACCATTGACCAGGTTCTTCCGATCACCGAAGCCAAGTACATTCAGATTCTCGTAGAGCAGATCGAACGGGTTCAGGTGGCGGGAGTTATGGGCTCCCCGATCAATCAGGAAATGGTGCGGGCCCTGGCTCGTGAGGCCGACAGCTTCATGGGCCGCGTGATCGCCGCCGGGGCCACCGCCGTACCGAATATCAAGGTGGCGGCCGGGGGCGCCCCTCAGGCCCTCTATGGGGCCATCCTGGACCTCATGCTTGATCTGGACACCGCCGATATTCCGGGTGATGCTCGCTATGCAGTTGTGTCTCCCCGCGTCAAGCGGCACCTGATTGAGCACCCAGCCATCGCCAACGCCGGGGCCTACGGCGAGGCTGGGGTGACCGCTAACGGTGTTGTTGCCCGCCTGGCGGGCTTCACGGTGCTGTCCACCACGGCCATGCCGGCTGGAGCCGATATCGTCGTCGGGCATCCGCGATTCGCCACGTTCGCCTCCCAGCTGAGCGGATTTAGGTCTGGCCAGTCTGAGAAGTACCGAGCGGATTACATTGATGCCGCACATTTCTACGGCGCGAAAATTGTTCGACTGCCGGGTCTAGATACGGTTAAGAGCGACCACACCTTTGATGAGACCAAGTCCACCAAGGGCATCCTTAAGGCCGCAGTGGACTGGCCTACTTCCTAACCCATTCCCTTCGCGGGCCCTCGCCTTCTCGGCGGGGGTCCGCTTTTTTGCTTTGAGAACCGGGACAGTATGTGTCGATCAACAGGATTTCGGACACGAGTCACTGCTTTGGGGCGTAGGCCACTCCCCGTAAGTAGGCATTTGCCACTAATTCAGACGCCACAAGCGGCCGATCTGACCCGTAGATGACGCAACTGGCCTTGATCTACCCCCGCGCCTGCCTGCCGGCCGAAAGTTTGAAACCCGTACACGGTGGAAGGACGGCACCCCCGGTGGGTCTTTAGGGTGTCTAACTACCTATTACCCCCAGCACATTTACCATCCAGTTATCTAGAAGAAATGCACTCGTGATGGCAGACGGGGCGCTTCCTGGGCTTCCGATGGGAGAATGGAGACGTTCGCCGGTCGGGCCGGTGGGCGGGAATGGCAGCCGTAAGAAGCAAGGCTCCGGCTGAACCACTGGAACTCACTCCACCTAAGGAATGAACAAACCCATGCGCACGACTGTCTTGGTGCCCGTAGAGAAGACGTTCTGTGATGCCCACCTTGCCAAGAACGGCAGTCAGGAAGAGGCCACGGAGTCTCTGACCATTGCCGGTCACGCATGGGACCTGTGCTTGGAACACGGTGTCGTCTTCACCCGGTACCTGATGGATGCGCTTGGTGTGCCTGGTCAGCCTGAGGCTGTGCCGGTTGCTGCTGCTGAGGAGTCCGTGGTTGTTGCCGAGGCCGACCACCAGGACGACACCGAAGAGGACGACGTGACCAAGGTGGAGCCGGAGGTCCGTCCGACGGTGCTGGTGTCCGGGGAGATCCCTGGTTACGAGTGGGACGACGCGCGGGAAGCTGTCCGCAACCTTGGCTATGAGGTGGTCGGCCGGGCCGACGCCAACACGGTGCTGATCATCTGCGGTGAGGGCGCGGAGCGGGCAACCAAGAAGCTGCAAGACGCAGTTGAGTTCGGCATCCCGTGCTTCGACGCGTCCAAGCCGGGAGCGTTCCGTGACGCCGTGTGCGCCGGGAAGTTCAAGGGCGGTGACCCGCTCCCCGAGCCGGTGAGGGTGGACGCTCAGGCCATCAGGGCCAAGTCCGAGGCGCAGGCCATACGTGACTGGGCCAAGGCCCAGGGCTACACGGTGAACGCCAAGGGGCCCATCCCCGCACCGGTCCGCCACGCCTACCGCGTGGCCACCAGGCAAGCAGCCTGACCAGCAGCACGTACCTGGGGTGGCCGGGGTCGGCCCGGCCACCCGATCCCAACCAGTCCCAGGAGAAGAGAAGTTGAGCACCATCACCCTGTACGGGCCCATCGGTCGCGCCGTCGAGAAGGTCAGCCCGTACGTCGAGTGCGATCCGGTCGGCATCTACGTGGCCGCTCTGAGCATGTGGTCCGCCGCCATCGGCCAGACGGTGAAGGTGTCCAGCCGGGGCAACGCCCGTCCGGCCCTGCTCTGGAGTGCGTTGATCGGGGGTACCGGCAAGGGGAAGGGCACGGCCCTGCGGGCCGCACAGCACATCATGAAGCCTGCCCTCGGCCGCTTCCTGGAGACCCACACCACGTCCGGCATCACCTCTGGTGCAAGCCTCGTGAACCATCTCGCTGAACAGGTGGAAGCCACGGAGGAGACGGAGGCCGGGCGCGACGTCCGGGCCCTGGTGATCGAGGAGGAATGGAGCGAAACGCTTCGAAGGGTCCGACGGGATGCCAGCTTCACGGCCAAGCTCCGGAGTGCTTGGGACGGGGCGCCGATTCGGAACACGACCAAGGCCGAGGCTCAGTCCGTGGATGATCCGGCGGTGGTCTTCCACGCCCACATCACGCCGTCCGACTGGACCAAGTACATCGGCGCCACGGAGGCGGCCGGAGGGTCCTACAACCGCATCATGCCCTTCGCTCTGGGGTCCGTGCCGATGCTGGACGACGACGGAGCCACCCTGCCGGAGGTGGATGGCTGGGACATCACTCAGGCGTACTACTGGGCGGCCGGTGACAGGCACACGGTCAGCCTCGGGGACGACGCCCGGCCACTGTGGAAGGTCGTCCGCCGGTACGCCCGCATCATCTCCGAGAACCTCCCCGAAACGCAGGCCGTGTATGTGGAGCGCACCGCCGAACAGACCATCCGGGTAGCGGCCTGCCTGGCCGCCTCGGAACGATCCGAGGTGATCGACCACGCCTGTCTGTCCGCCGCGTTCTCCCTGGTGCGCTACAGCGTCCGCTGCGCGGTGAGCATCACCGGTGGTACTGAGAGCGCCAAGCCCGCCCGCCGGGTGCCGACGCTGGCGGAGAAGGTCCGGGCCCGGATCGAGATGCACGGGGGGAAGGCCAAGTCCTCCGAACTGCTGCCGTACGTCGGGGCCTCAGCCGATGAGGTCAAGGCGCTGCCGGGGGTGAAGGTCACTCTCGACCGCTCCGGCCTGGGACGTCCGGCCACGGTCTACACCCTGACGGAGGACGAGACCGGTCACGCCCCGGTCAGCCGGCGACCTGCCCAGAGTGACGAACGTCCGGCCACCGTGGTCCGCATGGACACCTACCGACCGGCCAAGACCATGCCCCCTGCTCCGGTCCCCGTACCCGCGTCCCTGCCTGCTCCCGTGGCCTCCGGGAACCCGTTCCTCGCCCTCCTCTGAACGTTCGAAGCAAAGCAAACCGCCCCGGCCTACTTGGCCGGGGCGGTTCTTTCGTTTGCTCAGATACTCGGGACGACGGTTAGACCATGTAGAACAAGGCCGTGGCTTCCTGGATCTCCAGGACGGCAGCGGCGAAGTCCTCGGGACCACCGCCCCACGGGTCGGTGATGCCCGAACCGAGGATTCTCACCGGTCGGTCGGGGCCGACGACGGCTTCGACCGCGAGCGCCGTTTCGTCGTCGACCGCAATCACGTCGTCAGCCCACCCGAGCAGCCCCTCGTCCAGGAACCGGCCCCGGTGGCCGGTCAGGTCGTAGCCGAAGGCGGAAGCGGCCTCGATCATCAGCGGGTGTGCGGGCTTGCCCACGTGCCAGTCGCGGGTGCCTGCCGAGCGCACGTCCAGCGCGCCCCCGGACCGCTCCGCGATGATCAGGGCGGCGATCGGAGAACGGCAGTGGTTCCCCTTGCAGACCACCAGGACCCGCTTGCGCCTACTCACCCGGCACCCGCTCGATCTCGAACGTGATCACGCCGAGGGCTTCCTTCTCGGGCGGGAAGATCGCGTGGATCGCCCGCAACTGCTCGGCCTCGGTCGCGTGCGGGTTGACCGCCTTCACGTCCTCGGTCCCGAACATCTCCTTGAAGGTCCGGTACGTGCCGATGCGGGTCACCTTGGTCAGGCACTCCTCACCACGGCAGGTGAAGTTGAGCAGGTCCCCGACCCTGATCCGCTTCATCGACGCGTAGGCGACCCGGACTTCGACGGTCTTGGAGCCGTCGGCGATCAGGTCGAAGTACTCCTTGTAGATCTGGATGCTGCGGGGACGGCCATGAGCCTGGGAGTGGTTCCTGGCAGGCTGGCGGGTGGTCATCAGGGCTTCCAATGCGGTCGTCGTGTAGGACCGGAAGAAGTGCCTCGGGCTGCTGAGCATCAGCTCACCGGCACCCGTGAGCGCTTCCACGTAGTCCGCTTGCGTGCCGGGCCAGGCGGCCGGGTCGAGCAGCCACTCCGCGGTGCTGCCTCCCGTCGCGTCTCCGGCGTCGGCAGAAGCGCGCAGGAGGCTCTTGGAGAGCTTCCCGCCGTCGCTGCCGAGGATCTGAGGGGTGAAGACGCGCAGCGGCACCGGAGCGGCCGGCGCCCCGATCGCGACGTGAGCACCGTCCACCAGCTGGCAGCCGAACGCCCAGTCCCCGCCCTTGACCATGACGTGCAACGTGCCGTCGTCGGGGCGGTAGGACCGTTCCTTGACCACGTTCCGGTACAGGGTGGACAGGTCCAGGTACCCGCCGCCGAACGGCGTGATGTCGGCTTCGTAGCGGCCGTGCTCGTGGCACATCGCTTCGAACAGTGCCCCGGAGTCGTCCAACTCCAACAGTCGCGTGTGGTCGGCGTACTTCTGGGCCCACCCGCACGCCGGACACGGCAACCGGATGTGCGCCGTCCCGCTGGCCGGAGCCAGCCAGAACCGGATCTGATCCAGGAACTCCAGCGTCCGCAGGAACTCGGCCCGGAACTCCGGGCCCGCCTGCTGCTCCGTGTAGGTGCTGACCCGGTACTCCACGCCCGTGCGGCTGGTCATCGCGTCCAGGAGAGGGGCGTAGTACTCGGCGACCAGGGCACGGATGCCGTGGTCACCAAGCTGGTGGTGGTAGGTGAGCTGGTACATCCGACCGGCGTCGGTGATGGTCTCCGCCGGGGCGTTGTCCAGCGCCATGAAGTCCACGGCCGTATCGACCCCGAACTCATCGCGGGCCCGCTCGGCGACCAGGAACGACAAGCTCTGCACCAAGTGCGTGCCGATGTGCGGACGCCCGTTGAGCTGCGTCCCCACGGCGAACTCGATCCGTTCCGTTCCGGCCTCCAGGAGACGGGGCCGCAGCACGTCCAGGGCATCGTCAACGGCGTTGGCCAGCACGGTGTTCGGCGACCTGAGAAGGTCGATGGTGTTCAAGTGGTGCCTCCGCTCTGCTCATGAACCGGTTGACGGCCGGCTCAGTGCTGGTGTCGGTGGCGCATGCGCTCGGCATGCAGGGCCCTGAACCGCTCCACAGCGGCGCTCACGGGGTCCGGCGCCTCCAGGGTGTTGGGCGGCTCGGCGGACGTCGAGGACTCGCCCTCTTCGGTCGGAGCGGGAAGGGCAACCGCGTCATTCACCGGTGCCCCCGGTGGGGCACCCGGGGCACCTGCACCCCGGCGGCAGCGGGTATCGCACCGGCCGGGACTTCGACTGCGCCAACCGGTACTCGTTCAGGATCGCGGCCATCGTTTGCGGGCTGGCCCGCTCCCTACTCCGTTGCGAACCAGCGGACTTTACGGCAACGGACATGCCTGGCTCCTCTCCTTCGCCGACGCGTGGGGGCGTGTGGGGTAGACCGTACGAACCTCGGCCAGCGGCACTCAACGAAGTTGCTCATAGTTGCTGGAACCCGTCTGAGTGAGCTTCGGTGCTGTCGAACGCTTGACCTGGGAGTAGTCGTGGGGCGAAGGTCGGAGGTGACATGCGGCCGGATCGCGGGGGGAGCAACATGCGGCAACACAGCAGCGATGGCGATGACTTGACCGCTACTTTCTTCTGCACGGACCCCAACTCTCAGGGCGGCGTCGAGTGCGAGACGTTCTATGAGACCGACCGTGACTCATGGATCGTGCAACTCAAGAAGCGCGGGCCGAAGGTTCGAGACCAGCTCGTCGCCCTTGCCGATGACGAGACGTTCGGGGAGATGTCCGGGCGGACCATGGATGTGTTCGTTCGGAAGTACGTCAGGGAGCGTTATGGAATTGATCTCGGCGGCACGCCGAATTGAGCTGCTGTTCGGTGAGCCCGCCCAAGAGGTCCGGAAGCTTGAGCTACGGGACTTCTATGAGGTGGACCGCCCGTTGTTCGAGGCATGGCGCTCAGGCGACCGTAAGACGGTCGAGGAGACGATGCGCGGGCATCGTGCGTTCCTGACCGGGAAGGCCTCTGCCGGCTTCCCCTACCGGCGTGTGCGGGTCGTCTCCGAACCCCTCTCGGACTACCAGCGGATGGCGGTCGAGCTGGCCGACCCCACGGAGCGTCTTCGGTGGCTTCCCCGCCGTCTCGTGTCGGCGCTGCCCTTGCCGGGGAATGACTGCCTGATCCGGGATGACCTGGTGGTCTTCAACCTCATCGGAGGAGACAACCAACAGACCGACATCCAGCTCTCAACCGATGCGGACGTGGTCCGGTTCTGCAACGAGGCGTTCGAGCGGGCTTGGTCGCTCGGCGTCCCCAATGGTGAGTACAAGCCGTAGCGACATGTCTGACCAGGAACCATCCGAGTCCGCAAGGCGCGCTTTCGGGACTCAGCTCAAGGAACTCCGCCGGGATGCCCATCTGTCGGGTGTCGAACTCGCGCAGCGCTGTGGTTGGCACAAGACCAAGGTGTCGAAGATCGAGCACGGGACGCAGATCCCCACCGAGGAAGACATCCGAAGATGGGCAACGGCCTGTGCCGTCGAGGGGCAGACTCCCGAGCTCATCGCGATGAGTCGCGAGATCGAACAGATGTGGACCGACTACAAGCGGTGGCACCGACCTGGGATGAAGCGTCTCCAGTTCCAAGCCATGGACTTGTACGCGAAGACCAAGCTGCTCCGGGTGTACGAGTCGCTGTTCGTCCCCGGCTTCCTACAGACGGTCGAGTACGCCAAGGCGCAGTTCACCATCCATGCCAAGCTGCACGGCCTGCCGTTGGATGACGTGGAGGAAGCGGCACAGAACCGCATGGTCCGGAAACGGTTCCTCGGCACCGGGGCACCGATCTTCTCGTTCCTCCTGGAAGCCTCAGCGCTAACTAACAATACGGGTGGTGCCGAGGTGATGAACGGGCAACTTGACCACCTCCTGGAAGTGTCCAGGCTCCCGTACGTGTCCATCGGGATCATCCCGCAAGGTCGGCCACGGTCGCTCTACCCCGGCGAGGGCTTCTACCTGTTCGATGAGAGCTTGCTCAAGCAAGAGTTCTGGTCGGGGGCGTTCCAGACAGCCAGGCCCGAGAACATCTCGTATTTCGTCCGCGTGTTCGCCGCTCTGCGGGACCAAGCCGTGTTCGGCACTGCGGCCCGGAGCGAGATCGAAGCGGCCCGTGGCCGTCTTCAAGGGACCTGAGGAGCGGTGATCAGCCGACGGCGCCGCCACATCATCGCCACAGAGCGCCGAGAAACGGCCCCGAACGGGCAGAACCACCCTGGATTGACAACCCGGGGTGGTTCAAAGGTAGAGGCTCCCTGACCTGCTGTTTTGCAGGTCAGGGAGCCTCACTCAAGCTAGGCGACGGAAGAGTCAGCCTGTACGCCGGGTTCTGTCTCCCGGGTTGCTTGCGCGGCCCGGGGAGGCGGCCATCCATCTAGGGCTGCCGTTGCCGACAGCCTCGTGCGGTCTACCCGCGGACTCGGGCGAGCAGCCCTCGGACATCCGCGCACGGCGCCCGAGGGCACCGATCTTGACCTTGCTCCAGGTGGGGTTTACCTAGCCGGCCGAGTCACCTCGGTCGCTGGTGGTCTCTTACACCACCGTTTCACCCTTACCCGCCGCCGAAGCGGTGGGCGGTCTGTTTTCTGTGGCACTGTCCCGCGGGTCACCCCGGGTGGGCGTTACCCACCACCCTGCTCTGTGGAGCCCGGACGTTCCTCGGCGAGCCCCTGAGGACCCGTCGCGACCGCCCGGCCGGCTCGTCCGCCGTAGTGGTCATGGTAGCCGCTCGGACGAGGCCTCCCGTACCCCGGGGCCGGGCGCGGGCGGTTCGGCGCCGAAGCAGGCGGCCACCCGGGCGGCGGTGCCGGTGGCCCAGGCGGTGGTGGTGACCAGGCCCAGGACGAGGATCGCGACGCCCAGCGCCGCCACGATCCACCAGCCGGCGTGGCTGGCCGGGGCGAAGCCGGTGGCGAACAGGCCGACCACGGCCGAGGTGACCACGGTGCCGATCACCGCGACGCCCAGCGACTGGCCGACCTGCCGGCTGGTGGAGGCGACCGCCGCGGCCACGCCCGCCTGGGCGCGCGGCATGCCGGAGACGGCGGCGTTGGTGATCGGCGCGTTGACCATGCCGAAGCCGAAGCCGAACAGCGCGTACGCGACCAGCAGCAGGGCCGGCGGGGAGTCGGCGGCGAGCCGGGTGAGCAGGATGCCGCTGGCGGTGAGCCCGAGGCCGGCCGCGACCAGCGGGCCGCGCGGGCCCCGGCCCCCGACGATCCGGCCCGACAGCGGCGCGCAGACCAGCATCATCCCGGCCATCGGCAGCGTCCAGAGCCCGGCCTCGACCGGGCTGTAGTGGCGGACGTCCTGGAGGTAGAGGGTGTTGAGGAAGAGGAAGCCGCCGAGCGCGGAGAAGGCGCAGACGGCCGTCACGGTGGCACCGGTGAACGGCGCGCTGCGGAAGAACCTCGGGTCCACCAGCGGTTCGGCGACCCGCCGTTCCCAGAGCGGGAAGGCGATCAGCGCCGCGACGGCGGCGGCGGCGAGTCCGAGGATCAGCGGGGACGTCCAGCCGTGCCCGGGGCCCTCGATGATCGCGGCGGTGCCGCAGCCGAGCAGCACCACCATCAGCAGTTGCCCGCCCGGGTCCAGCCGCCGGGGCCTGGGGGCGCGCGACTCGGGGACGTAGCGGGCGGTCAGCAGACAGGCGGCCAGACCGATCGGGATGTTGATCAGGAAGATCGACGGCCAGCCCGCGCCGTCCACCAGGAAGCCGCCGAGCAGCGGGCCGAGCGCCATGGAGATGCCGACCACGCCGCCCCAGACGCCGATCGCCCGGGCCCGTTCGGCCGGCTCGGTGAAGGTGTTGGTGATGATCGACATCGCCACCGGGTTGAGCATCGAGCCGCCGACCGCCTGCACCGCGCGGAACACCACCAGCCACTCCAGGCTGGGCGCCAGGCTGCAGAGCAGCGAGCCGAGCACGAAGAGCAGCAACCCGGTCTGGAACACCCGGCGGCGGCCGAACCGGTCGGCGACCGAGCCGAACAGCATCAGCAGCGAGGCCAGCACCAGGGTGTAGGCGTCGATGATCCACTGCAGGCCGGAGGCCGGGGCGTCCAGGTCCTTCTGGATCGCCGGGAGCGCGATGTTCACCACCGTGTTGTCGAGCCCGACGATGAACAGGCTCAGACAGCAGATCGCGAGGATCAGCAGCCTGCGGCGCCGACCGAGCGCGGTGGACTCCGTGCCCGAAGGGGTCGGCGTACGGGAGGGGATCGGATGGGCCACGGGTCGATCCTCCCACCCGGACGGGTCAGACGGCGGCGAAGCGGACCGTCCGGGTGGCGGGATCGGCCACCGTGAGCCGGACCCGGATCAGGCCGCCGAGCGGCAGACCGGCCCGGCCGGGACCGCCGTCGCGGCCGTCCCCGTCACCGTCCCCGTCACCGTCCCCAGCAGCGTCGCAGCGGGCCCGGACGGCGGGCTCGCGCAGCTGGACGGTGCCGTACCCGGGCCGTTCCCCGTCCACGTCGACGACCACGGCGGTGAAGTCCTCGCCCTCCCGCCCGGCCAGCAGTTCCGCCTCCACCAGGTCCACGCAGGCCCGCTCGACCTCGGCGGAGCGGCGGTCCCCGCCGGCCATCAGCGCGGGGACGGCGGGCAGCGCCTCGCGGGCCCAGCCGGGGACTTCGTCGCCGGCGGCGACGGCCGCGCAGACCTCCTGGGCGAAGCGGTCGCCGAGGCGGCGCAGCGGCGCGGTGCAGTGCGCGTACGGGGCGGCGAGCGCGGCATGGGCCGGGTCGGCGGGGGCGGGCAGGCCCCGGGCCTCGTCGAAGGCGCGGTAGCCGGCGCCGCGCAGCAGTCCGGTGCACTCGTTGAGGAAGGCGGCGTGCAGCGGGAGGTCCGGATCGAGGGAGCGGATCAGGTCGGGGTACGGGAGGGTGTCCGGCCAGTCGATGTCGAGCGCGCGGGCGACCAGGCGCAGCCGCTGGTACGCGGTGGCGGGGGCGGCGGGCAGGGTACGCAGCAGGCCGACGCCGGCGTCCAGCATGAGGTCGGCCGCGGCCAGGCCGGTGAGCAGGGAGATCTGGGCGTTCCAGCCCTCGGCGGGGGTGGGCGCGCGGTAGCCGAGGAGGTAGCCGCGCGGGGTCTCCTCGATCTCCTGTTCGGGGACGGGCAGGCTGATCCCGCCGCGGGCGCGTTCCCGCTCCTCGCGCAGTCGGCCGACGGTGGCGAGCAGCGCGAGCTGTTCGTCGGCGCCGCCGGCGTCCAGGGCGCGCTGGACGCCGGCGTAGTCGAGCCGGCGGCGGGAGCGGACCAGGGCGCGGCGCAGGTCGGCGAGGACGAGGGCGCCGTCGGCGTCCAGGTCGAGCTGCCAGAGCAGGGCCGGGCGGGTCTCCCCCGGCAGCAGGCTGGCGGCGTCCTCGGAGAGCCGGGCGGGGTGCAGCGGGACGGGGTGGTCGGGGAAGTAGAGGGTCTGGACGCGGCGGCGCGCCTCGGTGTCGATCGCCCCGCCGGGGCGGACGAAGGCGGCGACGTCGGCGATCGCGTAGTGCACCCGGTAGCCGCCGCCGGGCCGGTGGGCGAGGTGCATCGCCTGGTCGAGGTCGCGGGAGCCGGGCGGGTCGACGGTGAACAGCGGGAGTTCGGTGGCGTCGTCCTCGGGCCGCCGCGGTGCGTCGGCCGCCTCCTCCGCCTCGGCCAGTACCGCTTCGGGCCACTCGGTGTGGATCTCCAGGCGGGCGCGCAGCTCGGCCAGTTCGGCGTTGATCCGGGCGGAGTCGGCGGCCTTGACGCGCAGTTTTCGGCGTGGCATGCAGGCAGCGTAGGGCGAATCGGGTGATTCCCGGCGGAACCGGACGCGGGGCGCGCCGGTCCCGCCGGGGTACCCGGCCGGCCGGCCCCCGGTCAGCGGCCGAGCAGCGCGCGGAGGTCCTTGGCGGCGAGGGCCACGGCGTCGTCGTAGCCCCCGGTGGCCAGGCGCAGCATGAAGGCGACGGCGGCGTCGGGGTGCGGGTCGGTGTAGGGCTCGGCGTTGTAGTCGAGGAAGAGCAGCATGGCCTCGAAGGCGGTGCGCTTGTTCCGGTCGATCAGCGGGTGGTTGCGGGCGAGGCTCTGGCCGAGGGCGGCGGCCTTGGTCCAGAGGTCGGGGTAGGCGTCGCCCCCGAAGAGGCTCGCCTGCGGCCGGCCGAGGGCCGCGAGCAGGGCGCCGAGGTCGCGGATGTTCCGCGGGCCGCCGGCGAGGTAGCTGACGTCCTCCAGGTCGAGGTACTCGACCCGGCGCGTCCCGTCCTGGGCGGTCACAGGTCCGCGAGCCTCTCCAGTGTCTCGGCGTTGGCCTCGCGGATGCGGTTCACCAGGGCGGCCCGGCGCTCCTCCCGGCCGGGCCGGGCCGGCTCGGTGAGGGACGGCTCGGTGAGGGACGGCTCGGTGAGGGACGGCGGCACCTCCGACTGACGGACCTCGAGGACCAGCTCGGCGCGGTCCGCCCCCGGCGCCTCGGTGACCCTGATCCGCCCGGCCATCACGGCCTGCGCCGCCGCGCGCAGCGCGAACTCCAGGGCCTGCCGGGTCTGCGGTGGCAGGTCGGCGGGCAGGCGGACGGCCAGGGACTCCTCCACCGCGTCGTCGTCGCCGGGGACCAGGTCCAGGGGGTGCAGGGTCATCTCGTCACGCTCCTTCTCCGCCCCACGGTAGAGGGGTGACAGCCGTGCGGCCCAGTGAATCAGCCGGCGAAGGGCTTCGGGGAGGAGGGCGTAAGTGCTCGTAGGGTGGCCGGAGGAACAATGATCACAGGGGGTTCGGCCGATGGACGCGGTTCGGGTGACGGGTACGGCGGTGGCCGGGGCGCTGGCGGCGACGGGGGCGCTGCACGCGCTGTGGGCGGTGACGCCGTGGCCGCTGCGGACGCCGGAGGAGTTCGCGGAGACGATGGTCGGGGCGGGCGAGGGGGCGCCGTCGGCGGCGGCCTGCCTCGCGGTGGCCGGCGCGCTCGGAACGGCCGCCTGCCTGGTGGGCGCGGAGGCCGGGGTGCTGCCGGCCGCGGGGCCGCGGTGGGTGCGCCGGGCGGGCGTCCGGGCGGTGGCCGGGGTGCTGCTGGCGCGCGGCGCGGCCGGGCCGCTGGTGTTCGGCGGGCTGACCGAGCGCACCGAGCGGTTCAGGCGGCTGAACGTCCGCTACTACTCGCCGCTCTGCCTGGCACTCGGGGCCGGGGCGGCCGTGGTCGCGGCGGCGGGCCGGGGGCCGGGCCCCAGGTGAGGTGCCGTGCCGGGCCGGCTTTTGCGTAGGGTGGCGGGGTTGTCCACCGCAAACCGTTGATCCACCGCAAACCGTTGAGGAGTCCGCTGTGCTGGTGCTGTTGCCGCCCTCGGAGGGCAAGGCCGCGTCCGGGGGCGGGGTGCCGGTGGCGCTCGACCGGCTCTCGCTGCCCGGGCTGACGGCGGCGCGCGCGCAGGTGCTGGACGCCCTGGTCGGGCTCTGCCGGGGCGACCAGGACACCGCCGCCGAGGTGCTCGGGCTGAGCCCGGGCCTGCGCGGCGAGCTCGCGCGCAACGCGGGCCTGCCGACGGCGGGCGCGCTGCCGGCCGGCGAGGTGTACACCGGGGTGCTCTTCGACAACCTCGGCCTGGCCACGCTGGACGAGGCCGCGTACGACCGGGCCGAACGTTCGCTGCTGGTGTTCTCCGGCCTCTGGGGAGCGGTGCGGATCGGCGACCGGATCCCGCCCTACCGCTGCTCGATGGGTGTGAAACTCCCCGGACCGGGGGCGCTCGGGGCGTACTGGCGGAGCGCGATGGCGTCCGTGCTGCCGGAGGTGACGGACGGGCTGGTCCTGGATCTGCGCAGTTCCGCGTACGCGGCGGCGTGGAAGCCGGCCGGCGAGGTGGCCTCCCGGACGGCGACCGTGCGGGTGCTGCACGAGCGCGAGGTCGCGGGGGTGCTGAAGCGCTCGGTGGTGAGCCACTTCAACAAGGCCACCAAGGGCCGGCTGGTGCGCGACCTGCTGGTCGCGGGCGCCGAGCCGAAGACGCCCGGCGAGCTGGTGGACGCGCTGGCGGAGCTGGGCCACCGGGTGGAGGTCGCGGCCGAGGGCACCGCCCGCAAGCCGTGGCAGCTGGACGTGGTGGTCACCGAGGTGCACTGAGGCGCCGGGGAGGCGGGGCGGGCGCCCCGCCTCCCCGGGCGGTCAGCGCAGGTGGCCGGTGTCGTTGAGCAGCCGCACCGAGGCGTTGCCGTCCGCGTAGTACTGGACGGCGCAGAGCGAGGCGGCCGACAGCTCCATCCGGTAGAGCGAGTCCGGCGGGGCGCCGAGCGCCAGCCGGACCAGCGTCTTGATCGGGCTGACGTGCGAGACCACCAGCACCGTCTTGCCGGGGTGGCGGGCGAGGATCTTGTCGCGGGCGACCCCGGCCCGGTGGGTGAGGGTGGTGAAGCTCTCGGCGCTGCCGGTCGGCTTGGCCTTGGTGGAGCGCAGCCAGGCGTTGAGGTCGTCCGGGTAGCGCTGCTGCACCTCGGCGAAGGTCAGGCCCTCCCAGTCGCCGAAGTCGACCTCGCGCAGCCCTTCCTCGTACCGGACCTCCAGGCCCAGCCGGGCCGCGACGGTCTCGGCGGTCTCCCGGGTGCGGCGCATCGGGGAGCTGACCACGGCCTGGACGCTGCCGCGCGCGGCCAGCGCCTCGGCGGCCCGCTCGGCCTGCCAGCGGCCCTTCTCGGAGAGCTCCGGGTCGCTGCCGCCGCTGCCGGAGAACCGCTTCTCCGGGGTGAGGGCCGTCTCGCCGTGGCGGAGCAGGACGAAGGTGGTCGGGGTGCCGAGGTCGGCGGAGGCCGCCCAGCCCACCTTGGGCGCGGCGGTCTCCAGCGGCGGCTCCTCGGCGACGGCGACGGCGGTGGTGGCACCCGCGGCAACGGCCCCGGCCGCCTTCGGCTCCCACTGCCGGCCGGCCCGGCCCGCGTCCATCGCCTCGTTGGCCAGCCGGTCGGCGTCCTTGTTCCGCTCGCGCGGGATCCAGGTGTACTTGACCTGGCCGCGCGGCAGGACGGTGCGCGCCTCGGCGGCGAGCGGCTGCATGTCGGGGTGCTTGATCTTCCAGCGGCCGGACATCTGCTCGACGACCAGCTTGGAGTCCATCCGGACGTCCACCGAGGCGTCCGGGTCGAGCTCCCTGGCCGCCCTGAGACCGGCGATCAGGCCCTTGTACTCGGCGACGTTGTTGGTGGCGTGGCCGATGAACTCGGCGGCCTCGGCGATGATCTGGCCGGTGTCACCGTCCCGGACCACCGCGCCGTAGCCGGCCGGCCCCGGGTTGCCCCGGGAACCGCCGTCCGCCTCGACGATGAACCTGCGCCCCGCCACCGGATCAGATGCCCGAGTCGGGGGTGCGCACCAGGATGCGGCCGCAGTTGTCGCAGCGGACCACCGCGTCCTTGGGCTCGGCCTTGATGGCGTTCAGGTCGGAGACGGCGAACTCGACCCGGCAGCCCTCGCAGCGGCGCTGGTAGAGGCGGGCCGCCCCGACGCCGCCCTGCTGCTCGCGCAGGCGGGTGTAGAGCTTGAGCAGGTCGGCCGGGACGACGGCGGCGACGGCCTCGCGGTCGCGCCTGACCTTCTCCGCCTCGGCGTCGATCTCGGCGAACGCGGCGTCGCGGCGGCCCTCGGCCTCGGTGAGGACGATGGTCGAGTGCTCCAGCCGCGCGCCCAGCTCGGTCACCCGGGTCTGCGCGGACTCCAGGCGCTCCATGATCTCCAGGACGACCTCTTCCAGGTCGCCCTGGCGCTTGGCGAGCGAGCCGATCTCGTGCTGGAGGTTCTCCAGGTCCTTCGGCGAGGTGATCGCGCCGGAGTCCAGCCGCTGCTGGTTGCGGGCGGACCGGGCGCGGACCTGCTCGACGTCCTGCTCGGCCTTGGTCAGCTCACGGGCGGTGTCGCCCTGCTGGGCCTGGGCGGCGACCACCAGGTCCTTGAGCGCGGTGTGGTCGGCGGTGGCCTTCTCGATCTCGGCGTGCTCGGGCAGGCTGCGACGCCGGTGGGCCAGCTGGTCGAGCTTCGAGTCGATGGCCTGGAGGTCGAGCAGGCGGATCTGGTCGGCGGGCGCGGCGTTCAAGCGGAGAGCTCCTGTGAATCGGGTCAGGCGGTGAAGGACATGGGGGCGTGCGCGGTCCACGGGTCGGTGACCCGGTGGGAGACCTTGGTCTCCACGGCCCAGCCGGACGCGTCGGCGGCCCGGTGCAGAGCCCGCTCGGCCAGGGTGAGCCAGGGCCACTCGGTGGCCCAGTGCGCGGCGTCGACCAGCGCGACCGGCGACGCCTCGGCGGCCTCGGAGGCCGGGTGGTGGCGCAGGTCGGCGGTGAGGTAGGCGTCCACGCCGGCCGCCCGCACCTCGGCGAAGAAGCTGTCGCCCGAGCCGCCGCACACCGCGACCCGGCCGACCAGCCGGTCCGGGTCGCCGGAGATCCGGACGCCGGCGGCGGTGGCCGGCAGGCCGACGGCGACCTGCGCGGCGAAGGCGGAGAGGGTGAGCGGGGGCTCCAGCAGGCCGATCCGCCCGGTACCGCGACGGCCCAGCGGGTCGGTCGGGTCCGGGATCAGCGGGCCGGTGACCCGCACTCCGACGGCCTCGGCGAGCGCGTCCGAGACGCCCGGGTCGGCGTGGTCGGCGTTGGTGTGCGCGACGTGCAGGGCGATCCCGTGCCGGATCAGGGTGTGCACGACCCGGCCCTTGAAGGTGGTGGCGGCGACGCTCGTGGTGCCGCGCAGATAGAGGGGGTGGTGGGTGACCACCAGGTCGGCACCCCACTCGACGGCCTCGTCGACGACCGTCTGCACGGGGTCGACGGCGAACAGCACGCGACGGACCTCGGCCTGAGGGTCTCCGCAGACCAGGCCGACGGCGTCCCAGGACTCCGCCCACTGCGGCGGGTAGACCTCTTCGAGCGCGGTGATGACGTCGGACAGTTTCGGCACCTGTCGAGACTACCGTGCGCGCGGGGGCGGTCGGGCCGCCGGCCGGGCCGCGGCCCGCTGTGCGGCGGGGGCGCGGCGGACGCCCGGGTGCGCGTCAACCTGCGGTTCGAGGTGTTCGGACGGCGCCCCGGGGGCGCCGCGCGCCGGGGTGCCGGGCGGGCGCTGCTCACACCGGCCCGTTCGCACATATTCGAAACCCGTTCCAGATCACCCTTACGAGTGAAGTGACCGCCTTCGCGTTGAGCCTCCCCCGTCTCGAAAGTAACTTCAGTTCTGCGAACGGGAGTTGCCCCGACCCGGGGGGTCGGGACGGCGCTCCGCCGAAGAGCGGGTCCAGGTGTGACCGGGCCCGGGGCGGACGCGGCCGGGGCGGCGCTCCCGTACTTCCGAGAAACCGATCAGGCCGTGGCCGTGCGCCCGGGTGCCGGAGCAGTGGGCACCGGCGGGCGGCGGCCGAGACGAAGGGGTGTGAATGCGGATGGGGGCGGGCACATCGCTGCGTACGGCCGGGGGCAGGGGATCGGCGGGCCACGGGCCGGATGCGGCCGGCCCGTGGCCGGAGGTCGCGCGGACGGCGCTGGCCGGCGCCGGGGGCCGGGGAGGCGGCGACTGGGACGTCACCGTCGAGGGCTTCTGGTGCACGGCCAGGCCGACCGCGGGAGGCGTCCCGGAAGAGCCCGCAGGACAGGGCTGGAAGCTGCACGTCAGCGCGGCGTCCGAGGTCGGCGGCGCGGTGCTGGCGGCCGTCGCCGGAGTGCTGGCCGGCGACCCGTGCACCTTCAAGTTCGCCGCCGGTCCGGAGCGGCTGCACGAGCTCAACTCACGTAACAGCGACCGGGGATCTGCGGGCAAGTTCATCACCGTCTACCCCCGGGACGACGAGCAGTTCCGGCGGCTCGCCGCCGCACTGCACCGGGCGACGGCCGGCCGGCCCGGCCCGGTGGTGCTCTCCGACCGGCCGTACCGGCCCGGCAGCCGGGTCCACTACCGGTACGGCGCCTTCGCGGCCCGCGCCGAGCTGGGCAACGACGGCGCGTACCGGTCGATCCTGCACGGACCCGCCGGGGAGCGGGTCGAGGACGTGCGCGGCGCCTCGTACCGCTGCCCGCCGTGGGCGCGCGACCCGCTGGCGGGCGGCCCTCCGGACGGCGGCGGTGAGCGCGGGCCGGCCACCGGTACGCCGAAGCCGGCCGCCGCCAAGCGGGCCGGCGGGGTGCTGCTCGCCGGGCGGTACGCGCTCACCGCCGCCGTCCGGCACGGCGCCAAGGGCGGCGTCTTCCTCGGACGGGACGCGGGCGGCGGCGCGGAGGTCGTGGTCAAGCAGGCCCGCGCGCACATCGAGGTCGACCGCTCCGGCACCGACGCCAGGACGGCACTGCGCCACGAGGCCGCGATGCTGGCCCGGCTGGACGGACAGGGGCTGGCGCCGCGCCCGGTCGAACTGATCGAGCAGGACGACTCGCTGTTCCTGGTGCAGGAACGAATCGCCGGGCAGCCGCTGGGCGCCTGGGTCGCCGCACGGCTGCGGCGCGACGGCAGCCCGGACGTGGACTGGGCCGAGGCCGGACCGCTCGCCCACGCCCTGCTCGACCTGGTCGAGCGGGTGCACGCCCAGGGGCTGGTGCTGCGCGACCTCTCCCCCGGCAACGTGCTGGTCCGGCCCGACGGCTCGCTGCGGCTGGTGGACCTGGAGCTGGCCGCCGAGGCCGGCACCCGGGCCGGTTCGGCCGGCACCCCCGGCTACCGCGCACCCGAACAGGGGCCTGGGCGGCTCGCCCTGGTGACCGACGGCAGCCGCAGGGCCGAGCCGGCCGCCGATCTGTACGCGCTCGGCGGGCTGTTCTTCCTGCTCGCCACCGGTCACGATCCACTGCTCCCCGAGGACCTGCCGCACGCCCGCCCGGTCGCCGACCGCCTGGGCCGCTGGCTCGCCCTCGCCGCCCGGGCCGGCGGCACCGCCCGGCGGCTCGCCCCGGTCGTCCTCGGGCTCCGGGCGCGGGAGCCGGAGCGGCGCTGGAGCCTCGACGAGGCACGGGCGGCGCTCGCGGCCGGGCCCGAGCCCACCAGCGGACCCATGGACGGACCCGCGCGGACCGAGACGACCGCCCGGGAGCGCGACGCGGCCGTCGTCGACCGGGTGCTGCACGACGGGCTGCGGCATCTCGCCGTGAGCGCCACACCCGAGCGGCCGGACCGGCTCTGGCCCGTCGTGCCGGCCGGGCAGCGGTCGGACCCGTGCAATGTGCAGCACGGCGCCGCCGGGGTGCTCGCCCTGCTCGCCCGGGCGGCGCTCGCCGACGGGCTGCCGGACGGGATACGCGCGGAGGCCCGGCGGACGGCGCGGACCGCCGCCGAGTGGATCGAGCGCCGGTGCGCCGCCGAGCCGGTCGTCCTGCCCGGGCTGCACTTCGGCCGCTCCGGCGTCGCCTGGGCACTGCTCGACGCCGCCGGGGCCCTGGCCGACCGCCCGCTCGCCGAGCGCGCCACCGCCCTGGCCCGCCGGATCCCGGTGACCTGGCCCAACCCGGACGTCTGCCACGGCGCGGCCGGCTCCGGCCTCCTCCAGCTCCGCCTCTCCGCGGCACCCTTGCCCGAGGGCGCCGACGGGAACGACGACGCCGGTGCGAACGACGACGGCCGGGAGTTCCTGGACCGGGCCGCCCGCTGCGGGCACGCGCTGCTCGCCGCCGCCCGGCGCGAGCCGTACGGCACGGTCTGGCCGGTGCCGCGCGACTTCGACTCGGCGCTGGCCGGGATCACCCACCTCGGATTCGCCCACGGGGTCGCCGGGATCGGCGCCTTCCTGCTCGCCGCCGCCGAGGCCACCGGCGACGCGGCGCTGCTCGCCGGCGCCGCCGAGGCCGGGCGCACCCTCGCGGCCACCGCCCGCCGGGGCGACGGCGACAACGGCGACGGCGCACCGTGGACCGTCTGGTGGCCGCAGAGCGCGGGCGACCCGGAGCACGTCCGGCTGGCGCACTGGTGCAGCGGCTCCTCCGGCGCCGGCAGCTTCCTGATCCGGCTCTGGCAGGCCACCGGCGACGCCACCGCGTACGAACTCGCCCTCGCCGCCGGGCGGGCGGTGCTGGCCGGGCGCTGGCACAGCGGTGTCAGCGCCTGCCACGGGCTGGCCGGCGGCGGCGAGTACCTGCTCGACCTGGCCGAGGCCACCGGTGAGCCGGAATTCCGCTCCGGGGCCGAGGAGTTGGCGCAGCTGATCGCCGCCAGGTCGGCCCTGCGGGACGGACTGCTGGTGCTGCCGGACGAGACCGGTACCGGCTGCGCCACCGCGTACGGCACGGGCACGGCGGGCGCGCTCGCCTTCCTGCTGCGGCTGCGGCACGGCGGCCCCCGGCTCTGGGTGGACCCGGTGCCGCCCGCCGCGGCCCGCCACCCCCGGACGACCGGCCGCACCCGGCCGGGCCCGAACGAGACGAGTGCGGCATGAACGTGGCCACCCGTTCCGCGACGCAGGCCCTGCGTCGCCTCAGCTTCACCTTCGCGGCCGGCGGCAGCCACGCGGCCTGTCTGGCCTCCGCCGCCGATGGCGGCTGGTACGCGGAGAGCTGGCACCTGCCGCCGGTCGGGCCCGCCCTGCCGACCCCGCTGCCGCTGCCCGGGAACCGGTCCGAGAGCCTGCGCTCGCAGCTGATCGCGCTGCCGGACGGCTCGGTGCTGGTCTGCCGGCACGACGGCGAACGGCACGACCTGGTGCAGCTCCGGGCCTCCGTGGACGGCCGTGAACCAGCCACCATGGAAAGGCAGTTGGCCTCCATCCGGATGCCCGGACTGCGGCTGCTGCCGATCCCGGCGGCCCCGGGCGACCCCCGTCCGCCGAACGCCGCCCGCGCGCCGGTCGCGCTCGTCCTGGGCACCGACACCCGGCCTGCCACCACCGTGTGGCTGGTGCGCGCCGACGGCAGCGAGCCCCAACAGCTCGCCGAGATCCCCGGGTTGCACGGCGGCGGCGTCTGGCTCGACCACACCGGGGCCCTGCTGGCGCTCGACCGGGTCAGCGCCGGAACCGTCCGCACCGTGGTACTGGATCTGCGCAACGGCACGGTCAGCCCGCTGCTGGAGATCGGCGAGCGCAGCAACGACCGGCTGGTGCTGTTCGACCCGGACAGCCGCTTCGCGATGGTGCGCAGCGACGCGCCCGGCACCGACCGGCTCGGCTGGGGCGTGCTGGGCGGGGACGCACCGCTGCGGTTCCCGGACCGGCTGCACATGGCGGGCATGTTCCTGCGGCCGGTCGCCCTGCGGCCCGCGCCGGACGGGGCCCGGGTGGCCGTCCAGATCGACCACGGCGCCGGCTCGGCGCTCGCCCTGTGGCAGCCCGCCGCCGGGAGGCTGGACCCGCTGCCGGTGCCGCCCGGCCGGCTCGGCGCGGTCGGGCACTGGTCGGCGGCGGGACTGCGGCTGCCGTACTCGTCGCCCGACCACCCGGCCGCGCTGGCCACCCTGGACGTGGACGCGCTGCTGCGGCACGGCCCGCCCACCGCCGTGTCCGGACCGGTGCCGCTGCCCCTGCAACTGGCGCCGCTCGGCTCGGGGCTGCCCGGTCCGTGGCGGGACACCATCCTGCCCTGGCAGCCCGGCGCACCGCGCGTCTCCCGGACGCCGCTGCCCGGCTGGCGGCTGGACGGCAGCACCCCGCCGTGCGACGGCGGCCGCTGGCAGCCCGCGCAGAGCCTCGAACTCGCCGGACCGGCCGGGCCGATGGAGGCCGTGGTGTACGGCGGCGACGGCTGGCTGAGCAGCCCGCACCTGGTGCTCGCACTGCACGGCGGCCCGGCGGACGCCTGGCGGCTGGAGTTCGATCCGGCACTGCAGCGGATGGCGGCCGAGGGCCTGGCCGTGGTGGCGCCCAACCAGCGCGGCTCCACCGGTTACGGGGTGGCGCACGCGATGGCCATCCGGGGCGCCTGGGGCGGTCCCGACCTCGACGACATCCTGTACCTGCTGGAGGGCATCGCCGGTCAGCGCGCCGCGCTGGGCCTGGAACCGCCGGCCCTGTTCGGCGTCAGCTACGGCGCGTTCCTGGCCCTGCTGGCGGCCGCGCACGCGCCCGCCGATCAGGTCGCGCGCTGCGCGGTGGTCGCACCGTTCCTGTCCGGCGGCCGGCTGCTGGCCGAAGCGGCGCCCCCCGTCAGGGCGTTGACGACCCGGCTGGGCGGCGGCGAGCCGATCGAGGACGCCCGCGGACCACGGGACGTGCTCCAGCTCGCGCACCGGCTGAGCGCACCGCTGCTGGTGGTGCACGGGGACCGGGACGAGGTCGTCCCGGTGAGCCAGTCCCGTTCACTGCGGCACGAGCTGCTGCGGATCGGACGCACCGAGGGCGCCGACTTCCGGTACGTGGAGGCGGCCGGCGCCGGGCACGAGGTGCTGGCCGAGGAGGGCGCGGCCGTGCTCCACGAACTGCTGGCCGCCTTCCTGCGGACCGGCCGGCCGGGGTGACCACCCGGCCCCACAGACTCCCGGGCCTTGCGGCCCGGGGACGGACCCCGGCGCGGCGGACCGAGCCGCCCGGGGAGCAACACCCGACGCCCGCAGAGCAGATCGCGGCGGGCGGAAGTACCAGGGGAGGAACCCGATCATGGAGAACATGGTGGACTTCGAGACCGACCTCGCGGCGCTCCAGGAGCTGCCGGAGACCGAGTCCGTCGAGCTGACCGGCCACGGCGGCGGCTGCCAGTACACCTGTCTCATCCTGACCTGCCTGATCTTCACGATCAGCTAGTCACGCGGCACCCGCGGGCGCCGTTCCCGCCTGTCCGGACAGGCGGGGACGGCGCCGTCCTGCTTCCCGGCGACCCGTTCGCCCTCCTCCTCGTTCTTCTTCGCCCTCTCTCCTTCGACCACTCACCCGACGGGAGCCCTTCATGCCCCGCCGCCCCACCACCGGCTGGACCCTCGCGCTGGCGGTCGCCCTGCCCGTCGAGGCCGCCACCACACTGGCCCTGCCCGCCACCCTCGCCGGGGCCGTCGACGCCGCGCTCGACCGTGAACCCGGGCCCGGCGCCCTCGTTCTGCTCGTCCTCGCCCTGGGGACGGCCGCCGCCGCCAACGCGGTCGCCGCCGCGGCCGGTCCGGCCTGCGCGGCCGAGACCACCGCCGCCCTGCGGGCACGGCTGGTCCGCCGGCTGCTCGCCCTCGGCCCCGGCGGCCGGCTGCTCCGCGGCGGGCCGCCCCCCGGCGACCTGGCCGCGCGCCTGGTGGGCTCCGCCGCCGACGCGGGCGGCCGGCTGCCCGCCGCCCTCGGCGCCGCCACCGCGCTGTTCACCTCGGCCGGCGCGATCGTCGGGCTCGGGGTGCTGTCGCCCTGGCTGGCACTGGCCTTCTTCGCCGGGGTGGTGCCCGGAGTGGTGCTGATCAGGCTGTTCCTGCGGGAGGCCGGGCAGGTGTTCGTCCGTTACCAGGAGGTCCAGGCGGACCTCGCCGCCCGGCTCACCGGTGCGCTGACCGGGCTGCGCAGCATCCACGCGGCCGGCGCCGAGCGGCGCGAGGCGGCCCGTGTCCTGGCGCCGCTGCCCGCGCTCTCGGCGGCCGGGCACGCGCTCTGGTCCGCCCAGCGCCGGACGGCGTGGCAGGCGACGCTGCTGATCGCCGTGGTCGAGGTCGCGGTGCTGGCCACCGCCGGCGCGCAGGTGGCGGCGGGCGCGCTGGCGCCCGGGTCGCTGGCCGCGGCGGCGGGCTGGGCGGCGCTCGGGGCCGGACTGTTCGAGCAGATCGAGGCACTCGTCGGGGTGGCCCACGCGCGGGCCGGGCAGGCCCGGGTCGACGAACTGTTCGCCCTCGCCCCGGCGGCCACCGGGGCGCGCGCCCTGCCGGACGGCGGCACCGGCGAGCTCGTCTTCCGGGGCGTGGTGGTCCGCGAGGGCGGCCGGGTCCTGCTCGGACCGGTCGATCTCACCGTGCCGGGCGGCCGCACGGTCGCCCTGGTCGGCAGCTCCGGCAGCGGCAAGTCGCTGCTGGCGGCCCTGCCCGACAGGCTGCGCGACCCGGACGAGGGCCGGGTGCTGATCGACGGCGTCCCGGTGGACGAACTGGCCGCGTCCGAGCTGCGCCGCGCCGTCGGCCACGCCTTCGAACGGCCCGTACTGGTCGGCCGGACGGTGCGCGAGGCGCTGGACGGCGCCGGCCCCGAACAGGCCGCGGCGGCCCGCGCGGACGGCTTCCTGCGGCGGCTGCCCAAGGGCTGGGACACCCCGCTGAACGAACTGCGAATATCCGGCGGAGAGCTTCAACGCCTCGGACTGACAAGGCTGTTGGCGCACCCCACCCGGGTGGTGGTGCTGGACGACGCCACCTCGGGGCTCGACCTCGCCACCGAGTACCAGGTGACCGAGGCCCTCGACCGCGCCACCCATGGACGCACCCGACTGGCGGTCGCCCACCGCGGCACGGTGGCCGCCCGCGCCGACCTGGTCGCCTGGCTCGACGGCGGCCGGCTGCGCGCCCTCGCCCCGCACTCCGAACTGCTGGCCGACCCCGACTACCGCGCCGTCCTCTCCGGCGCGGCCCTCTCCGGCGCCGCCCTCGACGCGGCCACCGCCTGATGGGCCGCCACAGCTCCCCGCGCGCCGGGGCCCGCCGGTTCCTCGTCGCCCGCTCCCCCGGGTGGGCCCTGCTGGCCCACCGGCTCGCCACCACCCGGGGGCCGCTGCTCCGGCTGCTGGCCTGGTCCGGAGCGGAGGCGGTGCCGCCGCTGCTGTCCGGGCTGATGGTGTCGGCCGCCGTGGACCAGGGCTTCCTCGCCGGGCGGCCCGGTGTCGGAGTGGCCTGGCTGGCCGGTTTCGGGGCGGCGACCGCCGTCCGCGCCTATGCGGCGCGGGCCGGGTTCCCGCATCTGGCGGCCGTGGTCGAGCCGCTGCGGGACGCCCTGGTCGAGCGGGTGGTCCGGGGTGCGCTCGCCCGCTCGCACGCCGACCCGGCCGAGGTCGCCCGGCTCACCGAACAGGTCGAATCCGCCCGCCAGTTGACCGCCACCCTGCTGCGCACCCTGCGCGGCGTCGGGGTCACCCTGGTGGCCGCCCTGGCCGGTCTGGCGCTGCTCGCGCCGGCCGTGCTGCCGCTGGTCCTGCTGCCGCTGCTCGTCTCGGGCGCGCTCTTCGCCCGCCTGCTGCGCCCGCTCGTGGCCCGCCGCCGGGCCGTGGTGCTCGCCGAGGAACGCCTGGCCGCCGACGCCGTGCCCGCCCTGCACGGGCTGCGCGACATCCAGGCGACGGGCGCGGACCGGCGGGTCGCCGAGGCGCTGACGGCGACCGCCGAGGCGAGCGCGGCCGCCTCCCGCGCACTCGGCCGGGCCGCCGCGCTCCGCTCCCTGGTGGTCGCGCTGGGCGGGCGGCTGCCCGTTCTCGCGGTGGTCGCGGCCGCGCCCTGGCTGCTCGACGACGGCGGGCTGACGGCCGGTGAGCTGCTCGGCGTCACCACCTATCTGCTGCAACAACTCGACCCTGCGGTGCGGACGCTGGCCGGTACGGTCGGCGGCTGGCTGCTGGGCCTCGCGGTCGTACTGGACCGCCTGGCCGCCACCTCCCCCGACCCGGCCGAACACGAACCGGCCGGGCCCGAACCGGCCGGGCCCGAAGCGCCCCGGCCCGGCCCGGCCGAGCCGCCCTGCGCACCTGCGGCGGCGGCCACCGCCACCGTCCGGCTCACCTCCCTGTGCTACGCCCACGGCCCGGGCGCCGAGCCGGTGTTCGCGAACCTCGACGTGACGACGGCCCCGGGCGAGCACCTGGCCGTGGTCGGCCCGAGCGGAACGGGAAAGTCCACCCTCGCCGCGCTGCTGGCCGGCCTGCTCGCACCGCTCGGCGGCGGGCTGACCGTGGCCGGCGTCCGCCCGCACACCCTCCCCGGCCCCGAACGCGCCCGCCTGGTGGCGCTCCTGCCGCAGGAGGCGTACATCTTCCCTGGCCCGGTCCGCGCCAACCTGGCCTGGCTCGCCGCCCCCACCGAGGCCCGGCTCACCCACGCGGTCGAGCTGCTGGGCGCCGGAGCCCTCGTCGCCCGGCTGGGCGGCCTGGACGCCGTAATCGCCGACCCCGCCGCGCTCTCCGCCGGGGAGCGCCAACTGCTGGCACTGGTACGGACCTATCTCTCCCCCGCGCCCGTCGTGGTTCTCGACGAGGCCACCTGCCATCTGGACGCCGCCGCCGAGGACCGGGTCGAACGGGCCTTCGCCGCCCGGCCGGGAACGCTCGTCGTGGTGGCGCACCGGCTCGGTTCGGCCCTGCGCGCGGACCGCGTCCTGCTGCTGGACGGCGGGCGCGGCGTCCTCGCGCGCCACGGCGACCTCCAGGTGCTGTCCCCGCTCTACCGCGAACTGGTCGGCCACTGGTGGGGGTCGGCAGGCCCGCGCGGTGCCGCGCCGGTCACCGGGCACCCGTCATGATCTCGATAGGATCTCGCCCGTTCCGGCCGTTATGGTGGCCGGGACGCGGGCCGTGATCACCGGCTGTGGCGCGCTTCCGGCGCCCGACCAGGCGCCCGATCGCGCCCGCGGCGCCGGCCAGGCGCCGAAGCACCTGCACCCTCGCACGGAAAAGACGATTCTGATGTCCGACACCCTCACCGACACCACCGGACCCACGACCCTCGGGACCGACGCCGACGAGACCACGGCCGAGGACAGCGCGTCGCACGGTCGTCACCGCGGCCGTTCCGCCGCCGACGACCGTCCCGAGGCCGACCCGCACGGCCGCCACCGGCTCGGCGCCGGTACCGACCGGGGCTGACCGAAGCCGCACGCGGCGCAGGCCGAACGGGACAGGGCCCGCCGACCACGGCGGGCCCTGTCCCGTTCGGCCTGCGCAGCCGCCGTCAGTCGAACGTCACCACCGTCCGCAGCGCCTCGCCGCTCCGCATCTGCGCGACGGCCTCGTTGACGTCCGCCAGCCCGACCCGGTGGGTGACCATCCCGGCCAGGTCGATCCGCCCGGCCCGCCACAGCCCGGTCACCAGTGCGATGGTGCTCGGCACGGACGCGCCGCCGTACAGCGAGGGCAGCAGCCGCTTCTCGTTGAAGAACAGCTCGCCCATGCCGAACTGCGCCAGGTCGTCCTGCGCCCCGGCGCCGATCACCACCACCGCGCCGCCGCGCCGGGCCGCCTCGTACCCGGCCCGGACGGTGGCCGCGCGGCCGACCGCCTCGAAGACGTAGTCGTACCCGCCGCCCGGCAGGGCCTTGGCGGCGGCCTTCAGCTCCTCGGGGGCGAGGGCGTCGGTGGCACCGAAGGCGAGCGCCCGCTCCCGCCGCGAGACGACCGGGTCGACGACGGTGATCCGGCCCGCGCCGCAGACCCGGGCGCCCTGCACGGCCGCGACGCCCACCCCGCCCGCGCCGAGCACCGCGACCGAGGCACCCGGCTCGACCCGGGCGGTGTTGACCGCCGCGCCGACGCCCGTGGTCACCCCGCAGCCGATCAGGGCGGCCGACTCGTACGGCAGGTCGGCCGGCACCACGATGACCGCGTCCTGGTCGACCACCACCTCCTCGGCGAACGCGCCGGTGCCGTAGAAGCCCGAGGCCTCCACCGGGCCGTCCGGGCCGCCGTCACCGAAGCGGAAGGCGGGCGCGCCGAGCCGCCGCAGGCTGGCCACGCACAGGTGGCCGCGCCCGCGCCCGCAGTGGGCGCAGCGGCCGCAGGGCGCCATCCAGCAGAGCACCACCCGGTCCCCGACGGCGACGCCGCTCACGCCCTCGCCGACCTCCAGCACGTCCCCGGCGCCCTCGTGGCCGGGGACGAACGGCGCGGGCTGCGGCAGCACGCCGCTCATCGCCGAGAGGTCGGAGTGGCAGAGGCCGGCCGCCCGCAGGCGGACCCGTACCTTGCCGGGGCCGAAGCCGACCGCCAGCACGTCGTCGCGGACGTCGAGCGTGTCCTGGCCGGTCTTGTGCAGGATGGCTGCGCGCATGGAGCTGCTCCCGAGGTCCCCGCGGATCGGTGGTCGGGCCGATTCTGGCACGCCTCGCCCGTCCGGACTGGAACGCGTTCCACCCACCCAGCGGAACCCGGGTGCGTGGTGTCGGCCCCCACTGGCATGATCATCCGCCGTGTCCACACCTGTCACGACCACCGCCGACTCCGTCCGGACCTGCCCGCGCTGCGCCGCGCGGCTGGACGCCGACCCGCGCTTCACCGTCTGGTGCCCCCGGTGCGAGTGGAACCTCGCACCGGAGCCCGAGGCCGAGCCCACGGAGAAGAGCGGGGCCGCACGCACCCGGGCCGTCCGGCGCGAACAGGCCGCCGCCGACCGGGCCGAGCAGCTCTACCGGGAGCTCGCCGCCGGGCGCGGCACCGCCACCGGCCGGCGCGACTGGCTCGCCGCGGCCGCCGTCGCCGCCGTCGTCCACCTGGCCACCGCCGCCCTGTTCGGCTGGGCGCTCTGGCTGCTCGTCACCGGGAACACCCCGCTCAGGTGCCTGGGCGCGGCCGCCCTCGCGGTCGTCGTCCTGCTGCGCCCGAGGCTCGGCCGGGTGCCGCGCGACGAGCATCTGCTGGACCGCCGCCGGGCGCCCGCCCTGTACGGCCTGGCGGACCGGATCGCCGCGCAGCTCGGGACGGGGCCGGTCGGCGTGATCCGGATCGACGGGTCGTTCAACGCGAGCATCGGGGTGGTGGGGCTGCGCCGGCGGACCGTTCTCACCCTCGGTCTGCCGCTCTGGGAGGCGCTCGACGAGCAGCAGCGGATCGCCCTGCTCGGCCACGAGTTCGCCCACCGGGTCAACGCCGACCACCGGCGCGGCCTCTGGCTCTCCTCCGCGATCGGCGCACTGGCGCACTGGCACGACCTCGCCCGGCCGCGCGAGCACCCCGGGCAGCCGGGCGGCCTGCGGCTGCTGTTCCAGTTCGCCGAGCTGATCAGCGGCGCGGTGCTGCACGGCCTCGCCTGGCTGTTCTGGCGGGCCCTGCTGCTGCTCGACCGGCTCACCGCCCGGGCCGGGCAGCAGGCCGAGTACCACGCGGACACCCTCGCCGCGCGGACCGCGTCCACCGAGGCGGCCCGCGGGATGCTGGAGACCCTGCTGCTCGGCGGGGCCGTCGGCACCCTGGTCACCCGGCTGCGGGCCGACCACCAGAACCGCCCCCGGGCGGGCCGCCGCGGCATGGCCGCCCGGGCCGGGGCAGCGCACGCCGAGGCAACGCGCGACCTGGCCCCGGCCTCCGACGCGCTCTGGGAGCGGCTGCGCGACCACCTCGCCGCCGTCCCCCCGCTGGAGCGCGAGCGGCTGCGGCGCCGCTCCGCCCTGGACCGGTGCGCCGTGGACGCCACCCACCCGCCGACCCATCTCCGGCTGGCGCTGCTCGAACGGTCCACGCCGGTACCGGCTGCCATCACCGCGACCCCCGCCGAGTTCACCGCCATCACCGCCGAGCTGGCCCCTCACCGCGAACGCGTCGCCCGCGTCCTGCTGGCGGGCTGACGGCGGACGGGCCCGCCACGGACGGGCGGCGGGCAGGTGGGCGGGACACCCCGGCGTACCGTCCAGTAGGGTCCGACGGTGGGCGGTACCGCCCACCGACCCCCGGCAAGGAGCGCACCATGTCCGACGTCCTGGAGAGCACCCGCCCGACGCCCGAGGTGCTGTCGGCGTTCGAGGCGGCGACCGGGTTCATGCCGGTGGACGAGGGCCTGGCGCTGTACGCGGCGGCGGTGACGGCGGCCCGCCGGACCGGTCTGCCGGTGCTGGAGATCGGCACGTACTGCGGCCGCTCGGCGATCCTGCTGGCCGCCGCCGCCCAGGAGACCGGCACGGTGGCGCTGACCGTCGACCACCACCGCGGCTCCGAGGAGCAGCAGCCCGGCTGGGAGTACCACGACCCGACGCTGGTGGACCGGGAGGTGGGCCGGATGGACACGCTCCCCCGGTTCCGCCGCACCCTGCACGCGGCCGGGCTGGAGGAGCACGTGGTCGCCCTGGTCGGCCGCTCCCCGCAGATCGCGGCGCTCTGGGGCGGCCGGCTCGGCCTGGTCTTCATCGACGGCGGCCACACCGACGAGCACGCCACCGGCGACTACGAGGGCTGGGCGCCGCACCTGGCGCCCGGGGGCCTGCTGGTGGTGCACGACGTCTTCCCCGACCCGGCGGACGGCGGCCAGGCGCCGTACCGGGTGTATCTGCGGGCGCTCGCCGAGGGGTTCGAGGAGGTCTCGGTGACGGGCTCGCTGCGGGTGCTGCGGCGCGCCGCGGGCTGAGGCCGCGGGCATCCGCCGGGGTCCCAGGATCGACGGACCGTCCCACGGGCGGCGGCGGATGCTCTAACGTCGTGCCGGGGCTGTCGGGCGGGGGCTCGAACGGTACGGTGTCCGCGCGGCGTACGGGGCGCCCGCGGCAGCGGCAGCGGCAGCGGCACCAGACAGAGCATCGGGCAGACGGTGGGGGCTAGCGCAATGACGGATCGGCACAACACCGCGCCGGCGGTCTGGGATCCCACCGCGCGCGGCGGCGCCGGCGGCTGGGTGCGCGGCCCTCAGCAGCAGCCCGCACCCCCGGCAGCCACACCCCCGCCCGCCGCGCCGCCCGCCGCACCGCCACAGCCGGCCGGCCCGTACCCGGGCCCGGTAGGCGGCGGCTACGACGCCCCGACCGCCCCCCTCCACCTCGGGGCCACCCCGCCCGCCACGGGCTTCCCCGGCCACGCGGCCCCCCAGGCCTCCGGCGGCTACGGCTACCCGCAGCCCCCGGCCCCGCCCGCCGGCCCGCCGCAGCCCCCGTACGGCTACGGCCCGTACCCCGGGCAGCCGCAGCCGGACTACCCGGCCGGCTACGAGGACCTCGACGACGAGGACAGCGGCCGCAACAAGCGGGCGCCGCTGCTGATCGGCTTCGCGCTGCTGGTCGTCCTGGCACTCGGCGGCGGCCTCTTCTGGGCAGTGCGGGACGACGGCTCCACGAAGGACCAGGCCGCCCCGCCCGCCGCCACCGACACCACGCCCGCCGGGAACCCGCCGGCGCCCGCACCGGGCGGGGCGGCCACCACGCCGCCGGGCCCCACCGACTCCGCCTCGGCGAGCCCGGGCGCGAGCCCCACCGCCGGTGCAGCCGGCCCCGGCGCACAGGCCCAGGCCAAGGCGCTGGACGACCTGCTGGCCCAGGGCGAGAGCGCGAAGGCGCCGATCGGCAGCGCGGTCGCCAAGGTGAGCAGCTGCCCGTCCAAGGCCGACATCGAGAGCGCGGCGCAGGTCTTCGACACCGGCGCCAAGCAGCGCGACGAACTGCTCCGCAAGCTCGGCGCCCTGACCGTCACCGACCTGCCCGGCGGCGCGGACGCGACGCAGTCGCTGAAGTCCGCCTGGCAGCTCTCCGCCGACATCGACCGGGCGTACGCGAGCTGGGCGCGCACGGTCGCGGCCCAGGGCTGTTCCGGAACGGCCCCGGCCACCGCCGACAAGAAGCACGCCGACGAGCTCAACCCGCAGGCCACCCAGGCGAAGAAGGACTTCGTGACGAAGTGGAAGGCGATCGCCGACACCTTCGGTCTGACCCCGCGGACCCAGGACAGGATCTGACCCGCCAGTGACCCGCACCACCCGCACCACCCCCGATCGCACCGGCCCGAACGGGGAGCCGCCCCGCCGCTCCGCCCTGCTGCGCGCCACCACCGTGGCCGGGGCGGTGGTGCCGCTCTGTCTGGCCGGCTGGCTGGGCTGGCGGGCCGTCCACCACGACACCCCGGCGGGCGCCGCCGCACCGGCGGTCACCTCTCCGGAGGCCGCACCGCCGGACCCGTCCGCCACCGAGGCGACCCCGGTCCCCTCGGACACCCCGGCCCCGTCCGGCCCCCCGAGCCCCTCGGACACCCCGGCCGCCGCCGAGACCCCGGCGGCACCAACAGCACCGACGACACAGGCAGCGTCAACGGCCCCCACCTCGCTGACCGGCCGCACCGTCCTGCTCGACCCGGGCCACAACCCCGGCAACTTCACCCATCCCACCGAGATCAACCGCCAGGTCGACGTCGGCAACGCCCGCAAGGAGTGCGACACCACCGGCACCTCCACCGACGCCGGCTACACCGAGGCCGAGTACACCCTGGACGTGACCCGCCGGGCCCGCGCGATCCTGACCGCCCGGGGCGCCACCGTGGTCCTGGCCCACGAGGGCGACCGCCCGTGGGGGCCGTGCGTCGACGAGCGCGCCCGGGCCGGCGCCCAGGCGCACGCCGACGTGGCGGTCTCCGTGCACGGGGACGGCGGCCCGGCCGGCGGCAGCGGCTTCCACGTGATCATGCCCGCCCGGGTGGTCGCCGGTAAGGCGGACAACTCCGCGATCGTCGCCCCCTCGCACCGGCTCGGCCTGCTGCTGCGCGACTCCTTCCGCACGGCGACCGGTGAGCCGTACGCCGACTACATCGCGAGCGAGGGCCTGGACACCCGCTCCGACCTCGGCGGACTGAACCTCTCGGCCGTGCCGAAGGTGTTCATCGAGTGCGGTAACATGCGCAACCCGACGGACGCCGAACGGATGACGGACCCTCAGTGGCGCCAGCAGGCCGCCCAGGGCATCGCGGACGCGCTGACCACGTTTCTGACCGCGCGTTAGCAGGCCCGCGCGCCGGTCCGGACCGCGTGGTTTGCAACGACTTCGCCCCATTCCCGAGCCCGCTGTGCGCCCGCGGGGCGGTTGGCCCTAGGCTCTTGGTCCGTTCGGCAGTTTTCCGGCCGGTCGGACGGCCGCCCAACCGGGCCGTCCACGACAACACCACGAGGGGAACGTTAGTGAATCTGCGCGCTCTCAGCAGGGGAGACGCCGCCGTCGCAGGTGCGGCCGTCCTGCTCGCCATCTCATCCTTCCTGCCGTACTGGACCGTGGACTGCAAGGGTCGGTACTGCGGGGACACGTCCAAGAACGCGTGGGACACCATCCTGTTCCCCGTCCTGCCCTCCGTCTTCCTGCTCGGCATCCTCGCCGCGGTGCTGATCCTGGTGCAGCGTTTCCAGGGTGCCGCCGCGACCAGCCGCCAGGTGCTCGGCCTGCGGCTGGACCAGTGGGGCATCGCCTTCGCCGTCTCCGCGCTCTGGGCCGGAATCTGGGGCCTGGGCGGTGGCCCGGACGGCGTGAACCACGGCATCGGCGCCTGGCTCGCCGTCATCTCGCTGGTGGTCCTCGCCGGCGCCGCCGCGGCCGGTCCGCTGGTGCCCGCGCTGAAGGTCCCGCTGGTCACCGACCGCCCGGCCCCGGTGCAGGGCTACCCGGGCGGCTACCCGGCCCCGCAGGCCGGCCAGCCCGGCCAGCCCGGCCAGTACGGCTACCCCGCGCCCGGCCAGGACGCGCACCAGGCGCCGGCCCCGGCGTTCGGCGGCCAGCCCGCCGGCTACGGCTACCCGCAGGACGCCGCCGCGCAGCAGGCGGCCCAGCAGGCTCCGGCGCCCGCCCAGACCGCCCAGGCCCAGGCCGCCCCGGTGCCGGCCCCGGCCCCGGCGTCCGACTTCGCGCCGTTCTGGTTCGCCGTCCCGGCGCCGCGTCCGCTGGCCCCGAAGGACAACCCGGTCGGCGCCCCGGTCGGCGAGCTGGTTCCCGGCACCTGGTACCTGGCGGTCGAGCAGCGCGGCGCCGCGCTGGTCGCGCAGCTCCAGGACGGCGCCCAGGGCGTGCTGGCCGACACCTCGGGCATCCAGCGCGGCTGACCCCGCCGTACCCGCACGACGCCGAAGGGGCGGGACCGGATCACTCCGGTCCCGCCCCTTCGGCGTGTGCGCGCGGGCTCAGCAGCAGTCCTGGACCACCAGCCCGGCGGGGAGCTGCTCGCCGCCGAAGACCGCCACCGTCGCCGGGTCGCCGCCGAGCGCGGCGACCGCCAGCAGCAGCGCCCCGGCGGTCCAGGTGGTGCGCTCCTCGGGCCAGACGGCGTCGTCCTCGAAGACGTAGCCGGTCCAGTAGGAGCCGTCGCTGTGCCGCAGCCGCTGGATCCAGCGCAGGATGTCCACCGCCCGGTCGGACTCGCCGACCGCCCAGAGCGCCATGGCCAGCTCGGCGCTCTCGCCGCCGGTCACCCACGGCCGGTCGCTGACGCAGCGCACCCCGAGGCCGGGGACGACGAAGCGGTCCCAGTCCCGTTCGATCCGCGCCACTGCGGCCGGGCCGCGCAGCGCGGTGCCGAGCACCGGGTAGTACCAGTCCATCGAGTAGCGGTCCTTGTCCAGGAACCGCTCGGGGTGGTGGGCGACGGCGTGCCGCAGCCGCCCGGCCGCGAGCTCCCAGTCGGGCTGCGGCTCCTCCAGGTAGTCGGCGAGGGCGAGGCCGCAGCGGAGCGCGTGCAGGATGCTGGACGAGCCGGTGAGCAGCGCCTCGTCGGTCGCCGCGCCGTGCTCGTCGAGCCGCCAGGGGATCGGGCCGCCGGGCAGCCGCAGCGAGACGATGAAGTCCAGGGCGCGTCTGACGACCGGCCAGATCCACTCCAGGAAGGTGTCGTCGCCGGTGCTGAGGTGGTGGTGCCAGACGCCGACGGCGATGTAGGCGCAGAAGTTGGTCTCCTTGGACGGGTTGGAGACCAGCCCGTCGGTGCCGCCGGGGCCGTAGCCGTACGCGGCGTACCAGGAGCCGTCGGGGTTCTGGTTGGCGGCCAGCCAGCGGTAGGCGGCCTCGGCGGCGGCGTGCTCGCCGGCCGTGTCCAGGGCCATCGCGGCCTCGGTGTGGTCCCACGGGTCGAGGTGGTGACCGGTGAACCACGGTATGGCGCCGTCGGGGCGCTGCTCGGCGAGGATGGAGCGGACGGTCCCGGCGGCCTGCTCGGCGTCGAGCACCCCGTCGAGCAGCAGCACCTCGGGGACGGCCGCGGTCACGCGTCGGCCCGGTTCGGCTCGGCGTGATTCGGCTCGGCCCGGTTCGGCTTGGCCGCGTAGGCGACGAAGCTCTTGCCGATGACGGGGTTGAGGGCCTTCTCGGCCGCCTTGGTGAGGGCGCTGATCACCGGGGTGCCGACGATGTCCCAGACCAGCAGCTGGTGGTAGGCCTTGACCGGCAGCGCCTTGTCGTTGTCCACGCCGACGGCGCACTTGATCCACCAGTACGGCGAGTGCAGCGCGTGCGCGTGGTGGGTGCCGTACGGCTCCAGGCCGGCGTCCTTCAGCCGGTCGAGCAGTTCGTCGCCCCGGTAGATCCGGATGTGGCCGCCCTCGACCTCGTGGTACTCGTCGGAGAGCGCCCAGCAGATCTTCTCGGGCAGCCAGCGCGGCACGGTGACGGCGAGCAGGCCACCGGGCTTGAGGACCCGGAACATCTCGTTGAGCACGCCCTTGTCGTCGGGGATGTGCTCCATCACCTCGGAGATGATGATCTTGTCGAAGTACTCGTCCTCGAACGGCAGGGCCAGCGCGTTGCCCTCGACGGCGACCGCCGACGCGCCCTCGGGCGCCTCACCGGCCTGCTCCATGGCGGCGAACCACTTCCTGACCTCGGCGATCTCCTCGGCGTTCTGGTCGAGGGCGGTCACCCGGGCGCCGCGCCGGTAGCACTCGAACGCGTGCCGGCCCCCGCCGCAGCCCAGGTCGAGCACCCGGTCGCCGGGGGCGAGCGGGAAGCGCGAGAAATCGACGGTCAGCACTGCGGGCTCCCATTCCTTTGGTACCACACGTTCTTGACGCTTCGTCAGGTGAATCCGACGGGCCGCCGGCGGTGCGGCGCGGGCCGCCCGGCGGGCCGCTCAGGGGACGTACCGCCAGCCCGGTCCCGACCGGGCGCGCCGCCCGGCTCCGGTGGCGATCGCCGCCCGGTAGCCCTCGGCGGTCAGTTCGGCGGCCCGCTCCCAGGTGAACCGGGCGAGCACCCGCTCGCGTCCGGCCGCACCGAGCGCCGAGCGCAGGCCCGGGTCGTCCAGCAGCCGCCCCAGCGCCGCCGCCAGCGCGTACGCGTCGCCCGGCGGCACCGCGAGGCAGGTCTCGCCGTCCGGCCCGGCCACCTCGGGGATCGCCCCGCCGGTGGTGGCGACCAGCGGGGTGCCGGTGGCCATCGCCTCGGCGGCGGGCAGCGAGAAGCCCTCGTACAGCGACGGCACACAGGCCACCTCGGCCGAGCGGTAGAGGTCGACCAGCTCCTGGTCGGTCAGGCCGCTGCGGAACTCGATGTGCCCCTCCAGGCCGAACCGGCGCACCGTCTCGGCGACCGGCCCGTCCTCCTTCTGCGGCTTGCCGACCACCACCAGGTGCGCGTCCCGCTCGGTGCGGACCTTGGCCAGCGCCTCGACCAGGTGGACCAGGCCCTTGAGCGGGACGTCCGCACTGGAGGTGGTGACGATCCGGCCGGGCACCCGGGCGACCCGCTCGGACGGGGACCAGAGCCGGGTGTCGGCGCCGATCGGCACCACCGAGATCGCGCCCGGCGCGGCGCCGAGGTGATCGGCGATCTCGCGCCCGGAGGTCTCGGAGACGGTGATGATGTGGTCCAGCCGGGCGGCGACCCGGCGCTGCATCCGGGTGAAGGCGTACCAGCGGCGCAGCGAGAGCCGCTTGAGCCGGTCGGGGGCCGCGTCCAGCTCCAGCCGCCGGTCCACGGTGATCGGGTGGTGGACCGTGGTGACCAGCGGGAAGCCGTGCCGGGCCAGGCCCAGCAGGCCGTAGCCGAGGGTCTGGTTGTCGTGCACCACGTCGTAGCGGCCCTTGTGCAGGGCGAGGTACCGGCGGGCGCGCAGCGAGAAGGTCAGCGGCTCGGGGAAGCCGCCGGTGCGCATGGTGGCGAACTCCAGCACGTCCACCGGCCCGCGGTACTCGGCGAGCGCCGGGGTGCGGAAGGGGTCGTCGGCGCGGTACAGGTCCAGGCTGGGCAGCTCGACCAGCCGGACCGAGCCCGGCCCCTCGACCTCGTCCAGCACGGGGTACGGCTGGGCCCCGATCACGTCCACGTGGTGGCCGAGTCTGGCCAGCTCCCGGGAGAGGTGCCGTACGTACACGCCCTGACCGCCGCAGAACGGGTCGCCGCGGTAGGACAGCAGGGCAATCCGCAGCGGCTGCGCGGTCATCCTCGGCCCCCATATCTCTGCTGCTGTCTGTGCTGCCGGTCGCTAAAGTAGATCAGGTTTCAGTGTGGCGCGGAGCCTGCCGTCGACCATATGAACAATGAGAGACCTCGAAGATACCGGCCCGTAGCTTCCCGTCAGAAGCCAGGGCCGGTGATTCACGCCACGCCGGAACCCCGGCCGGCGAACGGCGCCGGGACCCGCCCGGAACCCGTCGGACCGGCTGAACCCGTTCACCCCCGCTGGACCCGTTGGACCTGCTGGATCCGTTGGAGCAGACCGCCACTACCGCGCCCCGGGAGCACCCCTTGCCCTCGCCCGTGACCCCCGCGACACCCGCGGCCGCCACCCCGTCCGCCGACCCCCCGCTGACCGCCCGCCAGACCGAACGCCGACGGCGGATCCTGCGGGCCGCGACCGCGCTGGCCGCCCGGGGCGGGTACGAGGCGGTGCAGATGCGGGAGGTGGCGGAGGGCGCCCAGGTGGCGCTCGGCACCCTGTACCGGTACTTCCCGTCCAAGGTGCACCTGCTGGTCGCGGTCATGCTGGAGCAGTTGCAGGGCCTCCAGGAGCAGGTCAGGCGGCATCCGCCGAGCGAGCGGGAGCCCGCGCCGCGGGTCGCCGAGACGCTGACCCGGGCGTTCCACGCGCTCCAGCGCGAGCCGCTGCTGGCCGAGGCGATGGTGCGGGCGCTGTCCTTCGCCGACCGGTCGGTGAGCACCGAGGTGGACCGGGTGAGCATGGCCACCGGCCAGCTGATCCTGGACGCGATCGGCCAGTCCGGGCCGCCCACCGAGAGCCAGCGCGCCGCCGTCCGGGTGATCGAGCACACCTGGCACTCGGCCCTGGTCTCCTGGCTCTCCGGCCGCTCCTCGATCGCCGAGGTCCGCGCCGATCTGCACACCGCGGCCCGGCTGCTCTCCCTGCCCTGACTGGAACGTGTTCCAGCCGCCGGCTTTCCGGCCGCCCCGGCCCGGCGGCTACAGTCGTCGGGAAGCACAACTCCATCCGCCTCTCCTCCGGGGAAAGCCGGTGCGACTCCGGCACTGACCCCGCAGCCGTGAGCCCGCGCAGGACGGCCGGGCGAGTCGGAGCGCCCGGGGAGAGGCGAGCGGCCGACCCGGGCACACCACCGCCCGGCACCGTCGAGGACTACGGAACGGCCCACCCGGGCCACCACACCGCTCACCGAAAGGCGCTCCCCCCACCATGCTCACCGCCGCCCGCCTGGGCGCCGCCGCCCTGTCCGCCGCGCTGCTGACCGGCGCCGCCGCCGCGCCGGCCCTCGCCGACAGTCCCTCGCCGACCCCCGTCGCGGCCCCCGACGGCCTGTACGGCAAGGGCGACCCGACGTACGACGGGGTGTGGCGGCAGTCGCTGGCCCTGACCGCGCTGGCGGGCGCCAGGGTGACCCCGGCCGACTCCGCCGTCTCCTGGCTGACCGGCCAGCAGTGCGCGGACGGGGGCTGGCCGTCGTTCCGCGCGGACACCGCCGCCGCCTGCGACGCCAGGACCGAGGACAGCAACGCGACCGCCGTCGCGATCCAGGCGCTGGTCGCCCTCGGCGGCCACCAGGACGCCGTCGACAAGGGCGTCCAGTGGCTCAAGGCCACCCAGAACACGGACGGCAGCTGGGCGTACAACCCCGGAAGCCCCGGTGACGCCAACTCCACCGGCCTGGCCATGAACGCGCTGTTCGCCGCCAAGGCGGACCCGGCGCAGGTCGCCAAGGACGGCCGGAGCGCCTTCGACGGGCTGGCCCTGTTCCAGCTCGGCTGCGCCGCGCCCGCCGACCAGCGCGGCGCCTTCGCCTACCAGCCCGACCCGGCCGGCGCGCTCGCCCCGAACACCCTGGCCACCGCCCAGACCGCGCCGGCGGCGGCGGGCGGGCGGCTGCCGGTCGCCAACACCAACCGGACGGATGCCGCGCCCAAGGCCCTGACCTGCGCCGACGGCTCCACCGAGAAGACCGTGCCGCGCGCCGACTCCGCCGAGGCGGCCGGCGCCTACCTCACCGCGCAGCTCATGGCGGGCGGCGGGCACCTGGCCCTGACCACCCCCGGTGCCGCCCCCACCCCCGACTACACCGCCACCGCCTGGGCCGCGCTCGGCCTGATCCAGGGCGGCCACCCGCAGCAGGCCGCCGGCGCGGTGGACTGGCTGGCCAAGGAGGGCGGCACCTGGTCCAAGGGCGGCACCGACGCCTCCGCCACCGCCACCCTGCTGCTGGTCGCCCAGGCCGCCCAGCGCGACCCGGCCGCCTTCGGCGCCGACCTGGTCGCGCAGCTGACCGCCCTCGGCCCGGCGCCCAAGGCCGCCACCGCCGCGCCCTCGGCGTCCGCCTCGGCCGCGAAGAAGGACGGGAAGAAGGACGGCGGCATGGGCCAGTACTGGCTGATCGGCGTCGGCCTGCTGATCGGCGTCGGCGGCGGTCTGATCCTCAGCCTCCAGCGCAAGCGCGGCCTGAAGCCGTGACCACCCGGCCGGACCACCCGCCCGTCATCACCACTACCGGCACCACTGACGGCACCGGCACCACCCGGCGGCCGGCCGCCCTGGTGGCCCTGGTCGCCGCGCTCACCGCCGGGCTGCTGCTCACGCTCGGCGCCGCGCCCGCCCAGGCCGCGGGGTACCGGTACTGGTCGTTCTGGAAGTGGTCCGGCACCGGCTGGGCGTACCAGCAGCAGGGCCCCGCCGTGTACGTCCCGCCGGACGGGAGCGTGGACGGCTGGCGGTTCGCCGTCAGCCCCGACGGCGGACAGGACGCCGCCCGGCCCGGCACCCCCGGGGACTTCGCCACCGCCTGCGCCGGGACACCCGGGCAGGCGGGGCGCAAGCGGGTCGCCGTGGTGCTGGACTTCGGCACCGCCGCCGACGCCGCCTCCGGCGAGACCCCGCCGGAGCCCCGCACCGCCTGCGCCGCCGTCCCGACGAGCGCGAGCTCGGCCGAGGTGCTGGCCGCCGTCGTGCCACCGCTGCGCTACGACACCAACGGCATGCTCTGCGCCATCGCCGGCTACCCGAAGGCCGGCTGCGGCGAGCAGCTCGGCGCGGCGCACCAGCCGTCCGGGGGCGGCGGCTCCGGGGGCGGCTCCGGAGGCGGCGGCACCGGCGGCAGCGGCCCCGAGCTCGGCCTGATCGCGGGCGGCGCGCTCGTCGCCGCACTGGCCGCCGGCGCCGTCCGGCAGGCGCGCCGGCGCCGCTGAACCGCCCGAGCCCACACGGCGCCCCTCCGCAGCCCCCTCCGCACCGCCGCCTCCCCCTGGACCTCCCGTGACCACAGCCCGCGCCACCCGACCGCCCACCGGCCCCCGCCAACTGCACCCCGGGGCCTGGTGGTTGTGGGCGCTCGGGCTGGGCGCGGCGGCCACCCGCACCACCAACCCGGTACTGCTGCTCCTGCTCGCCGCCGTCGCCGGCTACGTGGTGGCCGCCCGGCGCGGTGACGCGCCCTGGTCCCGCTCCTACGGCGCCTTCCTGCGGCTCGGGTTGATCGTGCTCGGCATCCGCCTGGTCTTCGCCGTGCTGCTCGGCTCACCCGTCCCCGGGACGCACGTCCTGTTCACCCTCCCCGAAGTCCCGCTGCCCGCCTGGGCCCAGGGCGTGCGGATCGGCGGCCGGGTCACCGTCGAGGGGCTGCTCGCCGCGGTCTACGACGGCCTGCGGCTGGCCACCCTGCTGGTCTGCGTCGGCGCCGCCAACGCCCTGGCCAGCCCGGCCCGTCTGCTGCGCGCCCTGCCCGGCGCGCTCTACGAGGCGGGCGTGGCGGTCGTGGTGGCGATGACCTTCGCGCCCAACCTGGTCGCCGACGTCCAGCGGCTGCGCGCCGCCCGCCGGCTGCGCGGGCGCACCGACCGGGGCATCGCCGCCGTGCTGAGCGTCGGACTGCCCGTCCTGGAGGGCGCGCTGGAGCGCTCGGTGGCGCTGGCCGCCGCGATGGACACCCGGGGCTTCGGCCGCAGCGCCGACGTCCCGCCGCGCCTCGCCCGGGCCACCGCCGCCCTCACCCTGGCCGGACTGCTCGGCATCTGCCTCGCCGCGTACGGGCTGCTGACCGCCGACGGCACCGGCTGGGCGCTGCCCGTCCTGCTGCTGGGCCTGGCCGCCGCCTTCGCCGGACTGCTGCTCGGCAGCCGACGCTCCGTCAGGACCCGCTACCGACCGGACCCGTGGTCACTGCCCGAGTGGCTGACGGCCGGCTCGGGAGCCGCCGTGGCCGGCTCGCTGATCTGGCTGTCCACCCGCGACCCGGCCGCGTTCGCCCCCACCGTCGTCCCGCCGACCGCCCCCGCGCTGCCGCTGGCCGCCGTGCTCGCCGTCCTCGTCGGCCTGATACCGGCGTTCGCCACCCCGACCCCGCCCCGGAGGGCCTCGTGATCACCTTCGAGCAGGTCTCCGTCCAGTACGCCGACACCGCCGCCCCCGCGCTCGACGGCGTCGACCTGACCGTCCCCGAGGGCGAACTCTGCCTGCTGGTGGGCCCGTCCGGCTCCGGCAAGTCCACCCTGCTGGGCACCGTCAGCGGGCTGGTGCCGCACTTCACCGGCGGCGTGCTGCACGGCCGGGTCACCGTCGGCGGGCGCGACACCCGCACCCACCGCCCGCGCGAACTCGCCGACCTGGTCGGCACGGTGGGCCAGGACCCGCAGGCGCACTTCGTCACCGACACGGTCGAGGACGAACTCGCCTACGGCATGGAGTCCCTGGGCCTGCCGACGGACGTGATGCGGCGCCGCGTCGAGGAGACCCTCGACCTGCTCGGCCTGGCCGAACTCCGCGACCGGGCGCTCACCTCGCTCTCCGGCGGCCAGCAGCAGCGTGTCGCCATCGGCTCGGTGCTCACCGTCCACCCGCGCGTACTCGTCCTGGACGAACCCACCTCCGCCCTCGACCCCGGCGCCGCCGAGGAGGTGCTGGCCGTCCTGCAGCGGCTCGTCCACGACCTCGGCACCACCGTGCTGATGGCCGAGCACCGGCTGGAGCGGGTGGTCCAGTACGCCGACCAGGTGCTGCTGCTCACCCCCGGCTCGGCGCCCGTCCTGGGCGAGCCGGCCGAGGTGATGGCGCACTCGCCCGTCCACCCGCCGGTCGTCGGCCTCGGCCGGCTGGCGGGCTGGCACCCGCTGCCGCTCTCCGTCCGCGACGCCCGCCGCAGGGCCGCTCCGCTGCGCACCCGGCTGGACGGCCGGCGGCCCGCCGCCGCGCCCTCCCCCGCCGGGCCCCCCGCCGCCGTGGCCGAGCGCCTCGCGGTGAAGCGCGGGCCCGTCCCGGCCCTGCGCGGGGTCGACCTCGCCCTGCACCCCGGCGAGATCACGGCGCTGATGGGCCGCAACGGCGCCGGCAAGTCCACCCTGCTCGGCACACTGGTCGGCCTGCACCCACCCGCCTCCGGCACCGTCCGGGTCGGCGGCCGCACCCCTCACCGCACCCGGCCCGCCGAGCTGATCCGGCAGGTCGGCCTCGTCCCGCAGGACCCGCGCGACCTGCTGTACGGGGAGAGCGTCGCCGCCGAGTGCGCCGCCGCCGACACCGACGCGGGCGCCGACCCCGGCACCTGCCGGGCGCTGGTCGAACGGCTGCTGCCCGGGATCGCCGACACCGCCCACCCGCGCGACCTCTCCGAGGGCCAGCGGCTCACCCTCGCCCTCGCCGTCGTCCTCACCGCGCGGCCCCCGCTGCTGCTGCTCGACGAGCCGACCCGCGGCCTGGACTACGCCGCCAAGACCCGTCTGGTGGAGATCCTGCGCGCCCTCGCCGCCGAGGGGCACGCCGTCCTGCTGGCCACCCACGACGTCGAGCTGGCCGCCGAACTCGCCCACCGCACGGCCGTCCTGGCCGACGGCGAGATCGTCGCGGACGGCCCGACGCCCGATGTGGTGGTCTCCTCCCCCGCCTTCGCCCCGCAGGTCGCCAAGATCCTCGCGTCCTCTCCCTGGCTCACCGTCCACCAGGTCGAGCGGGCCCTCGCCGGGGGCGCACCGGCATGAACCGCCCCGTCCCGCTCGGCCGCCGCTCCGTCGCCGTCCTGCTGCTCACCTCCGCCGTCGGCGTGGTCGCCTTCGGCTGGCCGCTGCTCGCCTCGGCCCGGTCCGCCCTGGTCGGCCACGCCACCGACGCCCCCTGGCTGTTCGCCCTGCTCCTCCCGCTGCTGCTCGCCGTGGTGATCGCCCAGATCTCCGAGGGCCGTACGGCGGGCGGCGGCGCACCCGGCCTGGACGCCAAGTCCGTCGCCCTGCTCGGTGTGCTCGCCGCGGCCGGCGCGGCGCTGCGGCCGCTCGGCGCGGGCACCGCCGGGCTGGAGCCGATGTTCTTCCTGATGGTCCTCTCCGGACGGGTGCTCGGCCCGGGCTTCGGCTTCGTCCTCGGCTCCCTGTCGATGTTCGCCTCGGCGCTGCTGACCGGCGGGGTCGGCCCCTGGCTGCCGTTCCAGATGCTCGCCATGGGCTGGGTCTGCCTCGGCGCGGGCCTGCTGCCCGGCGCGGCCACCCTGCGCGGCCGCCGCGAACTCGCCCTGCTCGCCGGCTACGGGGCGGTCGCCTCCCTGCTCTACGGCACGGTCATGAACCTCCAGGGCTGGCCCTACATCGCCGGCCTCTCCGGCTCCATCTCCTTCGTCCCCGGCGACCCGCTCTCCGCCAACCTGGTCCGCTTCGCCGCCTACTGCCTCACCACCTCGCTCGGCTGGGACCTCCCCCGCGCCGCCCTCACCGTCGTCCTCTGCCTCTCCCTGGGCACCCCCCTGCTGCGCGCCCTCCGCCGGGCCACCCGCCGCGCCGCCTTCGCCGCCCCGGCGGCCTTCCGCCCGCCGGAGGAGCCGGCGGACCGGGTTCCGCCGCCGTCCGGGAGCGGCGGACCGGCCTGAACCCGGCGCCACCGGCCGGGCGGGGCCGGTGGGCCGGTGGCGCCGGATCGGTGTCAGGGCCGGGACTGGCGTCGGAGTCGGGGCCGGGGCGTGGGCCGGGGCGGGGCTGGTGTCAGGGCCGCTGGAAGACGACCTCCGGGTACGCCGCCGAGGGGCCGTCGAGCAGGCGCTGCGGAATGCCCTTCAGCTGAAGGTCGAAGAAGGCGGCGACAAGGTCACGGGTGACCTTCTCGGCCCGCAGCGGGGCGATCGTCGTCCCTTCGGGGTCGGGAAAGCCCGCCCGCGCCGCGATGACGGGCGAGTCGGTGAAGCTGCTGTGGTCGGAACCGGTGACGGTCAGCCAGCGCTTCCAGCCGTCCAGGCGCGTCCAGGCCTCGGGCCAGCTGGTGTCCCAGCCCGTCGTGCTGTGGACGGCCTGGGTGCCGAGCATCAGGAAGGGGCGGCCACCGAGCCCGGCCGACGGCACCGGGTCGAAGAACTTGCCGTCCATGTTCACGCCCGCGCGGATCCGGCGGTCGGCGGTCATCGCGGAGGCGGCGGCGTTGCCGCCGATGGAGTGCCCGGCCATACCGATCCGGTCCCGGTCGATCATGCGGGCGTACGGCCAGGCCGGCCGGCGGCCGGTCAGCTGGTCGAGCACGAAGGAGACGTCCTTGGCCCGGCTCGGGGGCACCAGCGCGGTCCGGTCCGTCTCCGGGTAGTCGCAGATGGCGCAGGCGAGGGTCCGGCCGTCGGGGAACGTCGTCCCGGAGGTCTCGTAGGTGTGGTCGACCGCGGCGACGACGTACCCGCGGCTGGCCAGGTCCTCGGCGAGGCCGGTGAGCGTGGCGCGCGGCAGCGTGAACCCGGGCGAGAGGACCACCAGCGGGAACCTGCCCGACGCCGGACGCGCGTCCGTGCGCGCCCACGGGTGCAGGCCGGTGACCACCTCGGGCGGAATGCCCTCGCCCGGCACCTGGTCGCCGAGCAGCAGCCGGGCCTCCTCCGCGGTCAGGTAGGGCGTGGCGGGCCCACCCGTCCCCGGCCTGGCCGGGTAGTACATCGACACCATCAGCTGCCGCGGGCCCGCGGACGGCACCCACGGGTCCTGGCGGTTCCGGTCGACGAGGTGCAGCGTGCTGCGGCCGACCGCGTGCCGGCCGGTCGGGCGGGGCAGATCGAGCCGCCCGGCGGACGGGCCCGCGGCAGCGGTGTCGGCAACGGGCGCGGCGGACGCGGGCGCGGGCGCGGGCGCGGCGAAGGCCGAACCCGCCCCGGCGATCGGCAACGGCAGAGCGAGCGCGAGCAGGACGGCAACGGCGGTACGTCGGAGTCTGGTCATGCCGAGCACGGTAGATCCGCGGGAGCACGTCTGACGTCGCCTCAGAGTGTGAACTTGTGTCGTCCCCCCGCCGTATCCGGGCCTCCCACCCGAGGAGGAGGGAGAAGCACGCGCGTACTGCGGCCGGCCGAGGCCGGGGCCGGCCCGCCATCGCGCGATGAGGGCCGACACCCCTGCCAGTAGCGTCAGTTGTCGTTGTTGACGTTGGTGAGGGCCGCGCTGTAACCGTTCGGACAGTAGAGCTTGTCGCTCCCGTCCCCGGTGTGCCAGAGGCCCGTGACCGTCTGCCGGATCCCCTTGACGGTGTTGCTCTCGCAGACCAGCACCAGCTGCCAGTGGTTCTTCGGGGCCGTGGTCTGGCAGCTCACCGAGCCCCAGTTGGTGCCCTGGTCCGTGAAGCAGTACGAGGTCGCCGACGCCTGCGGCGCCGCCACCACTCCCGCCGCCACGAGCAGCGCCGCTCCGGTGCCCAGGGCTGCTATTCGACGCATGACCTTCTCCTTGTCCCAGTACCGACAACTTGTGCGGACAGCATGCCGCAGCCGGGGACGAATGCATCCGCGCGTGACACAACTGGCCGAAACCGATCCTTCCGCTTCCGGTTCCCGGCCGCCCGAACGCCACCGAGGGCCACCCGCGTTCGGCATGCACGACGGCGCCGAAGGGGACCAGAGGACGGAACCGGCGGCAGCCTGTCGCTTCGGCGCCTCGCTCTCGGTGGCTCTCTCCGGATCGCTCATCAGCCGGACTGCTCCGTCACCACGAACTGGCACCGTTGATGGTCCGGCCGTCCTCCGTGGGGTTACGGACGGCCGGACCGGCCCAGGGGTTGGCGGCAGTTCGGGGCCGCCGTTCTCACGCCCCGCTCATCGCCGGGGCGTAGCGTTCCAGCCAGGTGGTGGGGTTGGTGATCTCGCCGAGGGTGGGCAGGAGGTCTTCGTTCCTGAGCAGGCGTTCGATCAGGGGGTGTCCGCCGGTGTCGTGGAGGGCGCTGATGAAGGCGTCGCCCTGGTCGTAGATGCTGATCAGGGGTGATTGCGTTTTGAGGCGGCGGAATCGTTTGGTGGGTTTCGGTTCGCCGTCCAGCCGGAGCTGTGCGGTGGCTACGCCGCACAGTTCCTGGACCGTTTGGCGCTGGACCCATTGGGCGTGGCCTTCGATGACGTGGTGGGTGGTGCGGCGCTGCTCGGGTGGGAGGCCGTCGGCGTCGGCTTGGAGGGCGATTCGTATGTGGGCGTAGGGCATGGCGGGCCAGACCTTGTTCTGGGCGAGGTGGGTCCACTCGTGTGCGAACGCGCCGGTGAGGTAGCGGTCTGTGGCGCGGCTTTCGGCGTGCCCTTCGGGCATGGTGATCATTTCCGGGTCTCCGGCGGTGGACCGGCAGACAACGGCGGCCGTGACCATCGGCCAGCTCTGGGCGGCCGCCCGCTCGAAGCCGTCCCGGCACGCCTGGACCTCGGCGAGCGCCCGGTCACGCGATCCGGAGCCGGCGGGGAACGCGTCGGCGGCCTGTCGCATGGTGTACTCACCGTGGTCGGCCGTCAAGGAGACGAACTGCTCCGTGGAGACGATGCGGACGCTCGCCCGGTCGGGCAGGCTCAGCCGGGAGTGCCGCTCGGCCAGCGGCGCGGACCTGGCCAGGAGTCGGCTGATGCGGTCGTAGGTGCCGCTGTCGACCCCGGCGTCGTTGTGGAGCGTGAAGGCGGTCATGAACTCTGTTCTCTTGTAGGTACGTCAGGTGGTCAGGGGGCTGTGCGCGGCATGAGCAGCACTGCGATGAACGCGGCGATGCCGGCCACCGACACCGCGTAGGCGGCGGTGAGCCGGCGGGGGTCACGCAGTCCCCGCCGGGCCTGTTCCGCGGCGGAGCGGTAGTCCTCCAGGCCGTCGTCCGTCACCGGTGTGTTTCGTCTCGGTGACGGCGCATCCGTACCCGGGCGTCGGTGCCCGCGGAGTAGTCGTATACGTCGCTGGCGTCCCGCTCCTGTTGTGCGAGACGTGCGCACTCGGCGCACCCGGCGCCCGCGTTCGACACGCGTTTGGCGACGGCCTTGTTCGCAGTACTCATCAGCTGGGTTCCTCCGCCGGCACCATCAACCACGGTGTCACGGCCACGTGTTCGTAGCTCCGGTGATCCTGGTGAACCTTGAGGTGCCGGTACGCCCAGCGCTGCGCTTCCGCGAAGTCGTCGCAGACCGATCCCTCCTCCTCGCACGGCTGACCGTCCTCGTACTCCCCCCGCGCACCGGAACCGGTGGCGGACAGGAGGCCGGTCCGGCGCGACATCGGCCTGAAGCGTCCACTCCAGGAACCGCCACAGCCTGCGGCCCCCGCGACGCTCGGCGGGCGGAACCGGCAGGAAGGCACTCACGCCGACCTTCCCACAGTGCAGTTGACGCACTCGCAGTGCGCGAGGACAGCAGCCTTGCTCAGCGCCTCGGCAGTGCTGTCGAAGGCGCTGGGACGCCGGGCGTTCAGGTAGTCGTCCAACGGCACCCAGGACTTCGGCGCTATACCGCTCTGCCGCTTGGGAATTGGCCTGACCGGGTTGCCGCGCCGCCGCGTCTCCGATGCCATCAGTACTCCCTCATGCCAAGAGCCCGTAACGTCAGTCGACGCTACGGGCTCTTCCGGGGGAGGCGAGGCAGAGTTTCTACCCCCTGTTTTCAGGCAGCGACTCCGATGGCGTCGGCCAGGCGTCGACCGGCTGCCTGCGCCTGGCCGACTGGTGGGCCGTTGACGAGCCCGCGCACCATGGAACGGGCCTCTTCATTCCACCGGGCCGTCTCAGGTGCCACCTCGACGGCACTCGTCAACAGGGTCACTACCTGATCCGCATCCCCGCGAAGTGCGTGTGCCCGCGCTACCTCAATCAAATGCCGTCCCCGCCGGGGGACTGCCTTGATCTCTTCATCAGGCAGCTGACGCGCCCAGCGCAGTGCTGTGCCGGCCTGGCGCAGCTCCACTGCGACCGTGACCGAGTGGAACGCAACAGCCTGAACAGAGCATGACGTCGGAGCGCTCCAGAAGTCGGCCGGGAGTCTCTGCGCCACGGCGGACGCCCTGTCGATCCACCCCCACGCTTCGCCGCCCTCTCCCGCGACGGCGTGGGTGATGGCGGCGTGGAAGGCCATGTCAGCCCAGGCTGCCGCCAGGTGTGGGGATTCGGCTCGTACCGGGTCCAGCAGACGGAGGGCATCCTCCGTCATCGCCTGCGCGCTGTCCCACTGCCCCGACTTCCGGAACGCCTCCACCAGGAACCAGCAGGCCTGGCCGATGGCGCCCGGGTCGCCCGACGCCCGCGCTGTGGCGAGCGCAGTGGACGCCACTCTCCAGACGAGGTTGCCGTCCCCCTGGAACGCGGCGTACATCTGCGTCAGATTAAGCGCACTGGCATACATCACCTCAGCGCGCCGACGGTCAGAACACCCCGGGTGTGACGCCGCGATCGATGCTGCCGAGACGAGCGGCGGAAGCAGCGCGGCCAGCGCGGAACGGTGATCCCCCCGCGTCATCCTCGTCCGCCACGCGGCAGACAGTTGCGCGGCAATGTGATCCAGGTTCGGCGCAGGCCCGCTGGCCAGACCGAGCGGTGCACCATCGACAGCCCGACGAACGGAGGCCAATGCCTCGTGCTCTATGCCGGAGTAAAGCGTACGAGGAATCGACACGTCGCCGGTCAGATCCGACAGATCGGTGATCCCCAGGTGCTGGGCGACCTTCATCAGCATCGGAAGACGCGGCGGCAGTAAGACTCCGGTCTCAATCTGCTTCAGCCATGCCGGTGATCGCCCCAGCAGGGCAGCCAACACAGGGCGCGACTTCCCCGCCCGCTCACGGTAGTACTGAATGCGCCGTCCCACCGGGAGCGCAGGGTCAAGTGCCATGCTGCCAGCCTAGAGTGGAAAACACTCTTCAGTCTCGGCACGCCGAGCACAACTTCCCGACCGCCGAGACGTATCGACCGCACATTCCGTCCCGACCGGCGCACTCCGGCTTCGATGGGCGAGGCACCGGAGCGGGGGCAGTTGCTTCGGCCGGCCGGTGGGCGGGCGGGAACGGGGGCACCTTCGTCAGCCGGGCTGCCAGGACGGCGCCGACACTTCGGGTGATCTTCTCCGGGAGCGGGGCGGACAGGATGCCCGTCAACGCGTCCCGGCTCCAGCCGCCCGCGAGCAGCCCCTCCACCCGGGCGGCCTGATCCGCCAGCGGCTTGCCCGCGAGCGCCATGCGCGGTTCACAACGGCCCAGTTCGAGCAGCAGCTCCATGCCCTCCGTCGAACGCGACAGAATCGGCACCCGCGGGCTCCCGACGGACAGCTCCGCGTCCGGGCCGACCGGCCGGGACGGAAAGACGGAAGGGAATTCAACTTCCCTCCGAACCAAAGTCCTTACCCTCAGGGGTTGGCGGAAGCTCGGGGCCGCCGTTCTCACACCCCGTTCATCGCCGGGGCGTAGCGCTTCAGCCAGGAGGTGGGGTTGGTGATCTCACTGAGGGTGGGCAGGAAGTCTTCGTTCTTGAGCAGGCGTTCGATCAAGGGGTGTCCGCCGGCTTCCAGGAGGGTGCTGATGAAGGTGTCGCCCTGGCTGTAGGTGTTGAGCCGGGCCTGTTCCGCGGCGGAGCGGTAGTCCTCCAGGCCGTCGTCCGTCACCGGTGTGTTTCGTCTCGGTGACGGCGCATCCGTACCCGGGCGTCGGTGCCCGCGGAGTAGTCGTATACGTCGCTGGCGTCCCGCTCCTGTTGTGCGAGACGTGCGCACTCGGCGCATCCGGAATCCGACCTCGGCAGGCGGCCGGCTCCGGCCTTCTTCGGAATGCTCACAGGCTGGGTTCCTCCGCCGGCACCATCAACCACGGTGTCACGGCCACGTGTTCGTAGCTCCGGTGATCCTGGTGAACCTTGAGGTGCCGGTACGCCCAGCGCTGCGCTTCCGCGAAGTCGTCGCAGACCGGCCCCTCCTCCTCGCACGGCTGACCGTCCTCGCACTCCCCCGCGCACCGGAACCGGTGGCGGACAGGAGGCCGGTCCGGCGCGACATCGGCCTGAAGCGTCCACTCCAGGAACCGCCACGGCCCGCGCCCCCGGCGCTCGGCGGGCGGAACCGGCAGGAAGGCACTCACGCCGACCTTCCCACAGTGCAGTTGACACACTCGCAGTGCGCGAGGACAGCAGCCTTGCTCAGCGCCTCGGCAGTGCTGTCGAAGGCGCTGGGACGCCGGGCGTTCAGGTAGTCGTCCAACGGCACCCAGGACTTCGGCGCTATACCGCTCTGCCGCTTGGGAATTGGCCTGACCGGGTTGCCGTGCCGCCGCGTCTCCAATGCCATCAGTACTCCCTCATGCCAAGAGCCCGTAACGTCAGTCGACGCTACGGGCTCTTGGGGAAGGGAACGGCCCCAGAGCGGGGCCCCTCATTAATGATCTTCAGGCAGCCACTCCCACGGCTTCCGCGAGAGCAACCGCCTCCCCCCGAAGGGGGCCTGATGCGGTGCGGGTAAGTTCAACCACGAGTGCCCGTGCTGGCGGGACGTAGCGCACCGCCTCCGGGCTCGTGTCGAATGCGCGCCGGATGTAGTGCAACGCGCCGGCGGGCTCCCGTCGCGCATACTCACTCCGTGCCGCGTCGACGAACAGTCGGCTCCGTCGCTCGGTCGATGGGATGGCTTCTGGCTGCACATCCGTCAGCCGACGGAGCGCCGCCCCTGGCGTCCGCAGCTCGACACCCAGCGTGACCCCGTGCACCGCCACGTTCCCGGCACCAAACATCGTGAACGGGTGTGCGTAGTCGGCTAGTTGTCGAGCAGTGCGGTCGGCCTCATCCCACCATCGCCACGCATCACCCTCGCGACCTTCCTTCGCGCTCGTGACGGCCGCGTGGAGGCAGAGCGAGCCAAACGTACCCCGCAGCAGCGACGGGCCGTTCTCCAGCATCGGACGAAGGGAGTCCGCCGCGTCAGTCACCAGCCGCAGAGCCTCGTCAGCATGCCCGGAGTCGCGCAGCCCGTTCCCGACGATCCACGCAGCTATGGCCAGCATCACCGGCTCGTCAGCCTCCTCTGCAGCCATGCGCGCGCGGTCGACGGTCAGCCAGTACAGCTCCGGCTCCGTCGTGTGCGCGGCGTACTGCTGTGCGAGTGCGTACGTCTCCGCCATTACGCGGTACGCGTGTCGCCGCTCGGTCCCCTCACGCCCCCTCACCAACGCGTGACAAGCCGTGATCAGTTCGGGAAGCAGCGCGCCAACCTCAGTGCGCTGGTGGGGAGATGTATGCCAAACAGCCCACGTCTGACGGACACGTCCGGCCAGTTCCTCCGTGGTCGTGGGCAGGTCGGTCGGACGACGGTAGATGCTCGCGTGAACCGCCTCCCGCAGCGCCGGCACGGAAGCGTGCGAGAGCTTCCCCCACGATCCCACGGGGACAGCGCCCGGCGTTCCGGTGAGCACGCCTACATCGTCAAGGCGAAGCACCTGCGCCAGCCGCACCAACATGGTGACGTTGCTGAGGTTCCGCTCTCCCAGCTCGATCTTCTTCAGCCAGTCCTCAGACCGACCCACGAGGCCAGAGAGGACGGCGCGAGTCAGACCCACCCGTTCGCGGTGGAACCGAATCCGCTCGCCTGTCGTCAGTTCCGCTGGCAGTTCGCTCATGGTTGCTCCCCGACGGTGTCACGTCTAGTCGGAGAGTACGCCCTGCGCGTGCGTTCGGAGAGCCTGGACCGTCCGGTGTGCTATTGCGGACGGCACTCCGAGCACAGTCGGTCCGCGCTCGGGACCGGCCGACGGCACAGGCCGTCGTCGCCCTGGCACTCGGGAGACGCCTGGCGAGGCGCCGGAGCAGCCTCGGACGGTGCCGGCCGGTGGGCGGGCGGGAACGGGGGCACCTTCGTCAGCCGGGCTGCCAGGACGGCGCCGACACTTCGGGTGATCTTCTCCGGGAGCGGGGCGGACAGGATGCCCGTCAGCGCGTCCCGGCTCCAGCCGCCCGCGAGCAGCCCCTCCACCCGGGCGGCCTGATCCGCCAGCGGCTTGCCCGCGAGCGCCATGCGCGGTTCACAACGGCCCAGTTCGAGCAGCAGCTCCATGCCCTCCGTCGGACGCGGCAGGCTCGGCACCCTCGGACTTCCCGGGCTCCCGACGGACAGCTCCGCGTCCGGGCCGACCGGCCGGGACGGAAGGACGGAAGGTCCTTCAACTTCCCTCCGAATCAGATTCCTTACCCTCCCGGAGGGGTTTCCCGCCTTCCCGGCCACCGCTGTTCCGGCTCCGGGGAGACCGGCGGCCGGAGACACGGGAAGCGGCGGCACCGTGTGCACCGCCTTGCCCGTGACCGGGACCTCGTGGACGGACACCGTGGTCCGCACCTGTCCCGTCAGCGGGTCCCGCTCGGTCCGCCGGATGTAGTGGCCGGCCTGCTCAAGCTCACGGAGCGCACGGCTTACGGTCGTTCGGCCCTCGACACTCTTCGCCGCCAGGGTCCGCACGTCCTCCCGGGCCCCGTCGGGAAGGCTGAGAAGGTAACTCAGCAGCCCACGGGCCGCCCAGCTGAGCGAGTGCTTCCGGACGACGTGGCCGTTGTCGAGGATCGTGTACCCGGGCGCATGCTTCGGGATACGATGGATCTGCATAGGGAGCTCTCATCTCCTGGTGCCGAGCCCCGGGGTGTTTGCCCACCGCCGGGGACCATCTTTTGGCACGGATCATCAGATTAATTGCGCCAACAGGTCGGCGTGACACCACCGTTGGCCGCAAGGATCACCGTAGACGCGGCAGACGAACACCAGCGCCGGAACCAGATAATCCCCTCTCCGGATCACCCGAACAGACGGCGCGCGAACAACCCCCCTGGCGCAACACAAAACAGCGCGCCGTCACAGACACCGCAACCGGTCAAACCTTCAGACCGGCCAACTGCACCACCCCGAAGGGCCACAGAGCGGAGCCGCTGCCAGCTGGCCGGTTGCGGGTTCGACTGCTCGAACACCGGCCCCAACTAGCGATCGATACCTGAAGGTTGTGCTCAGCTGGCATGCTGGCGGCCATGGACGAGACGACCATCCCGCTGGATGCTCCCCAGTGGCTGCTCCAGCACATCGACGCCGAACGCGCCGTGGCAGCCGGTTGGGCCCATCCCTCCGAGTTGATCTCCGTGTTCCCTGCGGAGGGCAAGCAGTACAACCACGTGGTGGGCGCGTCACCCACGGACTGGGTGCACTGGGTACGTCTCCCTCGGCAGGGACCGGTACCGAAGAAGCGGCACAACCGGGCATCAACACCCGGGGACGGCGAGACACTCGACACAGTCGAGTACATGAGCCCCCAGCAGCGGAAGCGCCCGCAGGCGGCCTGATACCCGATCCGGGTGAGCAGCCAACGGCCTGGGGTGCCTCGCGGGACCGACAAACATCCTGGCGCAACACAAAACAGCGCCGCTACGACGCCGTCCCGAACGCGATCGTCGAGGAGCTGAGCAGCGAGCTGATCATCTTCTGCCCCGCCACCACACTCGCCTGATCACACCCACAGGTCCGGCAGAAGAGCCCGCATTACCTTGCCAGGTGGTCGAACTCGCCCGCCTTGAAGCCGAGTACGAAGGCCCGGAGGTTGTCAGGGGTGGTGGTGATGACGGTGTCGGGGTCGTCGCTCTCGCGGAGCTTGATGGTGCCGTCGGGGGTCGCGGCGACATAGATGCAGTTCGCCGCGTCGCCGCTGTACGAGGACTTCTGCCAGTTGTGAACGGTCATGGTCGTTCCCCTCTCAGATGCTCTGGCCGATACGGCGGATGAGGTCGCGGGAGGCGTCCGGCTTGAGCGCATCCATCTCCAGCCGATCCATGACAGCCCGATACTTGATCAGCTGTGGCTCGGTGTCGATGAACTCCGACCTGTCCCCGTCGACCTGGACACTGTCCAATCGTGTCACCGCGGCATTGAAGTACACGATGCCGGCGCCGGAGCTGGGATAACTACCGGTGCCGAACGGGATCACCCGCAGGTCGATGTGAGGGTACTCGCTTGTGGTCAGGAGGTGTTCCAGCTGATCACGGGCAACCTCTGGACCGCCGAAGCCCATCCGCAAGGCGGCCTCGTGGACGATGGCCAACAGCGGAATCGGCCGCTCGCCGTAGAGCACTGCCTGTCGCTTGATGCGATGGGAGACGAGGTGTTCCACTTCGGGTGGCGACAGGGGCGGGACCACGTCCCGGAAGAGCGCGCGAGCGTGTTCCGGGGTCTGGAGGAGTCCAGGGATGTGAATCGCGGAGGCGATCCTCAGCGACTGCGCATGGTGTTCGAGTTCGGCCAGGTCGAGGGCTCCGGACGGGAGGATCTCGCGGTACTCCTCCCACCAGCCCCGGGTGCGGCCGCCGGTCATGTGGGTCAGCGCATCGATCAGGGCATCGTCCGAACAGCCGTAGAGGCGTGACAGGGCCCGCACCCGGTCCGCGCTCACCGGGTATCCCCCTGACTCGATGTTGCTGATCCGGGACTGCGTGGCGCCGTGCAACTCCCCGGCGCGCGTGACCGACAGGCCTGCCCGCTCGCGCAGCCGGCGCAACTCCGCGCCGAGTCGCCGCTGCCGGATACTCGGCGGAACCTTGCTGGGCGGCATCCGCTGTTTCCTTCCCTCGCTCGCCATGGCCGGCGCCGTTCACCCTTTGGAGTGGTGGTGCTATGAATTCCCCAAGGAAGGTGGACTGCATGCTACCCACTGGCCACTTTGATCCTGCGTCAGGGCCGGTCGCTGCCCGCAGTAGCGGCGGCGCGGCGCCCAACTCCCTTTCACGTAGGAGACTTCCATGACCGCCGCGCCCTCGCAAAACCCCCGCCCGGCCACCCGCCTGTGGGCGACGCCTGTGCCCTTCGACCAGGAGCTGTGCGGGCTCGTGCTCGACACCGCGCCCCAACTGTTCGCCGTCGTCCAGGTGTACGACGACAGCCGCGAGGGCACCGACGGATGGGTCGTGGCCTGGGGGCTCGCCAACGGCGACGGGCCGACGTACGTGGTCGGCGTCGACGGGCGAACGCGGTTGACCCTCGCGTCGCCCGAACGTGCCGTGCACCTGTTCACCGGGCAGCCGGGCATCACCGCGAGACTGGTGTGGCTCGCGCAACCGGGCACTGCCACCCTGGACCGGACCCAAGCCGCTTGACCCCTCGCCCTGCTGGCGTACCTGTCGGCGCCGGGCCCCGGGGTATTCGCACCGCCAGGGACCATCTTTCGGCACCATTCATCAGACTACGTGCGCCAACAGCTAGGTATGACACCACCATTGGCCGCAAGAATCACCGTAGACGCGGCAGACGAACACCAGCGCCGGAACCAGATAATCCCCTCTCCGGATCACCCGAACAGACGGCGCGCGAACAAACCCCCTGGCGCAACACAAAACAGCGCGCCCCCGAACGAATCCAGGGCCGCGCCACGGTAGGTGGGCTACTGCTGCGGTGGTCCGGCAAGCGTCTCGATGCGCAGCGGCGAGCACACGTCAGGGGTGCGAGTGAGGTCCATCAGTTCCTCCGGAGGGTCTCCTCCATCGAGCATCGCCATGACGTACTCCTTTGCCTCCGACAGTCCAAGGGCCGGGGCGTGCTTACGCAGGTGGCGCATTGCGGTCACGGTTCCGTGAGCCTGCAGAGGTGCCCGGACGGTGGCCATCAAAGGTTCTGGTGGCCTGACGCCCTTGACCTGCCAGAGGTAGAGCTCCTCCCAGTCCTCGACCACGAACGTGACGACGGGGATGTGGTGGATGCTCCCGTCCTGCCGGTCCACCAGGTAGGGGCCATTCCCTATCAGCATGTTCAATGGCTCGCGGCTACGGATGTACTCCACCGACTGCCAGCCGACCAGCCATCCCAGGGCGTGTTCCTCCACGCTGAGGACGACAACTTCCGGCGACTTCCCGTACTTGGCCAGCGCCTCCTGGCGCTTTTCGACAGCAGGGCCTCAACCAGCTTGACGGCACGTTCCTCGGTGACCATGCCACTCATCATTCACCCGGACGCAATTGGGTTTCGGCAATCAGACTGCGGCCCGCCGCAAGACACAACAGGCTGTCGGACTTGCCCGCGCCGCCCAACGGTCACCCAGCGCTACCCCGCCTATCCGGGCCCTGGCCGCCGGGCCAAGTTCGACGAGGCCCACGAGTTTGCCACAACACCGGACGACGAACACGGCGATGACGCGCTCGGCATGGCCTACTGCACCCCGACCTACATCGAGATGCAGCGCGCGAACTGCCTGGCTGAGAACGGCCGCTCCGGAAACACTTCGGGCCCTACCCCGCCAGATGCACCGCGACCTGCGGCGGAAGGCCGCATGCGGGCTGGTTTTGCCTCAGGCCGTGACCGCCTCGACGACGTCGGCGTAGACGTCGAACAGGCGCGGTGCGCCCGGCCGGCGGTCGGCCAGCAGCAGCGCCCAGCAGCGGGCGACGAGGGCACGGGCCGCAGTGCCCGGCCAGGGCTGCGGCAGGAGTTCGGGGGGCAGGAGCGGGTCCGGTTCCAGGGCCTCGGTGAACGCGGCGGCGAGTTCGATGGCGATGGTGAGCTGCTCGGTGTCGGACGGGTGGGCGGCCAGCCTGGCGAGCCGGTCGGCGGCCAGGGCGCCGAGCCGCTCGTGTCCCTCGGCGAGTTCCGCCAGCGGCCACCACCGCCGGGCGAGCGCGCGCGGGTCGTCGGCGTCACCGGTGTGCAGGTCCCGGCTGGTGAGGAGGGTGAGGTTGCCGAGGACGCCAAGGGCGGCGGCCTCGGCCCTGAGCGGCTCCTCCCAGGCGTGCGGCGACACGTACAGCCCGTTCTGGACCGGGGCGCCGCCCAGCCCGGTGATCGCCTCGCGCAGTGCGTCCCGGGCGGGGCGGGCGTGTTCGGGGACGGCGAAGCCGGCCAGGTGCCAGATCCCGTCCCAGGGGGCCTCGCCGCGGTCCTGCGCGTACATCAGCGCGATGTATCCGGCGGTCGGCTCGATCGTGCGCCGGGTTTCGACGGTGGCCCGCAGGACGGCCCGCCGCCCGCGCCCCTCCTGGACGAACCGTCCGTCGGCGGCGAGCCGGTTGATCGTCAGGCGGACCTGCTGATCGGTCATGCCGAGCAGGCCCGCGACGGCGTACAGCTCACCGCAGTCCACGGTCCCGTCCGCGCGGACCATCGCCTCCACCAGCACCCGGGTCGGAATCTCCAGCATGGTCATCATCATAGTACGATCGAATCGAATACGGTCGTTCAGAGATTGATAGATTGGTGGCCGGCAGGATGCGCAGACGCTGGTGGCTCTGGGGTTCGCTGCTGACCGTGGTGGTCCTGCTGCTCGGCGCGGGCGGCTGGGTCGTGTACCAGAACGAGTACGACCTGAAGGAGGAGCGGGTCACGATCACCGGCGGCAGGCAGCCACTGAACGGCGTCCTCGCCCGCCCGACCGGCGGCCACGGCCCGGTCGGCCTGGTCGTCTTCGTGCACGGCGACGGTGCGCAGAACGCCACCCACGACACCTTCTACCGACCGATGTGGGAGGCGATGGCCAAGGCCGGCTACGCCTCGCTGTCCTGGGACAAGCCCGGCGTCAACGGCGCCCCCGGCAACTGGCTGGACCAGAGCATGCAGGACCGGGCCGACGAGACCGTCGCGGCCATCGGCTGGGCCAAGACCCAGCCCGGCATCGACCCCACCAGGATCGGCCTCTGGGGCGCCAGCCAGGCCGGCTGGGTGATGCCCAAGGCCGCGCGGCAGTCCGCCGACGTCAAGTTCGTCATCGCCGTCGCACCCGCCGTCAACTGGCTTCAGCAAGGCCGCTACAACCTGCTCGCCGAGCTCAAGAAGCGACACGCCACCCCGGCCGAGACCGAGGCGGCGATCGCCAGGAGCGACCGGACCCTCGACGCGCTGCGAACCGGCCGGACCTTCGAGCAGTACCAGGCCGCCGGCGGCGACGTCACCGGCCTCACCCCCGACCGGTGGGAGTTCAACCGCCGCAACCACACCTCGGACGTCACCGAGGACCTCTCCGCGGTCCGGGTACCGGTCCTCCTGATCCTCGGCGGGCGCGACGTCAACGTCGACAGCGACGACGCCGAGGCCCACTACCGCCGGATCCTCACCACCCCCGGCCAGCTCCAGGTCAAGCGCCACCCCGACGCGACCCACAACATCGTCCCCGAGGCGATCGAGGACTCGGAGCTCAGAAGCACCTTCCTCGCGATCGCCGCACCGCGCTCGCTCTTCAGCCCGGGTTACCTCGACGAACAGCGGCACTTCGTGGCCGCGATCGGCCGGTGAAAGGACAGCCGGAGGTGAAGGGCGGCGGACCGGACACGATGGGCCGGGCCGCCGCCCTCAACCCGCGAACGCCGATCGATCCCGAACTCACCCGCACCAGCGACGCCCGGCACCTCACCCCGGCCACCGCACAGCCGAAGGGGCCGCCCGGCCTACCGCCGGACAGCCCCTCGACAAGATCTTCATGAGCCGGCTAGGCGCTCTTGGGCCCAGCCTGCTGGACGACATCGAAGGACCAGACGGTAGAGCCGGAGGCTGCGGGCTTGGGCCGCTCGCCCCCCTCCCCGGTGCCCTGGTGCGCCGCCTTCATCGGGCCCTCCATCCAGGCCTGGAACGACTCCTCGTCGCGCCACCGCGTGTAGACGAGGTAGTTGTCAGTGCCTTCAACCGGGCGGAGGAGCTCGAACCACTCGAAGCCGTCGGAGCTCTCCACCGCACCGGCCCGCGAGGCGAACCGCTTCTCCAGCACCTCGCGCTGCTCGGCGGGGACGGCCAGTACATTGATCTTGACTACGCTCATGGCCCTATCCTGCCTCAAAGGTCAACGCCAGGTGCGGACCCGGCGGTCCCGACACCTCAGAGGTGCATCAACGAATCTGTCGCGGACGCAGCAGCTCGAACCACTCGAAACCATCGCCCGCGGTGCTCCCGGCGTCGCCTCCGCAACGAGGACGGCCCGCCGGTGGTGACCGTCGACCTGTGAGCTCCCCGGTTGTGGCGCCCTCTGCCCCGTCTGGCCCTTCACCGGGCCGGGCGGGGACTTTCGGTTGTGCCGGGAGAATATGCGGGACGCTACCCGGCACTTCGCCACTCCGCACCGCGAGTTCGGCGCTGAGGTACCGTCCGGCATGTGAGCACCGACTTCCAGCAAGCCAGAATCGCCCTCGGTCTGCGGCTCCGCGAGCTGCGTGCCGAGGGCGATCTCACAGGTCGGCAACTGGCCGAGCGTCTGGACTGGACGCAGTCCAAGGTCAGCAAGCTGGAGACCGGTCGGCAGACGGCCACCCACGACGACCTCAAGGCCTGGGCCGAGGGCGTCGGACAACCCCACGTGGCAGCCGAGTTGGCTGCCAGGCTGCGAGCCTTCGAGTCAGGGTCCCGCTCCTGGCGGCGGCAGTTGGCCGCCGGGCACAAGCCGGTGCAGGACACGCTGACCGCCGAGAACGACCGTTCGGCTGTCCTGCGCGCGTGGCAAAGTTCCATGATCGTCGGCATGCTCCAGACACCCGACTACGCCCGGCACATCTTCAGCGCGTACGTCGACCTCCACCAGTCGCCGCGCGATGTCGAGGACGCCGTACGGGCCCGGGTCCGACGGCAGGAGAGCTTGTACCAGCCGGGCAAGCAGTACCGCATCATCATGTGGGAGTCCGCGCTGCGCGCTCTGGTCTGCCCACCGGCCGTGATGGTCGCGCAACTTGACCGGCTCAGCGGCGTGATCGGGCTGGACACCGTCTCCCTGGGCATTGTGCCGTTCGAAGCTTCGCTCAAGTTGCCTCCTGCCAACGGATTTTGGATTCATGACGAACGGCTCGTCATTGTCGAGGACTGGCACGCAGAGCTGTGGTTGGACCAACAGGACAACGTGGCGCTGTACCTGCGGGTGTGGGAGACGTTGGCCGGCGCAGCCGTCTACGGCGCGGATGCCCACAAGGTCATTACCCGGTGCCGTAGGGCACTCGGAGCCTGCTGAGAATCCTCACGCGCCTCGACCGTGAGCACTGGAATATTCGAGAATCACGCGCCCCGTCAGCAATTCTCGTGCGCTTAACGTGCTGACCGATGACGTCGATCGGCGCGGGAGTTGAGCCATGACCACCAATTCACAGCAGTGGGCGGCTGGTCCGTACCCCGGAAGGGTCAGCACTGCCGACCGGAAGCAGAGCCGGAAGGCGGTCGGTCATGTCGCTTCGTGAGATCGGGCTGAGGCAGCCCGCCCCGGACGCCGACGTGTGCCCAACGTGCCTGCGGCTGGACGACATGGCGCAGGAAGCCCTTCAGGACCCGGAAGGGTGCAATCACTCGGCGCTGACGGACGTACGGGTACTGCGCCGACGCCATGCCGAGTCGGGGAAGTGCCTGAACCCGGACGGTGCCGAATGAGTGACATTCGGGACCGCCCACAGGTTCCCGCCTGCGGCGAACCGCCCCGACGGGCGAGCCGGCCGCATGAGTCGGGTTGTGAAAACCCCACCCGCACAAGCGGGTTGGTCCAGAACCAGAGCTAGGAGAGTCCGCGTGACTTCGATCAGCACGGAACGGATCACCGGTCGGTCCCTGGTGGACCCGGCGTTGTTCGGGCGCCTGGTCGCCCGGATCGTCGAAGACGAGGAGATGGACCAGGCGCTCGCCGAGCGCGTCATGGAGCAGGCCCTGGCCTTTCTCGGGGCCTGCGCGGCCAACCCGGACGCCGGGCTGTCCCCCTCGGGCCTGGTGGACATCGGATGGCACACGTTCATCCTCCACACCCTCGACTACACCGAGTTCTGCCGGTCGGTGGCCGGGCGGTTCCTCCACCACGCGCCGACCGACGGCCCCGACGACTCGGCCAAGGGCATGGGCATCGCTGCCACCGCAGCCATCATCGAGGCCAGCGGGTACGCCGTGGATACCGAGCTGTGGACCATGCCCGCCGACTGCTCCGAGGGCAGCGGCGGCGACGGCAGCGACACCAGCGGGAGCGGCAACTGCTCGCAGTGTCACCGCGGTTGCCACAGCAGCTAGGAACTGATCACCTGGCCCGCTCCGGCCCGGAGCGGGGCGGGCCCGACCCCGAAGGACCCGACGATGGGTTACACCTGGAACGACCTGCCGGACGAGTTGCGCGCGAGCATCGAAGGGCAGACCGGCACGGTGACTTGCGCCGTACCGCCAACAGCCGGAACCGTGTCCGACTTCGCCGCCACACTGGAGACGACCGGCGGGCAGGTGTTCTGCAAGGCCGTCCGGGACGACAACCCCCTGGCATGGATGCACCGGCGTGAGTCGGTCGTGAACACCGCCCTCCCCCCAGGCATCGCCCCCCGCATGCTGTGGAAGGTCGAGGCCGGCGGATGGCTGGCCCTCGGATTCGAGTGCGTTCCCGGCAGGCACGCAGACCTCTCACCGGGGTCGGCCGACCTGCCGATGGTCGCCCGGACGCTGGAAACGCTCGCCGAGACGCTGACCCCGGCCTCTCCCCTGCGGACGTTCAGCCTGGCCAAGAGGTGGTCCGATCAGGACTTCTGGCACAAGCTCGGCGGCCGGCACCGCGACCGGCTCGACCCGTGGACCATGGAACGGCTGGAGAGGCTGATCCTGGCCGAACGGGAAGCACCCGGTCTGGTCGACGGCAGGACCCTGGTGCACACCGACCTGACCGGCCCCAACCTCCTGGTGGACGGCGACTCCGTACACGTCGTCGACTGGGCGTTCCCCGCCCCCGGCGCCGCCTGGGTCGACACGGCGTACATGGTCATCCGGCTGATCGAGGCCGGACACACGCCCGAGGAAGCCGAGCAATGGGCCGACGGCGTGCCCATGTGGCATGAGGCCTCCCCCTGGGCCGTGACCGCCTTCGGCACGATCCTCACCGGAATGCGGACCCTGCGCGCCGTCGAGACCCCCGGCCGGCAGTGGGACGCGCTGAGCGGCCACGGGCTTGCCTGGCTGCGCCACCGGCTCAGGTAGCCACCCCGGACCGGCCCCGAGGTCTTCCGGCAAGCAGTCTGCTACTGCGCCCCGGCGGCCCGTCAGGCGCGGCTCGGCGCCGGCGCCGGCTCCGGCTCGGAGAGATCCGCTGCCGCGCGGCGAGGAAGCAGCAGCGGAGTCGCCAGCAGGAGCACGCCGGCCAGGCCGATGGCCGTACGAAGGCCGAGCAGGGCGCCCAGCACGCCCCAGAGGACCGTCAGGAGCGCGGTCGAGGCCTTGGCCGTCACCGCCCAGGCGGACAGCGTGCGGGCGACCCGGTCGGTCGCGGTGCGCTGGAGACGGTAGGTGGCGTGGACGGGGTTGAAGACCCCGCAGCAGAAGATGAGCCCGAGCTCGACGCCCATCACCAGCAGCAGCCCTCCGGTGCCCGGCCCGATGAAGGCCAGGCCGACGGGCCAGATCGCGCGCAGCGTCCCGACCACGACCAGGACCTGGTGCTGCCCGAACCGGGTGACGAGCCGCCGGGCCAGCCGTGAGCCGAGCAGCCCGCCGATCGAGGGCGCGGCGAAGGCCAGGCCGTACTGCCACGGTGCGAAGCCGAGTCGGTCGAGCATCAGGACGGCCAGCAGCGGCTGGGTGGCCATCACCAGGCCGTTGAACAGGGCGGTGTTGAAGAACAGCGGGCGCAGCGTCGCGTCGGCGAGGATGTACCGCCAGCCGTCGAGCAGGTCCCCGGCCCGCATGCGCGCGGCCTCCCGGCGCTCGGGCCGGGGCTCGTGCCCGCCCATCGCGCGGATGCCCAGGGCCGAGAGCAGGTAGCTGGCCGCGTCGGCCACCACCGTCGCCACCGGACCGAGGAGCCCGATCGCGGCGCCGCCCAGTGGTGGTCCGATGATCGTGGTCGTCCAGGCCGTGGACTCGAATCGGGCGTTGGCGACGAGCAGGTCCTCGGCCGGCAGCAGCGTCTTCAGGTAAGCGCCGGAGGCGGCGCGGAAGGCGATGTCGGCCGCCGCGACGACGACCGAGACCAGCAGGAGCTGAAGGAAGGTGAGCGCGCCGAGCGCGAACGCGGCGGGGATCGTCAGCAGCGCCGCGAACCGCACCAGGTCCATCGCGATCAGCACCGGCCGTTTGCGGCGGAACTCCACCCACGGGCCGAGCGGCACCGCCACGGCCGCGCCCGCCGCGGCCCCCACGGAGGAGAGCGCGGCGACCTCGGCCGGTCCGGCGTGCAGCACCTGGATGGCGATCAGCGGGAACGCGCCGAAGGCGAGCCACGTGCCGAGCGCGCTGGTCCCGTACGCTCCCCAGAGCCACCCGAACCGCCGCCCCAGCCGGTGTCCGAGCAGATGTCCCCACAGATGTCCCAACCGGTGCCCGCTCCTCATGCCTGCCGCCCTCTCGCCACTCACCCGCACAACCGATCCGCGATCGGAAGCATCAAAGCGAGCACCACACCCGGGGATCAAACAACCACAGGACCGCCTGGCCACAACCAGCGGTTGTACCCATAGGGTGTCAGCATGGACCTCGACACCGTCCGGACCTTCGTCGCCGCCGCCGACGCGGGGCAGTTCCAGGAGGCCGCCGCCGAGCTGGCGGTCACCCAGCAGGCCGTCTCCAAGCGCATCGCCGCGCTGGAGCGCAACCTCGGCGTTCGGCTGTTCACCCGCACCGCGCGCGGCGCCGAACTCACCATCGACGGGCAGGCGTTCCTGCCCCACGCGCGCGAGCTGCTACGCGTCGCCGAGCGCGCGGCCACGTCCGTACGCACCGGCCACCGTCCACTGCGCGTCGACGTGATCGCCTCGCGCAGCGCGCAGTCGGGCCTGATGCGCGGCTTCCACCGCGCGCACCCCGACATCGAGCTCGACGTGGTGATGCTGTTCGACATCGAGACGGCCGTCGCCGCCATCCGGTCCGGTGCGATCGACGCGTCCTTCCGCGCCGTCGCCGCACCCGGCCGGCCCCTTCCCCCGGACATCGAGTCCGTCCGGGTCCTCGACGAACCGCTCCAGCTCCTCACCGGCCCCGCCCACGCGCTGGCGGGCGCCCGGTCGGTACCCCTCGCCCAGCTCGCCGGGCACCGGATCTGGATGCCCGGCATCGTCCCCGGTACCGAGTGGACCGCCTACTACGACGACCTCGTCGCCGAGTTCGGCCTCACCATCGAGGCGACCGGCCCCAACTTCGGCTCCGACGCACTCCTGGACACCATCGCCGACACCCCGGCCCTGGCCACCTTCATGGGCGAGCACACCCGCCTCATCTGGCCCGCCGACCACGGCCTGCGCCGCATCCCGGTGACCGACCCGACGCCCGTCTACCCCCACTCGCTCCTCTGGCACCGCGACAACCCCCACCCGGCGCTGGCCACCCTCCGCGCCCACCTCGCCGCCGCAGCGGCCGGCCACGACGCCGCCGGGACCTGGACACCGGGCTGGGTGATTCCACGTTGAACGCCGCCGCACCTTCGGGCATCGCGGCCGGCACGACGGTCATCGACACCGGCGGCCGACCAGCGATCTGAACCGCCACCCGGACCGTCGCGACCGGCTGGGCGAACCGCCCGTCCGACCACGACGGTTCAGGCCATCCACGGCGGAACGATCCGCTCGGCGGCCTTCGGCGCCAGCTCGCAGGCGTGCTCCGGGGTCACCCGGTCCGGGTTGTAGACGCGGCACGGCGCCGGGGCGACCGCGACGGCGGTGAAGCCGGTGTCGGTGGCCACCCGGCGGGCCAGACCGGCGGGCAGGACGAGGGTGTCGCCGGGACCGACGGTGAGCACGTCACCGGCGAGGTCGACGGTGGCGCCGCCGGTCAGGAAGGTCCAGATCTGCTCGGCGTCGGCGGCGTGCAGCGGGCCCTGGCGGCCCGGGGCCATCTCGACGTGCCACATCGACAGGCCGGTGCCGCCCTGGGTGGGCGAGGCGAAGGTGGTCATCACCCCGTTGGGGGTCTCGGTGCGGCGGGTTTCGGTGCGGCGGACGACAGACATGCGGGTGCCCCCTAAGATGGACAATCGAGTTGTCTATATGGTCAATGAGGTTGTCTATCAATGTCAAGCGAACCCGCTCCCCCGGGCTTCGAGCTGCCACTGCGCCTGCTGCTCGCGTTCCGGATGATCATCGATGAGCTGCACGAGCGGATCGCCCGCGAGGGCCACCCCGACCTGCGGCCGATGCACGGCTTCGTCTTCCAGGCGATCGGCCCGGACGGCACCACCGCCGTCGAACTCGGCCGCCGGCTCGGCGTCTCCAAGCAGGCCGCCGGAAAGACCGTCGAACAGCTCGAACAGCTCGGCTACGTCGAGCGCGGCTCCGACCCCGGCGACGCCCGGCGCAAGGTGGTCCGGCTGACCGCGCGCGGCGTCGACTGCCTGGTCCGTTCGGCGCGGATCTTCGACGAACTGCGCGCCGAGTGGGCCGACATGCTCGGCGAGGAGCAACTGCGCGCCCTGGAGTCCGGTCTGCGCACGCTCGCCCCCGGCAACCCGTTCCGGCTCGACACCCCGCGCTGGTTCGGCGGCCCTTGAGGAAAGACCGGAGTTCACCCGCAAAGGGAAGAACATGAGAGAGATCGGCCGTAACACCGGAACGGACCCGGGACGCATGCGAGCAGAGCGCGGTAAGGCGTCGACGTAGACTGTGGAGGTGGATCACATAAACCCATCGCTACCGATCCCGGAGCTTCCGCTACGGGAACTTGAGTGCTTTTCCGTCCTGGTCCACCATCTTCATTTCGGCCGCACCGCCGAAACGCTCGGCATTTCCCAGGGGCGGGTCTCCCAGCTGATAAAGCGCCTGGAAAGCCGGGTGGGCGCCCCGCTGTTCGAACGCACCAGCCGTCGCGTCGAGCCGACCACCCTGGGGCGGGAATTGGCGGATCAGGTCGTCCCGGCCTTCGACCGGCTTCGCGAGGGTTTCGACGCCGCCCGCGCCAGCGCCGTCGCGGCGGACCGCCCCATCCGGGTGGGTTTCCAGTGCGCGGTGTACGAGCCGGTCGCCAAGGTGATCGCGAACCTCCCCGAGGGCGCCGCGCAACTCGTCGAGCTCGCCTGGGGAGACCCGTTCACACACCTGCTCCGGGGAGAGATCGATGTGGCCATCGTTCTTTCACCCTGCCGCGAGAAAGGCCTCCGCAGCATGCTGGAGTTCTCGCGGCAGCCGATGTACGTCGCCCTCTCCAGCACACACCGGCTGGCTCGCGGGTCACAGGTCTCCGCCCACGAGCTGTCCGAGCTGGGCCTGATCGAGCCGCTCGGCCCCGCGCCCGACTACTGGCGCCAGGTGAACGCGCCGAGGAAGACGCGAAGCGGGCATGAGCTGACCTACCCGGCGACCGCGGGGACGATCCAGGAGGGGCTCTCGACCGTGGCCAGCACACGTCTCGGTCTTCTGCTGTGCGAAGCGAGCACGAGGTACGTCCCGCGGCCGGACATCCGCTACCTGCCGGCTCCCGACCTGGAGCCGACGACGCTGCTCGTGCTGCGAAACGAACGGAAGCAGCACGGCCTGGCCGACAGGTTCGCGGAGCTTCTGGGAAAGAGCGTGGGCTGAGAAAGGCGGTGGAGCCTCCGGGTTGCGGCTCGCCCGCACCCGGAGGGCATCGCGGGCTCAGCCCGCGCAGTCGGCGGCAGCCGGCCTCTCCCTCCGGGAGCGCGAAGGGCACGGCACCGTCGGTCGCGGCCGTGACGCGAGCGCGACGATCAGCCCGACCAGCGTGATCGACCCCGCCGAGAACATGACGGCCCGGCCTCCCGCATTGTCGATGACGAGCCCGCCCGCGAACGCGCCAAGAGCGATGCTCGCGTTGAACACCCCGGCCCACAGCGCGGCCGACGCCTCGATGCGCGCCGGGTCGGCCGTGCGGACCCAGGTCTGCGTCGACACCGAGACCCCACCGTACGAAACGCCCCAGACGACCAGCACCAACAGCACCGTGACGGCGCCCGCGACCGCGAACGGCAGCAGCAGCGCGGCCGTCACCACGCCGGCCAGCGCGCTCGCCACGGCCCCCTTCGGGTACCGGCCCGCCAAGGGGCCGAGAGTGAAGTTGCCGACGACGCCGGCCAGGCCGTAGACCAGCAGGCAGACCGCGATCAGGCCGGCGCTCAGGCCCGCGTCCGTCTCGAGAACCGGGCGGACGTACGTGTAGCCGGTGAAGTGGCCGAACACCACCAGTGCCGTGATCGCGAGCCCCGCGGCGACACCGCGGTTCCTCAGCGCGTCGACGATTCCGTCGAGCCTGCTCCGCTCGTGAACCGGAAGCGCCGGAAGCGTACGGACGAGGACGGCGACGACGACCATGCCGAGGAGCGCGAGTGCCCAGAACGCGGCACGCCAGCCCAGGAACGCCGCGATGTACGTCCCCAGGGGAACGCCGAGAACCGAGGCGATCGAGACGCCCGAGAAAATGATCGTGGTGGCCGGCGCCGTTCGGGGCCCGTCGGCAAGTCTCGGGCCCAGCCCCGCGGCAAGCCCCCAGACCACCCCCATCGAAATGCCGAGGACCGTCCGGGCGAAGGCCAGCACCGGGAAACCGGGCGCGACCGCGGTCAGCGCGTTCGCCAGGGACAGCAGAATCATGAAGGCCACGAGCACCCTCTTGCGGTCACGGCGTCCGATGAGCGCCGGCACGAAGGGAGACACGGCCGCGGCGATGAGCCCGGTGATCGTGAGGGAAAGGCCGGTAACACCGTCGGACACGGAAAGCGTGTCCGAGATGGGGGTCAGCAGGCCTACCGGCATCATTTCGGAAGACACCACCGTGAATGTGCTCAGCGCCACGGCGATGACCGGCGACCAGTGGTAATCGACGCCGTCCGCCGTCCCGGATGCCGGAGTTTTCGCATTTCTCATAAAGCCAGCTCACCACCCCTTTCGGGGCGGAACAAGATCGATCTCCTCAACAGGCGATTAGCCCCGCTAATCAATGACGGCAAGCCCTAGAACGACCGCCCCTCCCCGTGGTACGGGTGCTCCGGGCCGCTGCGGTCGGGCCGGTCCCGTTGGTCGGCGCAGAGCGCGGAGCTGAGCCGGGTGAGCAGGTCGGCGAGGTCGGCGTGCTGCTTGTCGTCCCAGTCGCCGAGGAGTTCGCAGAGCTGGGTCCGGCGGGCCGCGACCAGCCGGAGCGCCGTCTCCTCGCCCGGTTCGGTCAGCCGCAGCGGCAGACCGCCGGTGCGGGCCGCCAGGCCCCGGCTCTCCACCTCCCGCACGGCCTCCTCGATCACCGAGATCGGGACGATCCGGCGCTCGGCGAGTTCGGCGGGCTCGACCGAACCCTGGTGGTGCATCTGCAGCAGCAGCCAGCTGGAGGCCGGTCCGAGGTCGAGCCCGGCGGTCGCGGTGATCCGCCGGAACAGGTCGCGCCGGGCCTCCCGGGTGTTCAGCACCGAGAGCGCGCGGGCGATCTCGTCCAGCGAGGACCGCTCCACCGGGTTGACGCCGATCGACTCGCCGAGGTCGGGCGCGGTGACGGTGGAGCGCAGCTTCTGTTCGCGCAGGAAGAGCGAGAGCACGAAGGCGACCAGCGCGACCGGCACCGCGTAGAGGAAGACCCGGGTGATCGACTCGGCGTACGCGTGGTGGACCGCGGCCTGCACGGCCGGCGGCAGGGTACCGACCACGCGGGGATCGGCGGTGACGACAGCGGGGTTGAAGCCGGGCGGCAGCGCCACCCCCGCCAGGGCGTCGGCCAGCCGGCTGCCCAGCCCGCTGGCGAAGATCGTGCCGAAGACGGAGACGCCGAACGACGCCCCGATGGAGCGGAAGAAGGTGGCCCCGGCGGTGGCCACCCCGAGGTCCTGGTAGCCGACGGAGTTCTGCACGATCAGCACCAGGACCTGCATCACCAGGCCCAGCCCGAGGCCGAAGACCAGGAAGTAGAAGCTCATCTCGGTGGTGCTGCTGTGCTCGTCCATCCGGGACAGCAGCAGCAGGCCGACGGTGGTGACGGCCGTCCCGGCGATCGGGAAGACCCGGTAGCGGCCGGTGCGGGCGACGATCTGGCCGGCGCCGATCGAGGTGACCAGCATGCCGAGCACCATCGGCAGCATGTGGATGCCGGAGAAGGTCGGCGAGACCTGCATGACCACCTGGAGGAAGGTCGGCAGATAGGTGAGCGCGCCGAACATCGCGAAGCCGACCACGAAGGAGATGACGGCGACCAGGCTGAACGTCCGCGAGCGGAACAGCCGTAGCGGCAGCACCGGCTCGGCGGCCGCCCGCTCGACCGCGACGAAGGCGACCAGCAGGACCACGCCGAGCACGCCCAGCCCGATGATCTGCCAGGAGCGCCAGGGCCAGGTGGTGCCGCCGAGTGAGGTCATCAGGACCAGGCAGGTGGCCACCGAGGCGATCAGCACGGTCCCCAGGTAGTCGATCCGGTGCTTCCGCTTCACCTCCCGCCCGTGCAGCACCGAGGCGATCACCACCAGGGCGACCGCCCCGACCGGCAGGTTGATGTAGAAGACCCAGCGCCAGCTGAGGTTGTCCACGAAGACGCCGCCGAGCAGCGGCCCGAGCACGCTGGTGACGCCGAAGACGGCCCCGAAGAGGCCCTGGTACTTGCCGCGGTCCCGGGGTGAGACCAGGTCGCCGACGATGGCCTGGGAGAGCACCATCAGCCCGCCGCCACCGAGGCCCTGGAGGGCGCGGAAGGCGATCAGCTCGCCCATGCTCTGGGCGATGCCGCAGAGCACCGAGCCCAGCAGGAAGATCACGATCGAGGCCTGGAAGAAGCGCTTCCGGCCGTACATGTCGCCGAGCTTGCCCCAGAGCGGGGTGGCCGCCGTCGAGGCCAGCAGATAGGCGGTGACGACCCAGGAGAGGTGTTCCAGACCTCCGAGGTCGCTGACGATGGTCGGCAGCGCCGTGGAGACGATGGTCTGGTCGAGCGCCGCGAGCAGCATCGCCAGCAGCAGGGCCCCGATCGGGACCCAGAGGTTGGGGGCGGTGACCTCCGGCGGCCCCGGCTGGTGCGCCGGGCCGCGGTCGGACGCCGCGGTCGGATCCGTCATGGCGTCTCCGTAGGGGTCGCGGCCCCCGGCCGGGCCGGGGGCCGTGCGAATGATCACTCCCGGCTCACCATGCTGTCAGAAATGCCCGGATATGCGGCATTCGATTGAGCCGAACGCAAGAACGACGGCCGGTCGCGGGCCCGGCCCCGAGCCCCGTCCCGTTCACCGGCTCCCCAACCGCCACCAACCGGCACAACACCCCCACGGCGGGCCGGACGCCCCTGTCCCCCCTTGGGGACGGTCCTGCATAATCAGGCGCGTACGGGAGTGCCCGGGCGCGTTCGCCAACCCGAGAAACATCCGAGTACCGAGCGAGAACCGAGGAGGGCCGGTCGATGCCGGACCAGCACTGCCCGACGTGCGGCACCGCGCGCTCCGCCGGGTGCAGGTGCCTCCCGGATCTCCCGGATCCGAGCCTCGCCGAGACCGCCGTCCTGCCGCATCTGGAGGGCCCGCCGCTGGTGCGCCCGTACGTGCCGCAGGCGGTCGGCCAGATCGTGGACGGCCCGTCGGCGGGCGCGCCCGCCGATCCGTTCGCCACCACCGTGCTCCCCCCGGTGGCCCCGCCGCCCGGGCCCGACGCGGACGCCTACGCGACGACCGTGCTGCCGCCGGTGATGTCGGTACCCCCGCCGGCCCCGCCCCGGCACCCCCAGCACCCCCAGCACCCCCAGCACCCCCAGCACTCCCAGCACCCGCAGGAGCAGCCGGAGCCGGCCGACGACGAGATCGGCTTCTTCCCGTTCGCCCACTCGGCACCCGGCGCACCCGAGCCGGCCGGTGGTGGCCGGGCCGCCCGCCGGGCCGCGGAACAGGCCGAACAGGGCCCGCTCGCCCGCCGCAAGGGACTGCTGGTGGCGGCCGGCGCCGGGCTGCTGGCGGTCACCATCGGTCTGGCGTACGCGGTGACGCCCTCCAAGGAGCCGGACCACCAGGCGCGGCCCGCCCCCTCCACCACCCTGGCGCCCGCACCGGTGGACCCGACCACCCCGGCGGACCCGAGCCCGAGCGCTCCGCCGTCCACCACGGAGGCGGAGGCCCCGAGCCCGTCCCCCAGCCGGACGACGGCCAAGGCGAGCCCGACCAAGGCGGCCACCCCGCCCCCGATGGCCCCCACTCCGCCCCCGGCCGCTCCCCCGGCCCCGGCCGACCCGCCCCCCGCCCCGCCGAGCCCGACGACCACCCCGACGCCGACACCGACGACGAGCGCGAGCCCGACGACCACCCCGCAGACCCTCACGTTCGGTATGACGGGCGCGAGTGTGAAGGACATGCAACTGCGGCTGGTGGCCGCCTCCTGCGGCACCGTCGACAAGTCGCTGGCCACCGGCTTCTTCGACTGGTGGACCCGCAATACGGTGCTGAACTTCCAGCAGGCGAACAAGATCAAGGGCGAGAACGGGGAGTACGGCCCCAAGACCCGCGCGGCCTTGGAGCAGAGCCCCCCGAGCTGCTGACCCCGGCGTCAGCCGGTGATCGCCTGGAAGATGCTGAACCCGGCCATCAGCACCATCACACCGGCCGCCACCCGGACGATCATCTTCATCGGCACGTGCTTCAGCAGCTTCTGCCCGCCCACGATCGCGATCCCCGCGACGGCGCAGAGCGCCAGCCAGGCGCCCAGGCCCACGGCCAGCGGATCGGCGTACTTGGCGGCCAGGTTGGCGGTCATGATCTGGGTCAGGTCGCCGAACTCGGCGATCGCGACGACCACGAAGCTGGCCCCGGCGACCTTCCAGAAGCTGTTCGCGGACGGTTCCTTGGCGGCGTGGCCGTCCTCGTCGTCACCGCCGTGGAAGAGCAGCATCGCGGCCCCGGCCAGGAAGAGCGCGCCGGTGACGCCCTCCACCCAGCGGTGCGGCAGCAGGGAGAGCAGGTGCCCGGCGACCAGGGCGATACCGACCTGGAGGGCGAAGGCGGCGGCGATGCCGGCGAAGACGTGACTCGCGCGGTAGCGGGCGCCGAGCATCAGGCTTGCCAGGGCGGTCTTGTCCGGCAGTTCGGCCAGGAAGACGATGCCGAAGGTGATTGCGGCTACGGTCAGGCTCATCGGGGGTCTGGATTCCCTCGGTCGGGCTGCCCGGCCTCGGCGGCTCCGTCGGGGGAGGCTTCGGCCCGACAGCGCTGGTCATGGTTCACAGCACTGCGGCCGAAGGTCTCGCCGGCACCGGAACGGATCGCGGTGCCCCGGGCGCCGGGCCCCTGGGGGCCAGTATGTCGACGGTCCGGTGGAGGGCTACTCCCCTTCAACGCGCCCAAGCCTACCCGATGACGCGGGGCTCCCCCGGGCCCACCAGCCCGCGGGCGACGAGCTCCAGCACCACCACGATCGCCACCGTCTCCACCGCCAGCAGGCCGACCAGGACGAACAGCTGCACCGCGCCCGCCTGAACCGGCGACGCCCCGCCGAGCAGCATGCCGACGAACGCGCCGGGCAGCGTCACCAGGCCGACCGTCCGGGTCTGGTCGAGGGCGGGGACGAGCGAGGTGGCGGCCGCGGTGCGGCAGATCTCCAGCCGGGCGTCGCGCTCCTCGAAGCCCAGGGCGAGCGCCGCCTCCACCTCCCCGTGCCGCTGCCGCAGCTCGTCCAGGGCCCGCCGGCCGGCCAGCGAGGTCGCGCTGAGCCCGCCGCCGATCAGGATGCCGGCCACCGGGATGACGGACAGGCCCTTCGGCGGCAGCAGCCCGACGGCCAACAGCAGCCCGAGGACGGGCAGCACCCCGGCGCCGATCGGGGCGGCCGCCCAGACCCAGTCCGGGCCCGGGGTCATCCGCCGTCCCGCGGTGCGGACGGCGACCGCGAACATCAGCAGGACGAACAGCGCCGACCACCAGAGCGAGGAGACCACCCAGGTGATCACCAGCGCGACGGCGGCCAGCTGCACCACCGCGCGCAGTCCGGCCCGCAGCACCGCGTGCCCGTGCCCGAGCAGGCCCCACCCGGCCACCGCCACGGCGGCGGCCAGCAGCACCGCGGTGACCACCCCGAGCACGGGGGTGACGGGGAGCAGCTGGGACTGCCCGGCCGCCAGAACCGTCATCCGTCAGATCCAGCTGGTGAACCACATCCGGTCCTGCCAGGACGTCATCGGGATCACCTCCGCCGTGTAGAGCGGGTAGAAGAAGGCGAAGCAGGCCACGATGGCCAGCACGATCAGCCCGGCCCCGGCCGCGCCGATCCGGCGCCGCTCGGGCGAGCAGCCCGCCGGACCGACCATGGCTCCGAGCATCTGGGCGACGGCCAGGCAGAGGAACGGCACCAGCACGACCATGTAGAAGGAGAAGACCGTCCGCTCCTGGTACTGGAACCACGGCAGGTAGACGCCGGCGACGCCGCAGAGCACCGCGCCCGAGCGCCAGTCCCGGCGGAAGAACCAGCGCCACAGCAGGTAGACCAGGGCGGCGCAGGCCGTCCACCAGAGCAGCGGGGTGCCGAGGCCGAGGATCTGCGCGGCGCAGCCGCCGGAGGCCGTGCAGCCCTGCTGCCCGTTGGGCACCTGCTCCCAGTACATGGAGACCGGGCGGCCCTGGACCAGCCAGCTGAACGGGTTGGACTGGTAGGTGTGCGGGGTGCTCAGCCCGGTATTGAAGTCGTACATCTGCGAGTGGTAGTGCCAGAGGCTGCGCAGCGGCGCGGGCACCCAGCTCATCGAGACCTGCGGCAGGCCGATGCCGAGGAGGCTGTCCGGGGAGAGCCCGGCCCGGCCGTCCGCCCAGTGCCGGTCGTACCCGCCGCCGGTGGCGAGCCAGCCGCCCCAGGCACCGACGTACACCACCAGGGCGGAGCCGACGGTGGCGAGGAAGGCGGGCAGCGCGTCCCGGCGCAGCATCGAGCGCCAGGGGCGGCGGGCACCGGCCCAGCGGCGGCCGGACTGGTCCCAGAGCACGGTGAGCAGGCCGAAGGCGGCGAGCACCATGATGCCGTTCCACTTGACCGCGCAGGCGGCGCCGAGGGCCACGCCGGCGGCGATCCGCCAGGGGCGCGGGCCGAGGCGGACCAGGTCGCCGTCGGGGTACGCGGCGGCGAGCCGGGCGCGGGTGCGGTCGCGGTCGATCAGCAGGCTGCCGAAGGCGGCGAGGACGAAGAACATCTGGACGCCGTCCAGCAGGCCGACCCGGCTCATCACCAGCTGGAGGCCGTCCACGGACATCAGCAGGGCGGCGGTGCAGCCGATCAGGGTCGAGCCGAAGAGCCGGCGGCCGATCCGGGCCAGCATCAGCACGGTGACGGTGCCGAGCAGGGCCGTCATGAAGCGCCAGCCGAAGGGGTGAAGCCCGAAGGCGTACTCGCCGATCGCGATCACCCACTTGCCGAGCGGCGGGTGGGCGATGAACTCGGGCGCGGAGGTCAGCGGGACGTGCTGCGGGACGGCCAGGATGTCGGCGTTGGCGCTCTCCGGCCAGGTGCCCTCGTAGCCCTGCTGGAGCAGCGACCAGGCGTCCTTGGGGTAGTACGTCTCGTCGAAGACGAAGGAGTCGGGATAGCCGAGGTTCCAGAACCGGAGCAGGCCGGCGAAGACCGCCACACCGATCGGCCCGAGCCAGCCGGCCCGGTCGGCCGCCCAGCGCAGCGGCCCCCGCGGAGCCGGTGCGGGGGCTGCGGGGGCCGGGGGTGCTGCCGGTGGGTGCGTGAGCGCCGCTTGCGTCATAGCCTCGCCGATTTCGCCTGTCTCGCCTGTGCCGGGCCTGGGCCGGGCGTTCAACAGCCACTGACACTATGTGCCGGTGGTCGTGAATCCAAGCGCGACGGGCGCCGACCAGGTGACCCTGGCGGCGCCCGTCGGGCGGTGTCGTCAGGCGGCGGTCTGCAGCTCCCGGACGGGGACGGGGGTGCGGACCACGACCGGGGCGGCGTTGTCCTGGGCCGCGGTGAGGTGCGGGCGCAGCCGGATCGACATGACGACGATCAGCAGGGTGGAGCCGGCCATCGCCGCGAGGTAGAGCGGCCAGGTGCCGGAGCCGACCAGCAGCACGCCGACGGCCGGGCCGACCGCGATCGCGATCTGCTTCACCAGGGCGTACCCGGCGTTGTAGGTGCCGAGCAGCCGGGCCGGGGCGAGCTCGGCGACCATCGGGCCCATGGTGGGGGCGAGCAGCGACTCGCCGACACCGAACAGGGCGTAGATCGAGACGATCGCGACCGTGGCGGCCATGGTCTCGGTCCGGATCAGGCCGGCGACCAGGGCCATCGCCCAGGCGCCGAGCCAGACCACACCGGCCGCGGCCATCGCGGTGGTGCGGCGGCGGCGGGCGGTGATCCGCACCACGAACATCTGCAGCACCACGATGGTGACGGCGTTGGCGCCGATCGCCAGGCCCAGGGTGGAGGGCGCGGTGCCGACGGTGTCGGTGGCGAAGGCCGCGACGCCGGACTCGAACTGGCCGTAGCAGGCGAAGAAGATCAGCCCGGCGAGCACGCAGAGCCGCAGCATCGCCTTGTCGGTGACCAGGGCGCGCAGGCCCTGGGGGCCGTCCGTCCGCTCCTGGACCGACACCGGGGCCGGCGCCGGGATCCGGGCGGAGCCGGTGACCAGGGCCAGGCCGAGGAAGGTCACGGCCTCGATGGTGAACAGCCGGGTCAGGCTGGCCGGGTCGGCGACGTCGACGATCTGGCCGCCGACCAGCGCGCCGATGCCCATGCCCAGGTTGATCAGGGTGAACTGCAGCGCGAACGCGTGCGACCTGGTCGCGGTGGTCGAGCAGCGGACGATCATCGTGGCGAGCGCCGGCTGGCAGGTGGTGACACCCGCGCCGAACAGGAAGGACGAGACCAGCAGGGCCGGGGTGCCGGTGGCGTGACCGAAGGCGAACGCGCCGGTGGCGGCGAGCGTCGCGCCGGCCAGCAGCACCGGGCGCGGGCCGTACCTGTCGATGCCGCGGCCGGTGAACGGGAGCACGGCCAGCGCGGCCAGCGCGAAGACGGTGAACACCATCCCGGCGGCCAGCGAGCCCAGGCCCCGCACCTGGTCCACGTACACGAACATGTACGGCATCGTGAATCCGCTGCCGAACGCGCTGAGCGCGTTGCCGATCTGGACGCGGCGCAGCGGGCCGCCCGCCCCATGACGCCGCTGCCTCTGCTGCTTCACCGTGCCGGTCACCGTGCACACCCCTTCACTAGTTTCGCTGGATACTCTTAAGCCCAGAAGATTTCAGAGCTAAAGTCTTAGCATTCGGAAGAGTGTGGAGTCAAAGGCTTAAGGAGTGCACCGCTTCATGCGACACTGGTCCGCATGACTGCAGAGAAGCCCGCCCCGGCCACCGCCAACGAGCTGGGAGTCGCCGAGCAGGTGGCCGTCTACCAGCGGGAATTCCCCACCGTGGACCCACAGGTGGAGACCATCGTGCAGACCCTCTCGCGGGTCGCCCGGCGGATGGGCGTGGCGTACGGCCGGCAGCTGAATGTGCTCGGGATCACCTCCGCCGAGTGGGAGGTGCTCAAGGCCCTGGTGGTCGCGGGCAGCCCGTACCGGCTCGGCCCGGGCGAGCTGGCCAAGCGGCTCGGACTCACCCCGGCCGCGATGACCCACCGGATCGACCGGATGGTCGCCGAGGACCTGGTCACCCGGGAACGGGACGAGGCCAACCGGGTCCGGGTGATCATCGAGCTGACCGAGAACGGCCGCGACAAGTGGCTGGAGTCGATGCGGATGGCCGCCGGCTTCGAGGAGGAGCTGCTCCAGGACCTCGCCGGGGAGGAGCGCACCGAGCTGTCCGCGCTGCTGGCCCGGATGCTGCGGCGGATCGAGGAGACCCAGCCCGACGCGCTGGGGCGCACCGACGACCTGGCCTGACCCGGCCCGCACACCTGCCCGCACACGCGGAAGTCCGGCCCGCCGGGGGGAGCTCCCCCGGCGGGCCGGACTCGTGGTGCGAGGGTCCGTCAGGCCCTCAGATGTACGGGCGGGTCAGCCGCCCGGTGGTACCGGCCTCAGCAGGGGCCGTTGTCGGTCCAGACGCCCCACGCACCGCTGGCGGCCGGGTCGTCGCCCTTGGTCCACCACTTGTTGGTGTAGAAGTGGCCCTTCCAGGACACCTTGGTCGAGGTGGCGTAGGTGGCGGCCGCGTCCCAGCTCGGGGCGCCCGAGCAGCCGGCCGGGGTGGTCGGCGGCGTGGTGGGCGGCGTGGTCGGCGGGGTCGTGGGCGGAGTGGTGGGCGGCGTGGTCGGCGGGGTGGTCGGCGGCGTCGTGGTCGGCGGGGCCGGGCAGGACGCGGACGAGCCGTTGGTGGCCTGGACCATCTTGTCGAACAGCGCGGTCTTGGTGCCCAGGTCGTACAGCGAGAAGGCGAAGGAGCCGCCGAGGCCGTTGCAGTGGGCGTAGTCCACCTTGGCCTGGATCGACTTGGCGTCCTCGCCGGACCAGAAGGTGTTGCCGTCGTAGAAGTACGTGGCCTTCGCCGTGTCGTCCCAGAAGGTCTTGGACGGGTTGTCGACGAAGCCCGTGAGCTCCTTGTACATCTGGATGCCGGGCATGTTGCCGGACATCGCGGCGCCGGTGGCGGGCGCGGCGGCGGGCTGGAACAGGCCGTTCTGGCCGTTGTTCGCGACGCCGGTCCAGCCGCGGTAGTAGAACGGCACACCCATGTTGATCTTGTTGGCGGGGAAGCCGCCGGGGATGCCGTACTCCTTGTCACCGACCGTGTACGCCTTGATGGCGCTGTCGATCGAGTACTTGCCGCTGCCCGGCTTGACGGGGGTGCTCGGGTCGTTCGGACCGGAGTACAGCGGGGCCTGGTGGTTGGTCGGGCCCTTGGCGTCCCAGCCACCGTGCATGTCGTAGGTCATGACATCGAGGAAGGTGAGGTACGGAGCGATCTTGTCCGTCTCGATGTTCATGATCTTGTCCTGGCCGGCGCCGACCGCCGCCGCCGTGGCGTAGGTCCTGCCGTCGGCCTTGCCCTGCGCGTCGAGCTGCGTGCGCAGCTCCTTCAGCAGCAGGGTGAAGTTCTGCTTGTCGGCCGGGCTGGAACCGTTGCCGGTGTGGCCGCCGCCGCCCGGGTACTCCCAGTCGATGTCGATGCCGTCGAAGATGCCGGCCGCCGAGCCCGGGCCGCCGTAGCCGGCGTCGACCGGCAGGTTGCCCTTGATGAACATGTCGATGCAGGACGAGACCAGGTGCTTGCGCGAGGCGTCGGTGGCGGACGCCGCCGAGAAGTACTTGGAGTAGGTCCAGCCACCGATCGAGAGCAGGATCTTGAGGTTGGGGTTCTTCGCCTTCAGCTTCTTCAGCTGGTTGAAGTTGCCCGCGATCGGCTGGCCCCAGACGTCGCCGACGCCGTCGACCGAGATGTCCGGGCCGAAGCTCTTCTGGTAGTCGGCGAACGCGTCGGCCGCGCCGTCACCCGCGTTCGGGTTGTTGTCGTCCTGGCTGGCGGCCTTGGTCGCCTGGAAACAGCCCAGGTCGGTCGGGCTGATGTTGGCGAACGAGTAGATCAGGTAGTCCAGGTTCCCGGCCACGCCGGTGTCCTGGATCGTCTTGGGGTAGTACGCGTTGCCGTAGATCGACCACTGGTCGAAGTAGGCCACCTTGAGGCCGCCGCTGGTGGCGGGCGCGCCGGTGCTGTTGGTGACGGCGGCGTTGGCCGCGGCGCCACCGCTGAGCGCGAGGCCCGTGCCGAGCAGCAGCGAGGCGGTCGTGCCGGCCGCGAGGGCGGCCAGGCTCTTCGGGCGGCGTCGACGGCCGCCCTGCTGGGCCGGTGCCCCGGCCCTTTCGATACGTGAACGGAGCATGGGTGCGTGACTCCTTGTTGTGGGGGATTCCGCCGCCCTGGCGAACCCGTACGGGGTGGGGCCGTACGACCAGGGCATGACAGAACGGGGGAGGGAATCGAGCGGAAACATGCCTGACAGACGCCGGGATATGCCGAACCGGCGCCAGCGGTACGGACCGCTGACGCCGGTTCAGGGGCTCCCTGCACCTGGGGATTAAAATGGACTAGACCAACTCCCCCGTCAAGGGGTGATGTTGACGCTTGAGCCGCCGTTAAGGTTCACCCGCCCCGGCCGCACCGCCGCTGACCTGCGGGTGAGCGGCGGTGCGGGACCGGGTGACGCGGGTCAGTACCGGACGGCGTTGGACACGACCGCCTTGACCGTGCCGGTGAGGTCCCGGTTGCTGCGCGCGGTGGCCTGGGCGCTCTGCCCGGCGGCGACATCCGACACGGTGACCGCCGTCGCGTCCAGCACGTTGCCGGAGGCGTCCGTGAAGTTGATCTGGATGACGTACCGGTTGGCCTGCTGCTCGGGGTTGGTGACGGTGAGCGGCACCTCCGCCTTGCCGTCCGGGGTCGTGGTCACCGCCCCCGCGGCGACGTCCGCCTTGGCGTCCAGGCCGCCCTTGACGCCCGCGATCGCCGAGGAGGCCGCCGCCTCCGCGGAGGCCACGGCCGAGGAGAGCCCGCCGGCCGCGGCGCCGGCCGCCGAGGAGAGCCCACCCGCGGCCGAGCCGACCGCGGAGGCCGCGGCGGAGGCGGCGGCGGAGATGGCGGAGGCCGCGGCGGAGGCACCCTTCTCCACCGCGGAGGCGATGGCACCGTTCGGCTTGCCGCTGGACGAGCAGCCGGCCAGTGCCGCCGCGCCGAGCACGGCCGCGGCCAGGGCGGCGGCCACGGCCCGGCTCCGGTGCCGGACCGCGGGGGCGGTGACGTCCTGCGCGGTCACCCGCACCGGGGCGGTCGGCCGGCCGGTGGTGGTCGTCCTGGTGGGCGGCTGGCGATCCATGGGGTCCTCGATTCTGCCCGGCGCCGGGCTGCCCGGCACACTCCACGCCCACCCTCCGAGCCCCGGACCGGGTCCGCCAGCAGGGCTGATACGTACGGGTGAGGGCCCGACGGCTTGCTGACATAGCGGTAGAACTATTAATTTTCTGGATTATCGGACTTGTTGATCTCTCCCAGCCCCCCAGGAGCCTCAGCGCATGGGCCAGCACCGCCTCCCGAAAACCCGCAACCGGCAACGCATTTCCGCCCTCACCCTGACCGCCGGGGGTGCCTTACTGCTCTCCGGCACCGTCGCCCACGCGGCGCCCTCCACCCCAGCCCCCGGGGCCAAACCGTCCCTGGAACAGGTACAGCGCGAGGTCGACGCCCTGTACGAAGAGGTGGAGGTCGCCACCGAGCAGCAGAACGGACTCCAGGAGCGCCAGCAGCAGCTGGAGGCCCAGGCCGGCACCTTCCAGCAGCAACTGGCCGACCAGCAGGCGAAGATCAACACCGTGCACGAGTCGCTCGCCACGGTGGCCGGGGAGCAGTACCGCACCGGCGGCATCGACCCCACGGTCAAGCTGATGCTCAGCTCCAGCCCCGAGGACTACCTCGGCCGGGCCGGCCTCCAGGAGGCCGCCACCGCCGACCAGTCCGCCACCCTGGTCCGGCTCCAGGCCGACCAGCGCAAGATCGACCAGCTGCGCACCGAGACCGCCGCCCGGCTCGCCGAACTCGACGGCAACCGGGCCCAGTTGGCGGCCAAGAAGACCGAGGTGCAGGCCAAGCTCGCCAAGGTGCAGGGCATCCTGAACGGCCTCAAGGCGGACGAGCGGGCCAAGGTCCTGCGCGAGAACCAGCAGGCTGCCGCCGCCGCACAGCAGGCCGCCTCCCGCGGCACCAACCGTTCCGACGCCCCGGGCAGCAACGGCGAGGGCGCCTCCGGCACCCCGCAGTCCGCCCCGCCGGCCCCGTCCGCCGGCCGGGCCAAGGACATCCTGGCGTTCGGCTACGCCCAGCTCGGCAAGCCGTACGTCCGGGGTGGCGTCGGCCCGAGCGGCTTCGACTGCTCCGGACTGACCGTCACCGCGTACGCGGCGGCCAATATCAAGATCCCGCGCACCTCACAGGACCAGTACCGGATCGGCACCAAGATCTCCCGGGACCAGCTGCAACCCGGTGACCTGGTGTTCTACTACCCGGACATCCACCACGTGGGCATCTACGCGGGCGACGGCAAGCTGCTGCACGCCCCCCGTACCGGCAAGAACGTCGAGGTCGTCCCGCTCGACAGCATGCCGTACGCGGGCGCGGTCCGGGTCTGACCCGGGCCCCGGCCGGAGCGGGACGTCGGCCGGTCCGACGTCCCGCTCCGGCCGGGTGGCCGTACGGAGGCGGGACCGGTCCTCAGGACAGCCCCGAACCCTCCTCGCGCGCCGCCTCCTCCGCCTCCACGGCGGACCGCTCCTCGCGCAGCCGCACCACGTGCCGGCGGCGGGCCACCACGCAGTACGCCGAGGCCGCGCTCGCCACGAACGACACCGCGCCGATCCACGGCCGGTCGAGGACGTGCCCGGCCAGATGGTCCAGCGAGTACCGCCCCGCACCGGACACGCCCAGCGCCAGCCCGGTCGCGCCGAGGAACGCCGGGTACTCGTAGCCGCCGGACGTCATGAAGAAGCCCGCCGGGGCGTGCACCGCCACCGCCCCCGCCATGGTGCCGGCCACCACCGCACCGGCCGCCGGCGTCGCCAGCCCGGCCACCAGCAGCGCGCCGCCACCCGCTTCGCCGAGGCCCGCCGCCAGGGCGTTCTGCCGCCCCGGGTGGAAGCCCATGTGCTCCATCGCCTTGGCGGTGCCCTCCAGGCCGGCGCCGCCGAACCAGCCGAACAGTTTCTGGGTGCCGTGCGCGATCAGCACCCCGCCCACAGCGCCGCGCAGGGCCAGCAGACCGAGATCCTTGCGGTTCAGACACATGTCGAATCCTCGTTCCAGCGGAGGGTGGTCCGGCTTCCATCCCAGCCGAAAGGGCGAGCCGGCTCGACTCGGGACCGCCATCCGGGCGAATATCGAAGCAGTGAGGAGTGGAGTCCCGATGACCCGGCGGCAACCCGAGTACCGGCTGGACGGCGGCACGATCACCGACCGCGAGGCCTTCTACACCGCCCTGGGGGCGGCCCTGAACGGCCCCGGCGGCTACTACGGCGGGAACCTCGACGCGCTCGCCGACTGCCTGCGCGGCGGCTTCGGCCCCACGCCCCCGTTCACCCTGGTCTGGCGGGACGCCGGCATCGCCCGCAACCACCTGACCGGCACGGTCTTCCTCGGCGAACGCGCCCTGAGCTACTTCGACGCGATCCTCGACACACTCCGCGCCGGAGGCGTGGCGGTCGATCTGCGGTAAATCGCCCCGGTCATGCTTGCCCCATGTTCGTCTTCAACCTGAGCAGCGCTTTCATCGCCTTCTTCGCCGTCGTCGGTCCGCCCAAGGTCCTGCTGTCCTTCGCCCGGCTCGCCTCCACCCGCACCACCGGGGAGCTGCGCAGGCTGGCCGCCTGGAGCACGATCATCTCCGCCGTCGTCGGCCTGCTGCTCGCCTTCAGCGCGGACTTCGTCACCTCGCTGTTCCACATCTCCGACCAGTCCCTGCAACTGGCCGGCGGCGCGATCTTCTTCATCTACGCCGTCGCGCTGGTCCTGGGCATCCACCTCGGCGGCGGCGACGAGGACACCGAGCACCTGCCCAACCCGCTGGTGGACGGCATCCGCGAGCTGCTGCTGCCCTACATCGCGAGCCCGCTCGCGGTGACGGCGGTGCTGGTGGGCTCGCTCGCCAAGAACGACTGGGGCTGGCGCGTCACCGTCGCCGGGGCGTACATCGCCGTCGTGGTGATCAACTACGTCTGTGTGGCGCTGCTCGCCCCGCTGATGCAGCGCACCCACCGCACCTCGCTGGAGGTGCTCTCCCGGCTGCTCGGCCTGCTGCTGGCGGCGGTCGGCGTGGAGCTGTTCCTGACCGGCCTGGCGGGCCTGGGCCTGCACCTGCCCGACGGGCACTGAGCCCGCCCGGCGGGCGCCGCGGCGGTCCGGCTCAGCCGGCGGCCAGCAGCTCCAGGACCTCGCCGATCCGCGCCCGGACCAGCGGGTCGGCGGCCAGGCCGTCCGGGCCGACGCCCTTGCGGTCCAGCGGGACCCGGACGCAGGCGTCCGCCACGAGGGCGGCGCCGGTGTGGCGGAGCACGGTGCCCAGCGCGGCCTCGGCACCCTGGCCCCGGCCCGGTGCGGCGGCGTTGATCCAGCCGACCGGCTTGTCCGAGATCTCGATCCCGCCGACCGTCCAGTCCAGCAGGTTCTTGAACGAGCCCGGCAGCGTGCCGGCGTACTCGGGGGTACAGATCAGCAGCGCGTCGGCGGCCTCGATGGCGGCCCGCAGCTCGACGACCGGCTCCGGCAGCGGGTCGGTGTCGTGGTCGGGGTTGAAGTGCGGCAGTCCGGCCAGCCCGGTGTAGTACGTCGTGGTGACGGACTCCGGCGCCACTGCGGCGGCGGTGCGCAGCACGGTCTCGTTGGTGGAGCCCGCGCGCAGGCTGCCGGGGATCAGGAGGACGTGACGGTTGATCGGCATGGCGATGAACCTACCGGCCGCTGCCGGAGCGTGTCCCACCACGTGCGTGCCCGGTCCAGGCCCTACGGCGCGACCACCGGCCGCCAGGGCACCGGGCTGGAGAGGATCATCGAGCTGGCCGGCTGGCCGTAGCCGCCGAGGCGGTCGATCAGCGCCTCGAAATCGGCCATCGCGGGCACCGCGACCAGCAGCACGCAGCAGGCCCCGCCGGTGACCCGGTGCAGCTGGAGCACCTCGGGCCAGCGGGCCACCGCCGGATCGCGCAGCACGCAGCGGGGGCCGTAGCACTGGAGCTGGACCAGCGCGGTGATCGGCAGCCCGGCCCGGGCGAGGTCGACGTGGGCGTGGTACCCGGTGATCACCCCGTCGGCCTCCAGCCGGCGCACCCGCTCGGCGACGGCGGGTGCGGACAGGCTCACCCGGCGGGAGAGTTCGTTGTAGGAGAGCCGGGCATCGGCCTGCAGCTCGGCGAGCAGGCGGCGGTCGACGGCGTCCATGGCGGCTCCCGGCGGGTGGGTCGAGTGGCTGGATCCCGCTGTTTTGCGATCGTAAGGAGGACCGACGGAAAGACCTCTTGAACGATAAGCACGGATGCGGTTGCCGTGCCCGAAGCCCATTCAAGAACGGGCAGGGACCGCCGCACAATGGGGCCCCCGGCGGCGTCCGGGTCACCAGGAGGGATCACGATGGGGCACGACACGGTGGAAACACCCAACCTGTCGTTCGGTCGGGACGGGGAGCCGGGTCGAGGCACCCCGTACGCCCGCTACGTACGGCTGGAGGAGCTGCACAGCCTGCAGCACCCGCGCAGCGAGGTGCCGGCCGAGCTGTCGTTCATCGTCACCACCCAGGTGATGGAACTGCTCTTCGACCTGCTGCGGCACGAGTGGACGCTCGCCCAGCGGGCGCTGCGCGAGGACGACCTGCCGGCCGCGCTGGCCGCGCTGCGGCGCGGCACCCACGTCCAGGACGTGCTGGTGGAGTCCTGGGACCTGCTGGCGACCATGACCCCGCAGGAGTTCAACGCCTTCCGCCCGGTGTTCGGCGAGGCCTCGGGCTTCCAGTCCTCGGCCTTCCTGCACCTGGAGTTCCTGCTGGGCAACAAGAACGCCGCCCTGCTGCGGATGTACGACGAGGCGCCGGGGACGCACGCCGAACTGACCGCGGCGCTGCGCTCCCCCGGCCTCTACGACGACGCGCTGGCGCTGCTCGCCCGGCGCGGCCTGGCGCTGCCGGTCGGGCCCGCCGAACCGTCCGAGCAGCGGTACCGGGCCGAGCCTGCGGTGGAGGCGGCCTGGCAGCGGGTCTACACCGAGCCCGGGTTCGCCGACCTGAAGGCGCTCGCCGAGGCGCTGCTGGACGTCGCCGAGCGGGTGACCCGCTGGCGCCGGCGCCACCTGGCGGCGGTGAAGCGCTCGATGGGCGCCAAGCCGGGCTCGGGCGGCTCCAGCGGCCTCGCCTGGCTGCGCAGGTCCGCCGAGCAGGACGTGTTCCCGGAGCTGTGGACCGTCCGGGACGAGCTGTGACGACGGAACCGACGGTGCTGACGGAGCCGGAGAGAAAGGGACCCGCCGTGATCACGCGCGAGGAGTGCGCGGCGCTGGACGCCGCCGACCCGCTGGCGGGCTTCCGCCGGGAGTTCGCCCTGCCCGAGGGCGTCGTCTACCTGGACGGCAACTCGCTCGGCGCGCTGCCGGCCGGCACCCCCGAGCGGGTGCGGCGGGTGGTCGAGCAGGAGTGGGGCCGGGAGCTGATCCGCAGCTGGAACGACGCGGGCTGGTTCGAGCAGCCGTACCGGCTGGGCCGACGGATCGCGCCGCTGGTCGGGGCCGAACCGGACGAGGTGGTGGTCTGCGACACCACCTCGGTGAACCTGTTCAAGGTGCTCGCGGCGGCGCTGCGGCTGCGCCCCGGCCGCCGCACCGTGCTCGGCGACGGCGCGGCCTTCCCGACCGACCTGTACATCGCCGAAGGCGTGACCGGCCTGGTCGAGGGCGCCCGCAGCGTGCTGGTCGCGCCGGAGGAACTGGACCGGCACCTGGACGGCGAGGTCGCCGCCGTCGTCCTCTCCCATGTGGACTACCGGACCGGCGAGTTGCTGGACCTGCCCGGGATCACCGCCCGGGTGCGGGCCGCGGGCGCCCTGATGATCTGGGACGTCTGCCATTCGGTGGGCGCACTGCCGGTCGAACTCGGCGCCGGCGGCGCGGACTTCGCGGTCGGCTGCACCTACAAGTACCTGAACGGCGGCCCCGGCTCGCCCGCCTTCCTGTACGTGGCGCGGCGGCACCAGGCCGCCGCCGCCCAGCCGTTGAGCGGCTGGTTCGGGCACGCCCGCCCGTTCGCCTTCGAGCCCGGGTACGACGCCAGGGCGGGCATCGGGCGGTTCCTGACCAGCTCGCCCTCGCTGCTCGGCCAGGCCGCGCTGGAGGCGAGCCTGGACGTCTGGGAGCGCGCCGACCTGGGCGCGGTGCGGGCGAAGAGCCTGGCGCTGACCGATCCGTTCGTCGCCCTGGTGGAGGGGCTGGACGGGATCGAGGTGGCCACCCCGCGCGAGCACGCCCGGCGCGGCAGCCAGATCGCCCTCCGGCACGCCGACGGCTACCCGGTGGTGCAGGCGCTGATCGCACGCGGGGTGATCGGGGACTTCCGCGCCCCGGACCTGATGCGCTTCGGCTTCACCCCGCTCTATCTCACGTACACGGACGTCTGGGACGCGGCCCGGCACCTGGCCGGGGTACTGGAGTCCGGCGAGTGGCGGCAGGAGCGGTTCGGCCGGCGCGGCGAGGTCACCTGAGGGCGGGATCACCCTCGCCGCCCGCACCCTGGGCCCGGCCGGGCCGGTGGCCTGCCGCGCGTGGGCGGGGCTGGTGCGACTCCGGCCGGGGTTCGGCGGCGGTGAACCTGGGCAGGCTGATATTTGACTGGTCATCATACTGCGGGAGGGGACGCATGGACCTGGAACTCGGCCCGCTGATGCCCGGACCTGCCGAGCTGATCGTCGGTCTGGTCTGCTTCTTCCTGCTGTTCTGGCTGCTGGGCAGGCTGCTGCTACCGCGGGCGGAACGGGTGCTGGCCGAGCGGCGGGATGCCATCGAGGGGCGCACGGAGCGGGCCGAGGCCATCCGGGCCGAGGCCGAGCGGACCCTGGACACCTGCCGGCAGGAGCTGGCGGACGCCCGGCACGAGGCCGCGCGGATCCGCCAGGAGGCCACCGGGCAAGGTGCGGCGATCATCGCGGCGGCCCGCGAGGAGGGCATCCGCGAGCGCGACCGGCTGGTCGCGGAGGCGGGCGCCCGGATCTCCGTGGACCAGGCGCTCGCGGCGGTCTCGCTCCAGGCGGAGGTCGGCGAGCTGGCGGTCGAGCTGGCCGGACGGGTGGTCGGCGAGCCGCTGGCCGCCGTCGCCGCCCGGCGCGGCACCGTGGAGCGGTTCTTCGACGAGCGCTGAGCCGGAGCCTCGGCGCCCCTCGGGTACCTGCCGCGAGGACCGGCGTCCCGTCGTCGCGGGGTACGGGTCCTCGCCCCGCCGGGCAGAAGGCGGCTCCGGCGGGGCGCAGGGAACTCAGCGGTCCGTCAACACACGGGCTTGGGCCTCGACGGCATGCTCTGCATGTCGCACACCGCCTTCGGGTTGTAGTAGGCGGCGGCGCTGCCCGCCGTGCCGGCGCCGATCCCGATCAGCGCGACGAGGACGCCGGCCGCGACGGCCGCCCGGTGCTTGCGGGTGCGGGTGGTGGTACGAGCCACAGACGGTCCCTCTCCATGGGCCGGCGCCGGATCGATCGGCGCCGACAAGCGGTGAAGCGGCCCCTCCGGTGAGGGGCGACGGACCGAGGATCACCCGTCCGGACCGAGAGCGGGAGGTCATGCCGCGCCCTTGCCGACCCGGCGAATCCATGCCGCGGGGCCGACAGGCTCGACCGACCCCTGGTGATCGCGCGACACCACGATGAACAATCGTTGACGTGGACCCCTCCGGCGCTCTCCGTGACTTCCTGCTCTCCCGTCGGGCCCGGCTGCGGCCCGACGACGTCGGGTTGTCCGGCCACGGGCCGAGGAGAGTCGCCGGGCTGCGCCGCGAGGAGGTAGCCGAACTGGCGGCCGTCAGCCTGGAGCACTACATCCGGCTCGAACGCGGCCACGCCTCACAGGTGTCGGACGCCGTCCTCGACGCCGTCGCCGACGCCCTCCGGCTGAGTCCGGGCGAACGCCGGTACCTGCACAGCCTCGCGCGGCCGCCCGCCGGACACGAGAAGACGAGCCGCGCCGGCGTCCGGCCCAGTGTGCAGCACGTCCTCGACTCGATGATCGACACACCCGCCTACCTGGTCGGCCCGGGCGGCACCGTACTGGCCTGGAACCGGCTGGCGGCCGCGGTCTTCGCCGACTTCTCCCGGATCCCCGCCGGGCAGCGGACCGTCGGGCGGCTGGTCTTCACCCACCCCCGCGCCCGACGCCTCTACGCCGACTGGGAGGCGAAGGCCCGCGAAGCCGTCTCCTACCTGCGGACCGAGACCGGAAAGCGGCCGCATGACCCGGCCCTCGCCGACGAGATCCGGCAGCTGACCGCCCGGAGCGAGGACTTCCGCCGGCTCTGGTCCGAACAGCTCGTCCTCGAAACCACGCACTCGACCGTCCGTCTGATCTGCCCGCCGTTCGGCCGGCTGGAGCTCTCCTGGGAGACCCTCCAGCTGACCGACAGCCCCGACGAGGTCGTACTCGTCTACACGGCCGCCCCCGGATCCCCCTCCGCCGAGGCGCTGCGCACACTGTCCCGCGCCGCCGGCATCACCCCGGCACCGGCCGACCGGCGCCCGCGGGGATGCTGAGCGCCGGGCCCGGCCGGATACGACGACGGTCAGGCGGCCCGGTTCGGGAACCGGGCCGCCTGACCGTCGTTCAGTACTGTCGAGCCGCCGGACAAGCCCTAGCTGTGGCGTCCGCGGCGACGGGCGGCCAGGACGGCCAGACCGCCGAGGCCCAGCAGGCCGACACCGGCCAGGCCGAAGACGACCGGCGCGTTGCCCGCTCCGGTCGACGGAAGCTCACCGCCACCACCGGGGTGGTGGCTGTTCGAGTGGTGGCCGCTCGGGTGGTGGCTGGTCGGCGCGGGGCTCGACGAGGTCGGGGACGCGCTGTGGGACGGGCTGTGGGACGGGCTGTGGGACGCGCTGGGCGAGGTGGGTGACGCGCTCGGCGAGGTCGGGGAGGACGACGGCGAGGTCGGCGACGAACTGGGCGACGTCGGGGAGGACGACGGCGAGGTGGGTGACGCGCTCGGCGACGTCGGGGAGGACGACGGCGAGGTCGGCGACGCGCTCGGCGACGTCGTGCAGTCCGGCAGGTCCCCGTCGAACGGGTAGCTGTGGATCTCGTAGCCGCCGCTGCCGGTCTGGATCAGGTTGCCCGCCAGGTACACCCGCCCGTTGAGACCGGGGGTGGCGATCGTGGTCGTGCCGCCCACGTTGCCCGCCATGACCGAGCCCTGGAACTGCGCGCTCCCCAGGATCTGCGCGTTGGTGGAGGTGGGGAAGTTCCACATCAGCTTGGAGCGCATGTCGGTGGTCGGGTCGCCCGGCAGACCGGTACCGGTGTAGGTGTTGATGATGGCGTTGTCCGACAGCATGTTGACGACGACGGTGGCGCCGGCCGGGATGTTGTTGAAGACCAGCCCGATCTGCTGGGTGGCCGTGCCCAGGTTTCCGGTGACGTTGAAGACCTGCCGCATGCTGGTCCCGTCACCGGTGAAGGTCGCCTCGCTGTTGGTGACCGCGACCGTGCCGGTCGCGGTGGCCTGGCCCGCGCAGGTGGAGGCCTCCTCGATCTGGGAGAGCACCGCCTGGTAGGGCGCGGCGGCGTTCGGGTCCTTGATCGCCTGACCGGTGGGGTCGATGTTGACGATCCCGGAGAGCGTGCCGGCGTAGCGGAGGTTGCCGAACGCCGGGCCGGTGGAGTCGCTGCCGCCGATCAGGATCTGGTTGCCGGTGACCACGTCGACGTTGCCGCCGACGGTGACGAAGTCGCTGCCGTTGGGCGGCACGACGCGCGAGCCGACGCCCACGACGCCCATGTTGAACGCGCCGCCGCCCTGGCTCTTGTCGACGGTCAGGTTCCCCAGGGTGACGATCTTGCCCTCGGCCTCGGCGGCGCGGCCGTTCACGGTGTAGTTGCCACCGGTGAAGATGTTGATCGTGGAGTCCCGGCCGGTGAAGTCGCCGTTGTTCGGCGGCGGCCAGGTGGCCGGGCAGTCGGGCCCGGTGCAGGCGCCCAGCGGCGGCGCCAGCGGGGCGGCCGAACCGACCGTCAGCACCGCGGCCATCGGCAGCACGGCGAGCGTGGTGGCCACCGCCACCCGAACGGCCCGACGCCTGCGGGCCGTCGGCGGACTTTTCACGGCGGTCGTTCTGTGATCCGGCGTACCGGTGCCCTGACCCATCGACACATTCCTCCGCACATGGAAAAGGGCAGGCCTCACAACTCCTGCCACGTTTTCGTCCGATCACCGGGTAATCCCGGCCGATCCGGGACATCCAACCCCAAATCGGACTATCTATACCCTACAGACCATCAGGCGTGATATGGAAATCATCCGGCCGGCGCAGCGGCCCCGTCCTTTCGCCGACCCCGCTAGGTTGGGAAGCATGACTTCCGAGGACCTGGACCAGAACGCCCCGCTCGCCGCCGTCGCGGCCAGCGCCGACGTCCTGCGGCACCCCGAGGCCGGCGAGCACCTGCTCACCGCCGTCGAGCTCGAGCGCGCCGCGCGCTTCCGGCACGAGTCGGGACGGGTGGACTTCACCGCCGCGCACATCCTCGTCCGACTCTGCGCCGCCCGGCTGCTCGGCGTCCCGGCCGCCGGGCTGACCCTGGCCCAGAACTGCCCGGACTGCGGGAAGGGCGACCACGGCAAGCCGTACCTGCCGGACCACCCGGGCGTGGAGGTGAGCCTCTCGCACACCAAGGGCGTGGTCGCGGCCGCCGCCGGACATCAGCCGGTCGGCGTCGACGTCGAGCTGTCGACGCGCGGCGGATCGCTTCTCCCGGTCGCCCAACGGGTACTCGCCCCGGCAGAGTTGCGCCTGGTCGAGGCGCACCCGGAGCCGGATCGGGCGTTCCTGCGGCTCTGGGTACGGAAGGAGTCGCTGATCAAACTCGGCCGGACCAGCCTGGACACCCTCGCCGCCGTCGACCTCTCCGCCCTGCCGCTCGACGTCCCTCCGGGTGCGCCGCTGCGCAGCCGCTACCAGGACCTCCACCTGCTCGACTGGGCCGACGAGGACCTGGGCGGCGCGGCCGTCTCGGCCGTGAGCACCGTCGCGCCGCGGGTGGTCGCGCTGACGCCGCCGACGGCCCGCTGAACAGCCCGCTGAACAGCCCGCGAAGGACGGCCACCCGACCGGCGGGGCCCCGGATAAGCGGTGTTAGCGTGCGTGCTCAGGGCTTCGGAACCGGACGCCCCGGCTGCCCGCGCCGGGTGTGCCCGTCGCGCAGCCCGACGTCGGATTAAGGGTGTCCCCGCCATGGCCAAGTTCCTGCTGAGCCTGCACGTCCTCGCCTCGGTACTGTTCATAGGCCCGGTCGCGGTGGCCGTCAGCATGTTCCCCCGCCGGGCCAGGGCCGCGCTCGCCGGCGGGCCCGACGGGGCGGCCGACGCGGGCGTGCTGCGGGTACTGCACCGGATCACCCAGGTCTACGCGCTGCTGGGGATCGCCGTCCCGGTGATGGGCATCGGCGTCGCCCAGGTGATGGACGTGCTCGGGCAGTCCTGGATGATCGTCTCGATGGTGCTCACGGCCCTCGCCGCGCTCTCGCTGCTGCTGTTCGTGCTGCCCGCACAGCAGGCGGCGGTGGACGCGCTCGACCTCGGCGCCGAGGACCCGGAACACGGCAAGGCCGTGCAGGGGCTGCGCCTGCTGCCGATGACGGCCGGGGTGTTCAACCTGCTCTGGGCGGTGGTCGTGGTCCTGATGATCATCCGGCCGGGCTCGACCACGGGCGTCTGAGAACGCCACGGTTCGGCCACTGCGGTCCGGTCTCCCGGTAGTACCGTCCTGGCATGACGACGGCGGAGACCGGAACCGGTACGGGCGTGGGGGCGCTGCTGCGCGGCTGGCGCGAGCGGCGGCAGCTCAGCCAGCTGCGACTGGCCCTGCGGGCCGACTCCTCGGCCCGGCACATCAGCTTCATCGAGACCGGCCGGTCCCGGCCCAGCCAGGAGATGGTGCTGCGGCTCGCCGAGCACCTGGACGTCCCGGTACGGGAGCGCAACACGCTGCTGCTGGCGGCCGGTTACGCCCCGCACTACCCGGAGACCCCGCTCGACGACCCGGCGATGGACGCCCTGCGCGGTGGCATGGAGCGGCTGCTGGCCGCACACGACCCGTACCCCGCCCTGGTCGTCGACGGCGTCTTCCGGGTGCTGGCGGTCAACCGCTCGCTCGGCGTCCTGCTCGACGGGGTCACCCCCCGGCTGCTGGCACCGCCCCTCAACGCGATGCGGATCACCCTGCACCCCGAGGGGCTGGCACCGCGGATCGCCAACCTGCGGCAGTGGCGGCGGCACCTGCTGGAACGGATGGAGCGCCAGATCGAGCTGGTCCGCTCGGCGCCGCTGCGGGCGCTGTACGAGGAGGTCAGCGCCTACCCCGAGCCCGCGAACCGGCTGCTGGACGACACCGACGAGGACATCGCCGAGCTCTTCCCGTTCGCGCTGCCGCTGCGGGTGGCGTACCGGGGGCGGGTGCTGTCGTTCCTCTCCACCGTCGCGACCTTCAACACCCCGATGGACGTGACCGTCTCCGAGCTGGCCATGGAGACCTTCCTGCCGGCCGACGCGCAGACCGCGGCGGTGCTCCGGGAGGCGGCGCCCCGGGAAGCGGTGCCCCGGGCGTAGCGCGGCCTGGTCAGCGGGAGAGCGCACCGGTCCGGCGCAGGGCGGTGAACTGCAGGGCTCCGAACAGGGCCACGACGGCGGCCTGCAGCGGGATCCAGACCAGCCCGGTGGTGGTCGGCTCCAGCCAGGCCGCCATCGCCACCAGGCTAAGCACCACCCAGGCCAGGTTGATGTCGATCACCGCCAGCACGCCGAGCCGCGGCGGTCGCCGGCGGGCGGCCAGGACGCCGACCGCGGCACCGAACACCGCCAGGACGGCGCCGAGGCCGAGCAGGGTGGCGCGGCCTGCGCCGAGCAGGTCACCGAGCTGTCCGGGAAAGGCCAGATAGGCGAGGCCGTTGCCGCCGCTGACCACCGCGTCCAGGGCCAGGAAGCCGCGCAGGGCCTTCCACGGGGCGTCGACGGGGGTGAGGGCGGTACGGCCGCCGGGCAGGGTGTTCGCGGACATGGCGGATCAACCTCCGGGAGGAGTCGGGGCAGGGGGCCGGGGCCCGGCGCCGCGTTCGGCACCGGGTGCTCCCCACCCTGCCCGGCCGGCCGCCGGCCGTCGATTACCTCCGAGGTCATGCACCTCCGAGGTCATGCACCTCCGAGGTCATGGCCCACCGGGTCAGGCGTACGGCCCGGTGCGCCGAAGCGGTACGCCCCCCTCGGGCGCCGCCCGGCCCCCGGGGCGGGCCGGGTGGGCCGGGCCTCCGGCGTCGGCCAGGCCGAACAGCCGGGCGGCGTTGTCGTGGCAGACGGCCCGCAGCCACTCCTCCCCCAGGCCCGGCCGGGCCAGCGCGTCCAGCTGGTGAACGTACCGGTACGGAATGTTGGGGAAGTCGCTGCCGAGCAGGACCTGCTCCCGCAGGCCCCGCAGGCGCGGCAGTTCGGCGGCCGGGAACGGGGTGTCGCGCTCGGCGAAGTCGGTGAACGCGATGGTGGTGTCGAGGCGGGCGCCGGGGTGGCGCTCGACGAGGTCGAGGAAGTCGGTGTACTCGGGCATGCCCAGGTGGGCGACCACCAGGTTGAGCCGGGGGTGGCGGGCGAGCACCCGGCCGACCGGACCGGGGCCGGTGTACTTGCCGGGGACGGGACCGGAGCCGCAGTGGGTGACCACGGGGGTGCCGGTCTCGGCGAGCAGGCCCCAGACCTCGTCGAGCAGCCGGTCCGCCGGGTCGTACCCGCCGACCTGGAGGTGCGCCTTGAACACCCTGGCCCCGTCCGCCAGGGCCCGTGCCACATAGCCGGGCGCGCCGGGCTCGGGGAAGAAGGTGGCGGTGTGCAGGCAGTCCGGGGTGCGGGCGGCGAAGTCGGCGGCCCAGGCGTTGAGCCAGCCGGCCATGCCCGGCTTGTGCGGGTAGAGCATCGAGGTGAACGCCCGGACGCCGAAGTCCCGCAGCCGCTGGACGCGTTCGGCCTCGTCCTCGCGGTAGGTGATCGGCCAGGGCCGGTCCACCAGCGGGCCGGCCCGGTCGAAGTACGCCCAGACCTTGTCGAGGACGTTCTTCGGCATGAAGTGGGTGTGGACGTCGATCAGGCCGGGCAGGCCGAGGCCCTGCCAGAAGGCGCGGACCTCGGCCGCCTCCGCGCGCCGCCCGCCGGGGCCTTCCGGCCGCCCGGCGGTGGCGGCGCTCACGCGGGTACCGGACGGGCGCGGTCGATGATCGTCCCGACGGCGAGGCCGGCGGGCAGGGTGCCGAAGGCGGCGCCGTGGTCACCGCCGAGGCGGGAGGCGCAGAACGCGTCGGCCACCTCCGGGCTGCCGTGGCGGACCAGCAGCGCGCCCTGGAAGGCCAGCGCCATCGACTCGACCAGCCGGCGCGTCCGGTACTCCAGGTCCGCCGTGTCCCCGAGCTGCTTGCGGAGTCCGGCGACGGCCGCGTCGAGCCGGCGGTCCGCACCGGCGGCCGCGTCCAGTTCACCGAAGAAGGCCTCGACCGTCTCCGGGTGCTTGGCCATGGCCCGCAGCGCGTCCAGGGCGGCGACGTTGCCGGAGCCCTCCCAGATCGAGACCAGCGGCGCCTCCCGGTAGAGCCGGGGCATACCGGACTCCTCGACGTAGCCGTTGCCGCCGAGGCACTCCAGCGCCTCGGCGGCGTGCGCCGGACCGCGTTTGCAGACCCAGTACTTGGCGACGGCCAGCCCCAACCGCCGTACCAGCGCCTCGGTTTCGTCCCCGGCGAGGGCCCGGTCGGTGGACTGGGCAAGGCGCATCGCGACGGTGGTGGCCGCCTCGGACTCGACGACCAGGTCGGCGAGCACATTGCGCATCAGCGGCTGGTCGATCAGCTCCTTGCCGAACGCCCGCCGGTGGAGGGCGTGCTGGACCGCCCGGGTGGCGCCGAGGCGCATGCCGGAAGCGGCGCCGATGGTGCAGTCGAGCCTGGTCATGTTGACCATCTCGATGATGGTCCGCACACCCCGGCCCTCCTCACCGACCAGCAGGCCGACCGCGCCGTCGTACTCGATCTCGGCGGAGGCGTTGGACTTGTTGCCCAGCTTGTCCTTGAGCCGCTGGAGGAGCAGGCGGTTGCGTCCGCCGTCCGGGAGCACCCGCGGCAGCATGAAGCAGCTGAGACCGCCCGGCGCCTGGGCCAGCGTCAGGAAGAGGTCCGACATCGGGGCGGAGGTGAACCACTTGTGGCCGGTGAGCCGGTAGGTGCCGTCGGCGTACGGGGTGGCGGTGGTGGTGTTGGTGCGGACGTCCGAGCCGCCCTGCTTCTCCGTCATCGACATGCCGGCGATCAGGCCGCGCTTGCCGTGCGGCTCGCGCAGCCCGAAGTCGTACTCGGTGGCGGCCAGCAACGGCTCCAACTCGCCCGCCAGGGCCGGGTTCGCGCGCAGGGCCGGCACCGAGGCGTAGGTCATCGAGATCGGGCAGGTGTGGCCGGCCTCGACCTGGCTCCAGACGAAGAACTTGGCGGCCCGGGCGGTGTGCGCGCCCGGCCGTTCGTCGCGCCAGGGGGCGGCGTGCAGACCGTGGCCGACGGCGGTGCGCATCAGCTCGTGCCAGGCCGGGTGGAACTCGACCTCGTCGATCCGGTGGCCGAAGCGGTCGTGGGTACGCAGCACGGGCGGGTTCTCGTTGGCCAGCCGGCCCCACTCGGCGGCCTGCTCGGAGCCGGCCAGGCGGCCGAGTTCGCGCAGTTCGGGTTCGGCCCAGCCGGCGCCGGCCCGGTGCAGGGCGGCGAGCAGGGACGGGTCGGCGGCGGTGTCGTGTCCGTACGGCAGGGGCACCTGGTTGGTGACCTCATGCGTCGCTGTCATCGCGTCCTCCCAGGGCACGCAGGGTGAAGGAGACCAGGGCCGGGACCACCTCGGGCACGGTGCCGGAGGTGGCGGCTTCGGGGGTGGCGGCTTCAGCGGCTGCGGGGGCAGCGGCTTCAGGGGCTGCCCCGAGTGGGCCGGCCAGTGCCTCGGCGACCGCGCCGACCAGCGCGGCGGCGGTCAGCTCCGGCTCCTGGCGGGGCAGTTGGCCGGCCGCCACGGCGGCGGCGATCTCGGTGGCGATCACGTCGCGGAAGGCCCGCCGGAACACCAGCCGTTCGGCGTCCACGACGGCGTCGGCCGGCTCGACCAGCAGCGCGTAGGCGAGTACGGGCGCGCGCAGGGCGCGGGTCGCGAAGGTCTCGACCACGGCGGCGATCCGCTGTCGCGGGGTCTCCCGGCAGGCGACGGCGGCGGTGACGGCGGCGATCTCGCGGGTGACCACCCGACGGAACAGTTCGACGGACAGCTCGGCCTTGCCGGCGAAGTGCTGGTACAGGCTCCCGGTGGCGATCCCGGTGCGGTCCGCCACGGCGGCCATCGAGCAGCCGCCGTAGCCGCGCTCGGCGAGCAGCCCGACGGCGGCCTGCAGTACGGCCTCGCGCTGGGCGTCCAGGCGGGCTTGTACGGCGGGCGTGCGACGGTAGGCCATAGAAGTATTGAAGCACTGATTCACCGCTTCGGGGAGGGGTGCGCCCTGTGCGCCCGCGTACGCTCCACCCCGCGCGCCCACCGGAAGGGGCCACCCGCCGGCCCGGTGCCGACGGGTGACCCCTTCGTGTGCGCCGTCCCGCTACGGGCGGTGACGCTCCAGCTTCAGACCCTCCGCGTCCAGCTCACCGAACGGCGGGATCCGGTGGCTCTGGGCGAGGGAGCGGGCGGTGGCCGGGTCGGCCAGCCCGGCCCACTCCAGCACCTTGGCGGTGGCCGCCGCCGAGTCGTCGGCCGTCAGCTTGCCGATGTTGGAGCCGTGGTTGCCGCCGGGCACGGTGTAGACGTAACTGTCCTCGCTGCCCCGGCCGAGGTGGAACGGCTCGGCGCCCCACGGGTCGTTCTGCCCGTAGACGAAGATGATCCGCTCGGCGGAGCGCTTCACCCAGCGGTCGATGTCAGACATCGCGGACGGGTCGAAGCGCATCGGGATGTTCTTCGGCACGTAACTGCGCGGCGAGTACAGCTCCTTGAAGTCGTAGTGCTGCACGCCCTTGAGGTGCGAGACGTCGAAGCCGGGCGAGCCCAGCTCGGTGCCCGCCTGGTAGTAGTACGCGGTGTACTTGGCGAGCGACTGGTCGCTGTTGCCGGTGATGCCGGACTGGGCGTCGAACCAGGCGTACAGCTGGTCGTCGGTCGCGGTGGCCGCCGCCGGGACGGTCGCGCAGTCCGCCTCGGTGCTGTACTGCCAGAACGCCCAGACGACGTCGAGCACGCCCGCCTCGTAGGCCCGGTCGGCGCTGCCGACGGTGGTGAAGGTGGAGCCGGCGGCGGCGTTGTCGGCCACGTAGCGGGCCTCCAGCCGGTCGCGGCGGACCAGGAGTTCGCGCTGGGCGGCGTTGAGCGCGGCGCGGCACTCCGGGGTCCCGACGTTGCGGAAGAACGCGGAGTAGGCGGAGTCCTCGCGGTTGTCGACGTCGTTCGGGGCGACGTACGCGATCGTGGCCGTCACGTCGTCCGGGTAGAAGCGGCGGTGGTAGACGGAGGACATGCCGCCCTTGCTGGCCCCGGTGGAGAGCCAGTCGCGGTGGTAGATCCGCTTCAGCGCGGTGATGATCCGGTGCGAGTCGGCCGCGGCCTGCCGGATCCCGGCCTTGGTCCAGTCGGCGGGCTCCGGGCGGGACGGCGTGAAGTAGCGGTACTCGATGGAGACCTGGTTGCCGTCGGTCAGCCGGGTCGGCTCGGTGCGCGACGGGTTGGTCCCGAGGGTGTACCCGTTGGTGTAGAAGACGGTCGGGCGGTCGTCACCGCGGTGCAGCACGCTGAGCCGCTGCTGGAAGGTGCCCAGCCAGGGCCGGAAGTGGTCGATCGGCTGGGTGTAGGTGAGCAGGAAGTAGCGGTGGCCGGTGGTGGTGGGCTTCTCCTCCGTGACGGTCATCCCGGGGATCGCCGCCAGGCGGTCCTTGATGTCGGCGGAGGGGTTGTCGGCGGTGGCCGAGCCGACGGCGTCCGCCGCGGGGGCGTCCACGGCGGGGACGTCCGGGGCTCCCGTGCTCCGCGCGAGCGCGGGCGACGCCAGACCGAGGGCGAGCAGGGGTATCAGCAGGACGGCGACCAGCAGCCTTCTGAGCGTGGTGGACATCAACTCTCCATTGGGTCAACGGAACTGTTCGTCACTCTTCGACAGGTCGAGCGATGGCCGTCCGGTAGACGGCCGAATGGGCCATCCGCCGGTAGCGGATGGCCCATCGGGAAGGGAGTCCTGGTCAGGGGCGCGGCAGGGTGCAGCCGGGGAGGGTGAGGTCGAGGCGGTTGCCGGACGCGAAGCAGGCCGGGATGCCGTAGGTCTGCTGGGCGTAGTTGATTCCCTGCCGGACCGTCACCGAACCGTTCTGGTCCACCTCGCACGGGTTGTTGACGGTGCAGTACTGACCGTCCTCGTTGCCCGTGTTGTTGACGGCCACGACCTGGCCGGTGCCGGCGTCGACCACGGGCGAGCCGGAGGTGCCGCCGATGGTGTTGCAGCTGGAGGTGTAGCGGACCGAGTCCTTGAAGGTCCAGCCGCCCTCCTTCAGCCGGTAGGCGAAGCCGTCGATCGAGCAGGAGTAGATCTTCTTCCAGTACCCGGAGACGACCTTGATCGAGGCGCCCTGCGCGGGGTGGCCGGCGGAGATGGTCAGCGGGGCGATCCCGTACTGCGACTGGATCGACGCATAGGTGGTGTTCAGCTGGTAGATCGACACATCGGTGTCGGTCATGGTGCCGTAGACCACCTTGGTCGCGCGGAGCGTGGCGAGGCTGCCGCCGGTGGAGCTGAGCAGCGAGAAGGTGCGGCTGGAGGCCTTGTTCACGACGACCTGGCCGGGGCCGGGCATACCGGACTCCAGGCAGTGGCCGTTGGACAGGACGAGCGCCGGGTCGTTCGCGGCCGAGCCGGGCAGCCGGACCAGGGAACCGGAACAGTTGCTGAGCGCCACCGTCCCGGCGAAGTTGACGGCGGCGGCGGCCTGCGCCTGCTGCCCCTGCGCGGCCACGGCCTCGACCGCGGCTTCGGTGACGGTGGCGGTGGCGGCCGTGGCGCCGACCGGGGCCGGGGCGCTCGCGGCGGCGGGGGCCGCTCCGGCGAGGGCGGTGGCCCCGGCGAACAGGAGTGCGGTGAGTATGCCAGTGAGCGGCTTCTTCATGAGAGACCTCTCGTTGTGGGGGTGCACCAAAGCTGGCGCGGACATGACGTGTTGTCAAGAGTCCCGCCACAACGCCGAGGCCAGGGGAAGGGCGGGATCCTACCGGCGCCGCGCACGCCCGCCCCCGCCAGCCGTCCCGTCCTTCAACTTCCGTTCCAGCAAAGGCGATCGAGTCCTACCTCAGGCCGGTGACCGCGCTGCGCCGCACCGGTGGCCCACCCCGCGCACCCGCCACACCGCCCCGGCCCGCTCGCGCGACGGCCACTGGAGAACGACTGAAGAAGCGCCGAAGAGACGTCGAACCGGTCAAGCCGATCGAACGACTGATCCAGCCAACCTGCCACGCAAAGCCGGTCGGCCACCGTACTGTGGCGGGATCGGCCGAGTGACCGTATGGGGGCTGGAGTGACGACCGAGTACCGAAGTGACGCACAGTCGGAGCCGACGGGAGGAGCGCGGCAGGGCGCGACCGGCGCCGGCCGCCTGCTCGCCGTGAGCGATCTGCACGTCTCCTACCAGGAGAACCACGACCTGGTGGAGAAGCTGCAACCCTCCTCCCCCGACGACTGGCTGATCGTCGCCGGCGATGTCGCCGAGCTCACCACCTCGATCGAGTGGACCCTGGGCCTGCTCGCCGAACGCTTCGCCCGCGTGGTGTGGGCCCCCGGCAACCACGAACTGTGGACCCACCCCGACGACCCGGTGCAGCTGCGCGGTGTGGCCCGCTACGAGCACCTGGTGGAACTCTGCCGCGGCCTGGGCGTGGTGACCCCCGAGGACCCGTACCCGGTCTGGCGGGGCGCCGGCGGGCCGGTCACCGTCGCCCCCCTGTTCCTGCTGTACGACTACTCCTTCCGCGCGCCCGGCACGACCACCAAGGAGGAGTCCCTGGAGGCCGCCTACACCAGCGGTGTGGTCTGCGCGGACGAGCGGATGCTCCACCCCGACCCGTTCCCCGACCGCGACTCCTGGTGCCGCGAGCGCGTCCGGCTCACCGAGCAGCGGCTGGCGGCCTGCGACCCGGAGCTGCCGCTGGTGCTGGTCAACCACTACCCGCTGGTCCGCCACCCCACCGAGATCCTCTGGTACCCGGAGTTCGCCCAGTGGTGCGGCACCGAGCTGACGGCCGACTGGCACCGCCGCTTCAACACCGCCGCGATGATCTACGGCCATCTGCACATCCCGCGGGTGACCAGCTACGACGGCGTCCGCTTCGAGGAGGTGTCGCTCGGCTACCCGCGGGAGTGGCGCCGCCGCGGTCTGCCGGACCCGCTGCTGCGCCAGGTGTTCCCCGAGGCCGACTGAGCCGCTTCCCGCCGCGCCCGGTGCGGGCGCGGCGGGCGCGGCGGGCGCGGAATCAGGTGTGGGTCACTCCGGCCCGGCCTGCGCCTTGGCCTCCGCCTCCTCGAAGGTCGCCGAGGCCTCCGGCCGGGCCAGCGTGACCACCAGCTCGCCGTCGCTCACCTCGGCGATCAGCGTGTCGCCCTCCTGCACGGTGCCCTCCAGCAGCAGGTTGGAGACCCGGTTGTCCAGCTCCGACTGGATGGTCCGGCGCAGCGGCCGCGCCCCGAACTCCGGCTGGTAACCCCGGTTCACCAGCCACTCCTTGGCCTGCTCGGTGACCTCCAGCCGCACGTCCTGCGCCTTCAGCCGGCGCCGGCTGCGCTCCAGCAGCAGGTCGACCACGGAGAGCAGGTCCTTCCGGGTGAGCGCATGGAAGACGATCACCTCGTCGATCCGGTTGAGGAACTCCGGGCGGAACTGCGAGCGCAGGTCGCGCATCAGCTCGTCCCTGATCTCGTCGACGTTGCCCGAGTGGTCGAGGATCCGCTGCGAGCCGATGTTGCTGGTCATGATGACCACGGTGTTGCGGAAGTCGACCGTACGCCCCTGGGCGTCCGTCAGCCGTCCGTCGTCCAGCACCTGGAGCAGCAGGTTGAAGACGTCCGGGTGGGCCTTCTCCACCTCGTCGAAGAGCAGCACGCAGTACGGCTTGCGGCGGACCGCCTCGGTGAGCTGCCCCGCCTCCTCGTAGCCGACGTACCCGGGCGGGGAGCCGACCAGCCGGGAGACGGTGTGCTTCTCCTGGAACTCGCTCATGTCGAAACGGACCATCCGGTCCGGGTCGCCGAACAGCAGCTCGGCCAGTGCCTTCGCCAGCTCGGTCTTGCCCACACCGGTCGGCCCGAGGAAGAGGAAGCTGCCGGTCGGCCGCTCCGGGTCGCCCATCCCGGCCCGGCCGCGCCGGACCGCCTGGGAGACCGCGGTCACCGCCTGGTCCTGGCCGATCACCTTCTGGTGCAGGTGCTCCTCCAGCTTCAGCAGCCGCTCCCGCTCGGTGGCGTTCAGCTCGGCGACCGGGATGCCGGTCCGCCGGGAGAGCACCTGCGCGATGTCGTCCGCGGTGACCTCGACGACCTCCTCGCGCGACTCCGCCATCGCGGCCAGCTCGTCCTCGGTCTGGCGCAGCTCGGTCTTGAGGTTGGCGGCCCGCACGAACTCCTCGTCCGCGATGGCCTCCTCCAGCTCCCGCCGGAGCTTGGTGATCCGGTCCTGCACCGGCGCCGCCTCCGTCGCGCCGCTCAGGCTGCGCAGCCGGACCCGGGCGCCGGCCTGGTCGAGCAGGTCGATGGCCTTGTCGGGCAGGAAGCGGTCGCTGACGTACCGGTCGGAGAGGGCGGCGGCCGCGTCCAGCGCCTCGTCGGTGAACCGCACCTGGTGGTGCGCCTCGTACGCGTCGCGCAGCCCGTGCAGGATCTCGATCGTCTCCTCGACACTCGGCTCGGGCACCAGCACCGGCTGGAAGCGGCGCTCCAGCGCGGCATCCTTCTCCACGTGCTTGCGGTACTCGTCCAGGGTGGTGGCGCCGACCACGCTCAACTCGCCCCGGGCCAGGGCCGGTTTGAGGATGTTGCCGGCGTCCATCGAACCCTCGCCGCCGGCGCCCGCGCCGACCACCGTGTGCAGCTCGTCCAGGAAGAGGATCACGCTCTTCTCGGCCTCCGTGACCTCGTCGATCACGGCCTTCAGCCGTTCCTCGAACTCGCCGCGGTACTTGGAGCCGGCCACCAGCGCGGTCAGGTCCAGGGCGACCACCCGCTTCTCCTCGAGGTTCTGCGGCACGTCCCCGGAGACGATCCGCTGCGCCAGGCCCTCGACGATCGCGGTCTTGCCGACGCCCGGCTCACCGATCAGCACCGGGTTGTTCTTGGTCCGGCGGGAGAGGATCTCGACGGTCTGCTCGATCTCCTCGGCCCGCCCGACCACCGGGTCCAGCCGGCCGGCACGGGCCTCCTCGGTCAGATCACGGCCGTACTCGTCCAGGGTGGGCGTCTGGCTGGGGTGCGCGCCCGTGCTGCTGCGCTCACCGCCCACGCCACGCCCGTCCAGGACCGTGCGCAGCGCCTCCTGCGAGGGCGCGGCGTTGCGCAGGGCCGCACCGGCGCCCGAGCGCTCCTCTCCCAGAAGCGCGCCGAGAATGTGCTCCGGCCCGATGTAGGAGGCACCGGCCGCCTGCGAACGGGCGTGCGCGGCCAGCAGCGCGCGCTTGGCGGCCGGGGTCAGCGAGGGCCGCCCTTCCGGCGCGGCCGTCGTGTCCCCGGAGGGCAGCGCCTTGGCCAGGTCGTCCGCGAGCCGGTCCGGGTCGATCCCGGCCCGCTCCAGCATCCGGCGCGACGGGTCCACCCGGGTGGCGGCCCAGGCCAGGTGCGCGGTGTCGAGGTCGCTACCACCGTCCTCCACCGCACGCTGCGCGGCCAGCGCCAGCAGTTCCTGTGAGGACTCGCTCAGCAGCCGGCCGATCGGCACCCGTTGCACGGCGGGCGGGGACGCCATCGGGCTCATTCCGAAGAACCGGCTGAGCAGATCGGAGAACGGATCGTTCGATCCGAACGGGGGCATCGTCACGGTGGATCACCTCTCCCAAGCGGTTTGGCCCCACACAAACACAGGCGTCGAGCCCCCGCCTGTCGGGACAACCCACCCGGTTACCCGGTGAAGTGGTCGAGCAGCACACCGCCGCTGTACGTGACCGCCATCGCCAGCACGCCGCCCACGATGTTCCGCAGCACCGCCCGCCCGGGCCCGGCCCCACCGAGGCGGGCGCTCACCCAGCCCGACAGCGTCAGCGCCACCAGGACGGCCGCCACCGTCACCACCAGCCGCAGGGAATCCGGCGGCAGCAGCACCGCGAGCAGCGGCACCAGCGCGCCGAGGGTGAACGCGGCGGCACTGGCGACCGCCGCCTGCCAGGGGTTGGTGAGCGCCTTCGGATCGATGCCCAGCTCGGTGTGCGCGTGCGCGGCCAGCGCGTCCCGCTCGGTGAGCGCCACGGCCACCTCCCTGGCCAGGCCGTCCGCCAGGCCGGCGCCGCGGAAGAAGTCGGTCAGCTCGTCCAGCTCGCCCTGCGGGTCCTCCGCCAGCTCGCGCCGCTCCTGCGCCAACGCGGCCTGCTCGGTGTCCCGTTGGGTGCTGACCGAGACGTACTCCCCGGCCGCCATCGACATCGCCCCCGCCAGCAGCCCCGCCACACCCGCCGCCAGCAACGCCGTCCGCGACTCCGCCGCACCCGCGACACCCGTGACGATGCCCGCCGTGGAGACCACCCCGTCGTTCGCCCCGAGCACCGCCGCCCGCAGCCAGTTGAGCCGCGCGGACAGCTCCGCCCGACTCGCCTCCTGCTCACCCATCGGCGCCACTCCCTCGACCACCTCCCCCACCCGATGATCACCCACCCCACCACCCCCCGCACCTCCACCACCCGCCCGGCCGAGGGCCCCCGTCCATGCTCAGGCCGGCTTCGAACCTCCGACGCAGCAGCTATGGATCAGTCAACCGCGACCCAGCGGCCACGGTGATGGCGAACGAATCGAGCGTCGATTCGATGCTTCTGATGAGTCCGGAGAGCCCCTATCTCCTGATGCGTGAGCCCGTCGACAATTCGAAGGTCGTCGGTGAGATATCGCGCCCCGTAGTCGAAAAGAACATGGCAGTTAGGGCAGAGACAAAGGATGTTCTCCGGGACATCCGGACCATGATAAGGGTGGCCGATTGCCTGAATGTGCGCGCCCTCACTATAGAAGGAGCCGCCCGGCACCTGAAGGATCTGGCTACACATCTGACAGTGCCCCTTGTGTAGCCGTTTCACCAGTTGCGTGACGGCACTCTTACGGACAGTCCTCTGGATCGTGACGGACTGCCTGGGCACCGGCCCATGCACGCCTTCGTCGCCGTGAAACGGCTGGACCTCAACCTCATCACGACCCTCCGAATCTGCGGCAACCAGCCGGAACTGCCAAATGCGGTAGCCGTCCGCGCCAAGCTTGCTGTGATGTGATTCCACCCGAAAGAGGCCATCGTAACGAAAACCCGACTCGGGCGAATACTCGGGGTCTCCCTTGGCGCCACGAATGACACGGATCAGATTACCTTCAAGTTCACTCCGAACTAGACCGGCATTGCCAGGATCATCGATATTCTGATCACGGACCTGACGCTTGTTCTCCTGGCCGCCATGCCCGGTATAAATGATCACATCGCCGTAATCTTCATCGTCTCGGTAGCCACCCGATACGACGATTGAGTCTGCCCCTTCCGACGAGTTGCCGTGAATGCCGCTCATCAGCGGCGCGTGCACTCCAGCCTCGCTGAGCTCCCTCCGCCGCTGGTAGTGAGACCCCACCGGGTGACCTTCAATGTGCCCAAAGACCTTAGCCATGACACCAGTTTCGCAAGCGAGTACGACATCGCGGCCCGATTTTTGGAGACGGCAGAGAGTCAGGTCTTGAGGATCCACCGTCGGACGGATCCTTCACGGTGGCGGCTGGGGGGCCGGTTGAGGTGGGCTCGGACGGTTTCAAGCCGCCAACACCCGCTTGATAGGACCCACTTACGCCCGCCCCTCGACGCCCGCGGCCACGTCCCGCCGCCCAGCCCTAACCTGCGCGTTTCACTTGGACCCCTGTCCGGATCATGGCCAGGAACGCGAAAGTGCCTTCTGAACTGGGACGATGAGGCCTGTCTAAGGTCTCCGTCAGCCCAGCAGGAAGGCACTTTCTACGTGCACACTACCGGGTCACGTCCCCGGCTCATCGTCTCCACCAACGGGCGCGGGGTCGGCAGCCACGCCAGGTCGCGCCTGCTGGCCGACCTCGCCGATGCCACCGGCCTCACATAGGCCTTCAACGACGCCCTGCGTCGGCTTCGTCCGCGCGGCACCGGCCACGAACCGGGCCGGATCGCCGCCGATCTGGCGGTGATGCTCGCCGACGGCGGCGAAGCGATCGCCGACCTGCCCCTCCTACGTGACCAGCCCGAAGTCTTCGGACCGGTTGCCTCCACCCCGACCGCCTGGCGACTACTGGCTGGCATCGACCTTGCCGCACTCGCAGCGCTGCGCGCGGGCCGCGCCGCCGCCCGCAAGACCGCCTGGCTGCAAGCCGGCGAGACCCGCGACGGCATCCCTGTCGCCCACGCCGGCGGACGTGAACTGCCAGGCCTGGTCCTGGACATCGACGCCACCCTGGTCACCTGCCACTCCGAGAAGGAGAACGCGGCTCCGACCTACAAGCACGCTTCGGCTACTCGCTGTTGCACTGCTGCCATCCATCACCAGAGCGAAGAAGACCGCCAGGTCGGTGAGAACCCGATGCTACGCAGGAGCGGGATACGAAGGATTACCACGGCGACGGTGACATCGACTGCACGTCAGACTTGCACGCTAGCTGCGGAGTTGCGACCACATTCTCCCGGGGTGGAGCAGGGGAACCCCTTTACACAGCAACTGTCGGCGTACCTGCCCTAACCTGCGGGCGGCCCACGCCCACTGCGCCGTCTCCTCGCCGCCGGCGACGACTCACCGCCACGTACGGCTCGATCTAGCAACCATAGAGGACGCCCTGTGACCACACGAGAGCCAGCACCGGACTCCGCCCTGCAGGCTTCGCCACCCACAACTTGGCGATCAGCGTGCCAAATTTCTCGCTTGGGATGTGGTTCATGGCCAGAAGGGCCTAGACTACCCAGACCTCAATGTTGATCATATAACTGTGAGAGATAGTGCCATGACGACACAGCACAGCCTGACGCGTAGCACGGGCATGCAGTCTGCAGGATGGTTTCTTGACCTGCACTCGGCAGGTCGCCTCGACCTCGACCCTCCATACCAGCGGCGAAGCGTCTGGAACCTCTCCTTCAAACAATTCTTCATCGATTCACTTATTCGCAATTACCCGGCGCCAACCATATTTCTACAGGTTGACGTCTTTGTGGACAAGCCAACCTTGTATCGAGTTATCGACGGCAAGCAGCGACTTTCGGCGCTGTTCGAGTTTCAGAGAGATGAATTCGCAACGCCTGACACTCTCGACGACATCGGCCTGGGCGGGATGTATTTTTCAGAACTCCCCCAACCGGTAAAGCTTCAGATCCTGGAATACATATTCACGGTCGAGCAGATCAAGAACGCCTCCCCGGGTGAACTCAACCAGGCTTTCGATAGGCTCAACCGGAACGTCGCTCGCCTAAACAAGCAAGAGTTGAGACACGCCAAGTTTGAAGGCGAGTTCATCAAAAAGGTTGAGCAACTCGCCGAACACCCCTTCTGGGTTCAGGTCGGCCTTGTTACGCCAGCTCGAATTCGCAGAATGCAGGATGTCGAGTATGTATCGGAGCTGTATGTAGTTTCCTTGGATGGAATCCAAGAGGGCAAAGATTACCTTGACGAAATCTACGCCGGATACGACCGAGAGATTAAAGACGAGCGCGATGCAGACGTTCGATTCTTCTCGGTTCAGGATTACCTGAAGAGTCTTGATGATATTTTTCCGCTTAAGCAAACCCGGTTTTCAAACGTAGCAGACTTCTACTCCCTCTGGGCTGCAGTAACGACGATGCACCGGGATGGAAATCTGCCCGATGTGAAGTTGGCAGCTACCCGCCTAAGCGAGTTCGCCGCAGAGGTCGAGGCCCAGGAGACTAGGCGATCGAATTCTTATCGCGTCGCAGCAGTTCAAGGGTCAAACAAGAAGTCGAACCGAGAATTGCGCTCGAGCTACCTCATCGAAGCTTTGCAGAGGTAGCAATGTCGACGACAATACCGGCATCATTTCGAGGCCTCTACGACAATATCGCCTCAGAGCTTGAAGTAGGCAGGAAATACTTCCTCTCCCGCCTGGAAGCGGAGCTATCAGACCTAAGTCCGGTGGTTATTCAGGTCCGGGTAAAGGCTGCTGCTTCCGTATATGAGAAGCTTCAGAAGGGTGAATCGTCACAGCTTCGAGACCTGGACGACCTTATTGCCGCCCGCGCGGTATTCCTTCATCCAGATCAGGTCTCTAACGCCATCGACAGGTGCCGAAAGACATTCCCAGTTAGGGAGGAAAAGAATACAGAGGCCGGCAAACCGGAAGACTTCAGATACCAACAACCTCACCTTATCGTCGGATTTCCCGAGGATTATTCTGAGCGACGCCCCGAGCTCGGCAATATAAAGGTTGAACTGCAGTTCACAACCTATATCCAGCATGCCCTGCAGGAGTCAACACACGACGTAATCTACAAGGGTGCACGCTTCTCATGGCGAGAACATCGCCTAGATAGCAGGCTTCGCGGGCTCCTTGAGATAGTTGACGATGTCTTGGCAAACCTAGCTGACCTTGCAAAGGTTAATGAGGACCCTTCATACCCACTATTCGACTCGCGCAATCAGATCATCGCTGCAGCGCAGGAAATTTGGAGTGAAGGTCAGCTACCAACAGATCTTCGCAGGTTCGCAATCACAGTCGAAGGCCTTCTCAAAATTTCTGGCCTCACCGTGAGCCAGTGGATCGACCTTGCTGAATCCAACACGGATCTAATTTCCGCCTTCTCCTTGACGCCTATCGACAAGGTCCTTGGGGTAATTCTTCGACACAATTCAACTCAATTCATCAGCTCGCTCAAAAAGCGGAAGATCTTGGTCAGCTCGGAACTTGAGGCTCTCGTTCCAGAGGCCCAGGGAATTCCCCAAGTAAATCGCGTAAATATCTAGATCCCTACTCCGATTCAAGGGCGGGGGAGCGATTTTAGCCGGCGCCTTGCCTGGTCTGGGACCAAGCATGATCGGGGACCGCGAACTGCCCCGCGAATCGGGCAGGCTCCTCGCTTGCCCGCGATCTGACCGAGTTGCCCCCGTTCTTGCTCAACGCGGGTCCCGGACAGGGATGTGGGTAAGACCGTAAGGCCACCCGTCGCCAGCCACAGCCGGTAGAGGCCTGTACCCATCCCTTCCGGTCCGGCGCTTGGCGCGACCGGCCGCCACCCGCCCCCGGGCGAAGACGGGGTGCGAGGCGAGCAGCAAGGCTGGCGCCCTGGCGCGCAACACGCGTCCTTGAATTCGTAGTTGCTCGTCCGCCTGGCTGCCAAGGTATCCCGGCAGCACCTCGGCGACTCCTGCACGCTCCGCGGTCTGGGGGGCGAGCAACTCAAAGCGCCGCCCCGGCGCCCCTGTGTGGGTCGGCGACAAGATCGTGAACGTCGACCGCAAGGATCAAGGGCCAGTTCGGGAGGATCATTCCTCTTGAACTGGCCCCAAGGACTGGTGGGCGCGGACGGTTTCGAACCGCCGACATCTGCTTTGTAAGAGCAGCGCTCTACCACTGAGCTACGCGCCCCCTGTCGCGGCCTGGTGGGGGCACGACGACTGCCTAGGGTACCTGGTCCGGGGGGTGGTGTCGTGCAGGTGGTCGGGGAGTGGGACGGGTGGGGTGCCGGTGGGGCGGGGTGATCGGGAAGAATGGGTGGCGGATCAGCGGTCGGAGCAGGGAGCGCGCAGTGAGAGTGGCCGACGGGAGCGGGCGAGGGCGGCGGCTGGGGAGTGCGGCGGTCGAGGCGCTGGTGCTGCCGTTGGTGGTCGCGGGTGCGCTGGGGGCTGCCGGGGCGGCGTCGTTCGGGGCCGGCGGCGGCTGGTGGGGGCGGCGCGGCGGCGAGAGCATGCGGGCGGACGCCAAGGCGGCCCGGGACGCGGCGCAACAGGCTTTCTACGAGCTGGACTCGACGCAGCGCGACGTGCGGCTGGCGGTGGAGACGGTGCGCGCGGCGGAGGACGGTGCGACGGCGCGACGGGCGACGGCGGACTTCGAGGCGATCTCCGGCCGGATCGACCAGGTGACCGTGAACTACCTGGCGGCGCTGGACGCGCACGATCTGGACGCGGAGGAGCTGGAGGCGGGTGCGGCGGCCCGGGCGCGGCACCAGTTGGAGGACGTGAAGGGGCAGCTGGGCTCGGCGCAGGCGGAGCTGAACGCCTTCCTGGAGCGGCTGCAGCCGGTGCTGCAGCACGCCGAGTCGCAGCTGATGCGGGTGACCCCGGCGGTGGAGCAGGCGAAGCGTTCACTGCTCGCCGCGACCACCGCGCTGGAGGCGGTGCGCGGGGCCGGGCTGCGGGCGGACGATCTGGCGACGCGGCTGGCGGAGCTGGCGCCGGAGCTGGGGCGGCTGAACGAGGGCGCGGCCCGGCACGGGGTGGCGGCGACGCTGCAGCGCGCCGAGAACGTGCAGGAGCGCGCGGACGCGATCGCGGCGGACGCGGGGCAGTTGCCGGAGCGGGCACGGGAGATCGACCGGCGGGTGGCCAGTCTGCGGACCCGGATCCAGGCGCTGGAGACCAAGGCGGCCACGGTCGAGCCGGCGCTGAGCGAGTTGCGCCGGCGGTTCAGCACGGCGTGCTGGCAGGACCTCCAGCGGGTGCCGGACCAGGTGGCGGAGACGGGGCGCGCGGCCGAGCAGAAGCTCGCGGAGGCGGCGCGGGCGCGCGATGAGCAGCGCTGGGCGGACGCGACGGGCGCGATCGGTACGGTGCGCGCCCTGCTGGACACGGCGGACGGCTCGGTGGTCGCCGTCAACGAGCGGCTGCGGCAGCTGAACGAGGTACAGCACGACCCGAACCGCGAGATCGAGCGGACCAGGTTCGCCCTCCGCGACGCCCAGCGGCTCGCGATGGCGGGCCGGCAGGCTCCGGACCCCCGGCACGCCGGTCCACTGGACGCCGCGGTGGGGCGGCTGGACCGGGCGGTGGCCACGCTGGAGGCGGCCGGGCGGCACCCCGACTACTGGCACTTCCTGACCGAGCTCGCGGCGGTGCGGGAGTCGGCGGCGCGGGTGGTGGAGCTGATCCGGGGCGACCTGGGCAGCCAGCGGTAGCCCGACCGGAGAACCGTAGAAGACGTCGGAGGGGCTGCCGGAGAGCCGTGCCGGGATCCGCGCCCCTCGGACGGCTCATCCGACGGCGGGCTGGGTACGCTGCCGGTATGCCACGCTACGACTTCCGCTGCCGCTCCTGCGGCGCCACCTTCGAACTCCGCCGCGCGATGGCGCAGGCCAACGACCCGGCGGTCTGCCCGCAGGGGCACGAGGACACCGTGAAACTGCTGTCGACCGTCGCCGTCACCGGCGCGGCCTCCGGCGGCGCCCCGCAGCAGGCGCCGTCCGGTGGCGGGGGCGGCTGCTGCGGCGGCGGCTGCTGCGGCTAGCCACGCCGGGCACCCCCAGCCACGAACAGCCGGCACCGAACAGCCGACCCCGCCTACCCGACCGCCACCGCCTCGACCTCGCCCCGCACCCGGCCCAGGAACTGACGGACGATCTCCTCCCCGGCGGCCACCCCGACCTGGTCGAGCGCGGTGACGCCGGGGGCCGTCCAGCCGCTGTCGGCGAGCTCGCCGTGCCCGGGGCGCCAGGCGGCGTCGGCGGCGAGCAGCAGGTCCGCGTCGAGCAGCGAGTCGCCGGCCGCCAGCACGACCGCCCCACCGAGCCGCCGCTCGACCTCCGCGAGCGCCGCGCTCTTGCTCAGCGGCGCCGGGACGGCGTACACCTTGCGGCCCTGGAGCGAGACCGTCCAGCCGCGTTCGGCGCACCAGCCGGTGAGTTCGTCGAGCCAGCCGGCCGGCAGCTCGGCGCGCTCGACGACCAGGTAGGCGAAGAGCTCGTCGGCGACCCGGCGCTTGTGCGTCCACTCCGGGTCCGCGCAGAGCGCCAGGTGCTCGACGACCTCGGCGAGCGGCACCGACGCGGTGGCCAGCCGGCCGGCCACCTCGGCGCGCCAGTCCTCGTCCGGTACGCCGTCGACGATCAGCTGGCCGCCGTTGCTGCAGATCGCGTAGGCCGGCACCCAACCTGGCGTCGGGCCGGGCAGGTTGACGCGTTCGTACTGCGTCCTGGTCCGGGTGGTGGCGGGGACGAGGACGGCCTCCCGGGCGAGTTCGGCCAGCAGCTCGGCGGCCTGCTCGGTCATGAACGAGAGCGCCTTGCCGTCGTGCACCTCCACCGAGAGCAGTCGCGGGGCGAGCCGGTCGGGCACGTCCAGGGCGAGGGCGCGGTTGGAGTAGATCAGGGTGCGGTCGAGGTCGCTGGCGACCAGGAAACGGCTCATCGGGCTCAGGACTCCTTCACCAGAACGGCTGTGCCGGCGGCACCGGTCGCTCCACGACTGTAACGGGGGTGGATGAGGCCGACGCAGGAGTACGGCAGATCGTCGACCTCCTCCACCGGGACGCCGCGCTGCGCGGCGAGCAGGCGGACGTGGTCCAGGTCGGCTCCGCTGCCGCGGCGGGCCAGGACCCGCCAGGGGACACGGCGCAGCATGACCCGGGTGGTCTCGCCGACGCCCGGCTTGACCAGGTTGACGTTGTCGATGCCGTACTCGGCGCTGATCCGCTCGACGGCGGCCCAGCCGGCCCAGTCGGGGTCGCGGTCCCCCATGCCGAGGCGGCCCTCGGCGACCAGGAGGTCCGCGGCCGCGACGGCCTCCGCCCGGACGTCGGCGAAGTGGTCGGCGACGGTGTCGAGGAAGGCCCCGGAGACGTCGCCGCCGGCCAGCTCGGTGTAGTGCTTGGCTCCGTGGAAGTCGTCGGGGCCGATGAGGTCACCGCGCAGCACGGTGCGCGAAACCAGGCCGGAGACCGTCGAGTTGAGGCAGGCGGAGGGGATGAGGAAGTCGTCCCGGGTGCCGTAGGTGCGCACGCAGCGGCCGGGGTCGGCGAGGACGGCCAGGCCGGGGTTGAACGCGGTGCCGGCGAGGGCGTCGGCGAGTTCGCGGGTGATCGCGCCCTTGCCGGTCCAGCCGTCGAGGAACACCACGTCGGGGGCGTGGTGGTGGGCGTCCAGGTAGCGCACGGCGACGGGGTCGATGCCCCGGCCGCGAATGATCGAGACGGCGTAGTGCGGGGTGTCCAGACCGTGCGCGAAGGCGTACCAGCGGCGGATCAGGATGCCGACGGGCGTGCCGGCCCGGGCCAGCGAGGCGAGTACCAGGCCGCGGCCGCGCTCGCGCAGCAGGGTCTCGGCGACGGTGCCGACGGCGAGCGCGATCCGCCGGGCGGAGACCCGCAGGGCCTGGTGGAACAGCTCCTGGTACTCGGGGCTGGGCTGGTACTCGACCGGCAGTGACTCGGCGTAGTGCGCGCCGCCGTTCTGCACGGCCTCCTCGCGCTCCTCGGTGGGGGCCTCCAGCGGGACGTCGGAGAGGTCCTTGAGCAGCCAGGCCACCTCGTCGGGGCGGTAGGACGAGAACGCGGGGCCGTACAGCGGACGCGGCAGCGCCGGGTCGACGGCCCGGCCCACCGGCCCGGGGTCCGTGGCCCCGGGACCGCCCGGCCGGTGGGACGGCAGCACGGCGAGCACCACCCGGTCGGTGACCTGCCGCAGCTGGGTCAGCAGCGCCCGCTCGCCCTCGTACAGGGCGGGCGTGTCGGCGACGTCGTCCACCACCAGCACGATCGCGTCGAACCGGCGGGCGGGGTCGGCGCCGGGGGCGACGTTGTAGGCGAAGCGCTCGCGCGGGGAGTCGTCGCGCGGGTCGTCGTGGGCGGGGAAGGCCAGCCGGGTGCGGATGGCGTAGCCGGGGTCGTCCACCGCGAGGACGGGCGAGCGGGTGGTGGTGGAGTAGCGGACCCGCTCCTCACCGAGCCGGTCCGCGAGCGCGCCGGCCAGTCGCAGCGGGGCGTACATCAGCTCCTCGAAGCCGAGCACGAGCACCCGGCCGTTCTCCCGGCCATTGTCGAGCCCGTCGAGCCCGTCGAGCCCGTCGAGCCCGTCGGCCAGCTGCCCGGCCAGCCTCGGCAGCACGGCGTCCAGGTGGGCGCGGTGCGCGGTGGTGAAGCCGTGCCGGCCGCCGTCCGGCAGACCGGCGGGCCAGTCGAGGGCGATCCGGACGAGCGGGGCGGGCGTGGCCGGGGGCGGCGCGGGGGCCGGACCGACCTCGGCGATCAGCCGCTCGGCGCGCGTCAGGATGTCGGCGGGCAGGTCGACGCCTCCGCCGGCGGCGGCCACCAGGTCGATCCGGGTGCCGAGTTCGGCGGCGGTTTCGGCGAGCCGCCGCTGGTCGGCCTCGCCGCGCAGGTCGACCAGCGCGACGACGACGTAGTGCTCGCGCGGGTGGCGGGCGTGCAGTTCGCGGATGGTGTTGAGCACGGTGTTGCCGGTCGAGAACTCGTCGTCGACGAGGACCAGCGGGCCGTTCCCGGCGAGCAGCCGGGGGTCTGCGGGCAGCAGCAGGTGGGAGGTGGCGTGCGAGTGCTCCTCCTCGAAGCCGCCGACCGGCTCCACGCCCGCCACCGGGCGACGGGTGGAGTGCAGGTACGGGGCGTCCAGGCCGTCGGCGACACTGTGGCCGAGGCCGGTGGCGGTCTCGGCGTAGCCGAGGACGACGGCGCGCGCGGCCGTCTCCCCGCCCAGCAGTTCGCGCACCCGGCGGCCGAGGTCCAGGCCGGCGCCGTGGACCACGGAGGGCCGCTGCGGGACGTGCTTGCCGAGCACGGTGGAGACCAGCAGGTGGGCGCGTTTCCTGTTCTCCCGCAGGGCCAGGCCGACCAGTTCGGGGAGCCGGTCGGAGCCGGTCAGGCCGACGCCGACCCGGTCGGCGACCCAACGTCCGGTCCACACGTGCTGTGCTGTCACTACTGGCCCTGCTTTCGGTGCTTTCGGTGGTGCGATTGTCCTTGGATACCGGCCGGCCCCCGCCGCCGATCAGCGCCCGGCCTCAGCCGGGCCACGGGCCCGGCCAGATGCCCCCGACCCGGCCACGGCCTCAGCCACAGAGGCAGGCCGAGAGCAGTTCGGCGAAGCTGACGTCCTCCCGGGCCACCCCGAACACCTCGGCCCGCAGCAACACCCGCTCCGCCCAGGCCCGGTGCGGCTTGGCCTCGTTCATCTTGTTGGTGTACGCCGAGCGCAGCACCCCGCCCCCGCCGCGCTCCTGGTCGAGGATGTCCCGCGCGTCGCAGTACTCCTCGTGCGTGACCACCGAGAGCGCGTGCACGGCGGGGACGTGGCTGGGGTGAATGCAGGTCTTGCCCAGCAGGCCGTTGGCCCGGTCGAGTTCGATCTCGCGGATCAGCCCGTCCAGGTCGTGCTCGATGATCCGCTGGCGCACGGCCTCCCCGGAGGGCTCGGCCTCGGCGAACGGGGTGCGGCGCAGCTGCGGCTTGAACATCCGCTCCTGGACCGGGAAGTACTCCCAGACCGGCCCGGTGACGGTGAACCCGGTGCCGTCGGCCCGGCCGAGCACGTTCACCACGTCCCCGATCACCGCCGCGACCAGCGAGACGTCGTACGCGGTGAGGTCCGGCGAGCGGCGCAGCCCGTACGCGGAGCACAGGTCGGTGACGCCGAGGCGGACGGCGAGGACGCGCTCGCGGTACTTGTCGAGCAGGCGGGCGATGCCGAACAGCTGCTCGCGGCGGGTCTCCAGGTGGGCCAGCTCGGGTGACTCCAGGACGGGCATGGCGAACAGCCGCCGGCCGGTGGCGGTCTCGGCGGCGGTCAGCGCCTCCAGGAAGTCGCCGCCGCTCTCCTCGGTGAACTTCGGCAGGACGAACCCGGTGAGCAGCCCGACGGCCGGGCCGAGTCGATCGGCGAGGTCGGTGATCTGGGAGGCCGTGCGAACTCTGATGAAGAGCAACGGGAGGTCATGTGTGCAATCCGTGGAGACCTCCCCGGAATCTCCCCCGAAAACCGCGCCCTCGCCCCCGCCCGCACCCTTTTCGGAGAACCCGCCCGAGAGCTCCCCCGAGCCCCCTCCGGGGAGTTCCCCGGACGCCTTTCCGGAGGCCTCTCCGGACACCTCTCCGAGGAGCTCGCCGAGCTGCGCGACCAGATTGGCCTCGGCGGCGGTCACCTCGTGGTCGGCGATCGCGTCCTCCAGGCAGAGCACCATCGAGACCACGCCCCGGGCGGCCTGCCTGCGGATGTCGGAGCGCAGCGTGGGCCTGGTGGCGGGGCTGTAGAGGGTCGCGCCGAGGGCGGTGGCGAGCACGGCCGCCCCGCTCCCCGCGGAGAAGGACCGGGGCTGTTCGAGGAAGAGCCGGCCGCGTACGTCGTCGGCGAGGTGGCCGAAATGGCGCATGGTGCTCTCCTCAGGGGTGTGCGACCGCCGGTCCGGGCGGGGGAGCGAGGTGTTCGGGTGCGGGGGTCGGAGTGCGGGCCGTCGGGCCCCGTTCCGGGTGCGGGGCAACACCATGGTTAACCGGCCCACCGGGCGCGGTGGTTCCCGGGCACGCGCTGCTGATTACCCCCCGCCGAACCCCCCGGGGGCTTCCCGCCGCCCATCGTACGGACGGCTTCCGGTCGAATACGGTTCCGAAACATCGAATTCTCGGAAGGTTACCCTCCACTTCACAAAGCGCAAGCGTTGGCAAAGTCCCCTACCATTCCGCCTCCTTCGGTCACGTTGTCCGAAGGGGTGGCGAACAGGCAGGATGGTCGGCTATGACGCACGTGATGGCCAAGGGCGCCAACATCGCACTGCCGGTGGCCGCGGTCCGCGCCGTGCTGCGCTGGAGCGCCACGTCCGGCGCACCGGACGTGGACGCGTCCGCGCTGCTGCTGGGCCCCGACGGCAGGGTCCGTTCCGATGCCGACTTCGTCTTCTACAACCAGCCGCGCCACCCCTCCGGCCTGGTGCGCCACCTGCCGAAGCAGCAGACCGGCGGGGGCGCCGAGATCACCGACACCGTGGAGGTCGAGCTCGGCAAGCTGCCGGCCGAGGTGGACCGGGTGGTGCTGGCCGGCTCCTCCGAGGGCGGCTCGTTCCGCGCGGTGGCGGGGCTGCGCGTGCTGCTCTTCGACGCCGCCACCGGCGAGGGCGCGCCCGCGCTCGCCGAGTTCCCGATGCCCGAGGCCGACGATGTCACCGCGCTGGTCGCGGGCGAGCTCTACCGCAGGGCCGGGGCCTGGAAGTTCCGGGCGGTCGGCCAGGGCTACGCCTCCGGGCTGATCGGGCTGGCCACCGACTTCGGCATCACCGTCGACGACGAGGCGGGCGACGCCCAGGGCACGGCCGCCGACCCGACCGCGCACGCCGCCACCGCCCGCACCACCACCGACCCGGCCCCGGACCCGCGCGGTGTCCTGCCGGACCCGCACCCGGCCTCGCGGGCCGAGCCCGGCACCTACACCCTGACGCCGCCGGTGCCGCAGCCGCCCACCGTCGCACCGGTCACCGCCGCACCGGTCCCCCCTCCCCCACCGCCGCCGGCGCCGCCCACCCTGCCGCCGAGCACCCCGCCCGTCCCCCCGGCGCCCCCGACGCAACAGCCCGGGTACGGCTACCCCCAGCAGTCGCCCCAGCAGCAGCCGCAGCACCAGCGCGGCGGCTACGGGTACCCCCAGCAGCCCCCGCAGACCTCCCAGCAGCATTCCTCGCCCGGCTACGGCTACCCACCGCAGCAGCAGGCCGACGGCTACGGCTACCCGCCGAACAGCACCGCACAGCCCCAGCCGCCCCAGCACCAGCCACCGCAGCAGCCCTCGCCCGCCCGGCCCCCGGCCGCCGGGGAGGAGTTCGCGCTGCCGCCGCAGGGCCCGCAGTTCCAGCCCCGTTAGGGTCTGTCGAGCCCCTGCCCGGCCGGACAGGGGCTCCCGTCCCCGCCCGCCGCTACTCCGCCCCCGCCCCGCCCTTGTAGCCGCGCTGCCACTGCATCCCGAAGCCGTACAGCCGGTCGATGTCCGCCTGGAAGCCGTTCACGTAACGCACCTCGCGACGCACCGTCAGCTGGTTGTCCCCGACGTTCTCGATCAGCACCACCGCACAGGACCGCGCGGCCGCCGCCCGCTCCTCCAGCTTGATCTCGATCCGCGGCCCGGTCTGCGGCACGATCGTCACGACCGCGTTGGCCTGTTCGAAGGCGGGCGTGCCGTCGTAGATGTAGACGAAGATGAGCAGCCGCTTGAACTGGTCCTTCTTCTCCAGGTTGACGTACATCGTCTCGCCGGACGGCGCCCCGTACTGGTCGTCGCCGCTGAGCTTGATGTACGGCGGGTGCTGCAGGTCCCCGAAGAAGCCACCGAGCGGCTGCACCACTCCCCGGCTGCCGTCGGCCAGTTCGTACATGCAGGCCAGGTCGAGGTCGACGTTGACCTGCCCGCCCGCCTGGGAGTCCGGCTCCATCGGGCTGAGGATGCGCGGGCTGAACCAGCGCTTGACCATGTCCCTGGCGCTCGGCCCCGAAGCCGCTATCCGCGTGGTCCAGTGCAGATTGACGTACAGGTAGCCGGTGGTGGCGGCGGCCCCGGTGATCGCGTGGTGCGGGGTCGACTTGGTGAGCGTGATCTTGTGCTGCCCGCCCGGGTCGAAAGTGTTCCGCTCCCCGCGCAGGTACTCCCAGATCGAGGCCATTCCCGTCCTCCCAAGGTCCGCCAGTCGATCTGACGGTCCGCCGCTCCATGATCGGGCATCAGCCCGGCCGCCGGGTACCCCGACTCCCCTACCCATCCACGTTCCCGGGATGCCGTCGGGGCGGCCATCTCGAGCCACCGGCGGGTCGATTGGCGGGGCCAAGCCCCCCTCCCGTAACATGCCGCCCCTTCGGACGCGATATCGTCTAGCCGCACAGGTGTCCCGTCCGCTCCCGCCCCGGCGCGGCGGGCTCGCCCGACGGCGACGACGCACCGTCAGGCGCGGTTCCTCTTCACGAACCTGACCGCCTGTGTCGCACTGTGACCTGTCCCCTGCGGAAACCCGAGGCCCGACCCGCAATGAACCTGACCTCCATACAGCTGGTCTGGACCGTCGTCGGCGGCGCAGCCCTGCTGTTCACCGCCATCCTGGTGGCGACCCTGCGCTTCAAGAACACCAAGGCCGAGGAGTCGGGTGACTCCTGGGAGCGCAGCGAGGACCGCCGCCGCCGCAAGGAGATGATCTACGGGATCTCCTCCTACGTCCTGCTGTTCTGCTGCGCCGGCGTCGCGGCCGCACTGTCGTTCCACGGTCTGGTGGGCTTCGGCAAGGAGAACCTGGGCCTCTCCAACGGCTGGGAGTACCTCGTCCCGTTCGGTCTGGACGGCGCCGCGATGTTCTGCTCGGTGCTCGCCGTGCGCGAGGCCAGCCACGGTGACGCGGCCCTCGGCTCGCGCCTGCTGGTCTGGGTGTTCGCGATCGCCTCGGCCTGGTTCAACTGGGTGCACGCCCCGCGTGGCATGTCGCACGACGGCGCCCCGGAGTTCTTCTCCGGTATGTCGATCTCGGCCGCGATCCTGTTCGACCGGGCGCTGAAGCAGACCCGTAAGGCCGCCCTCCGCGAGCAGGGCCTCGTCCCGCGCCCGCTGCCGCAGATCCGCATCGTCCGCTGGATGCGGGCTCCCCGCGAGACCTACGCCGCCTGGTCGCTGATGCTGCTGGAGAACGTCCGCAGCCTGGACGAGGCGGTCGAGGAGGTGCGCGAGGAGCGCCAGGCGAAGATGGACGCCAAGCTGCGCGCCCGGAGCGCCGACCGGCGCGAGCGCGCCGAGCTCAAGGCCATCTCGCGCCAGGGCGGCATGCTCGCCCGGGCCCGTGGCGGCCGTCAGGTGCCCGCGCTCACCGCTGCCGGAGACGGCCCGAGCGCTACGGAGCCTGCCCTAGCCGCTGACGCCGACAGCACCTCCCAGACCGGCGCCTCGTCGCTGGAGCCCGCGTCCATGAGCGCCCTGGACGCCGGCCGCCGGCCCCGCGCCGCCGTCGGTTCGTCCTCGGCCGGCTCCGCCGACTCCTCCTACACCGGTTCCTCCTCGTCCTACCGCAGCTCGACCATCGACCTGACGGCCGACGACGACACCCTGTCGATGCCCAAGCTGGACTCCCTGGAGCGCAAGCTGCGCGCCATCGAGCAGCAGCTCGGCTGAGCGCCGGCACCGGGTCTGGTCCGGGCCCGAGCCCGCAGCGAGCCTGAGCCGGGCCCGGACCCGCCCTGCTCAACCACCGAGTACTCCGCGTACTCCGCAGACGCGAGAACGCGCAACGGCCGCCCCCGGGGATGTGGGGGCGGCCGTTGTGCTTGCCGGGGAAGGCGGAAGGGCCGCTACTTGCCGGCGCTCACCAGTTCCCGCTCCTCGCCACCGTCTCCGCCCTCGGCGGCCTCGCGGCGGTTGCGCAGGACCGACGAGCCGAGCGCCAGACCGATGAAGGCGACACCGATCAGGCCGGTGACGATCTCCGGGATGTGGTACTTGATGCCGACCAGCAGGATCGCCGAGAGCGCGCCGATCGCGTAGTGCGCGCCGTGCTCCAGGTAGACGTAGTCGTCCAGGGTGCCCTTGCGGACCAGGAAGACGGTCAGCGAACGGATGTACATGGCGCCGATACCGAGGCCCAGCGTGATCATGAAGATGTCACTGGAGATGGCGAACGCGCCGACCACACCGTCGAAGGAGAACGAGGCGTCCAGGACCTCCAGGTAGAGGAAGAGGAAGAACGCGGCCTTGCCGCCCACCTGGATGATGGACTTCCCGGACTTCTCGGCCTCCGCCTCCTTCTCCTCCTCTTCCTCCAGGCCCGACTCGAAGATCGAGGACAGGCCGTTCACGACGAGGTAGGTGACCAGGCCCAGGATGCCGGCGAGCAGCACCGTCTCGGCGTGCTCCTCGGCGAAGAAGTTGGCCGCCAGCAGGAGCGCGACCAGCGCGACGACCGACGAGAAGGCCTCCAGCTTGCCGACCTTCTCCAGCGGGCGCTCGATCCAGGCCAGCCAGTTGTAGTCCTTCTCCTCGAAGATGAAGTCGAGGAAGATCATCAGCAGGAAGACGCCACCGAAGGCCGCGATGGCCGGGTTGGCCGCCTCCAGGTACTGGCCGTACGTGGAGCCGTTGAACGTCTTGTCCGAGTTGAGCGCGAGGTCGACGACCGTCGCGGGGTTGAGGTGCGCGGTGAGGCCGACCACCAGCAGCGGGAAGACCAGCCGCATACCGAAGACGGCGATCAGCACGCCGACGGTGAGGAAGATCTTCTGCCAGTACGGGTTCATCCGCTTCAACACCGTGGCGTTGACCACCGCGTTGTCGAACGACAGGGAGATCTCCAGGATGGAGAGGATCAGCACGATGCCGAATCCTTCTGCCCCCCAGAGCAGACCGGCTGCGATCAGGCCGATGACGGTGATCGCGAATGACCAGCCGAATGTGCGGAGGAACACGGGATTTGATTACCTTTCGGGCTCAGGGCGTGCCACGGGTGCGGCGTCGTCCTGAGACGCCCTGACCGGGCCGGGCCCGGTCAGGTCACCCCCGCACTGCCCTCTGTTCTTTTAATCGTTGAACGGGCTCGTCGAATGCGATTTTCCGACCTTTACTGTACGTTTACGCCGAAATCGAGGGCAATGCCACGCAGGCCGGAGGCGTACCCCTGGCCCACCGCGCGGAACTTCCACTCCCCCGCGTAGCGGTACAGCTCGCCGAAGATCATCGCGGTCTCGCTGGACGCGTCCTCGGTCAGGTCGTAACGGGCGATCTCCTGCTGGTCCACCGAGTTGACCACCCGGATGTACGCGTTGCGCACCTGGCCGAAGTTCTGCAGCCGGGACTCGGCGTCGTAGATCGACACCGCGAAGACCACCTTGTCCACCTGGACCGGGACCAGCTCCAGGTTGACCAGAACGACCTCGTCGTCGCCCTCGCCCTCACCGGTGAGGTTGTCACCGGTGTGCTCGACCGAGCCCTCGGGGCTCTTGAGGTTGTTGTAGAAGACGAAGTACTCGTCGCCGAGCACCCGTCCGCCCGAGCAGAGCAGGGCGCTCGCGTCGAGGTCGAACGGCGCACCCGTGGTCGAGCGGGCGTCCCAGCCCAGACCGATCTGCACCTGCGTCAGGTTCGGTGCGGCCTTGGTGAGCGAGACATTGCCGCCCTTGGCGAGCGTGACACTCATGTCTGTCCTTCCTCCTTGCCTCCGGGGCGCATCTCAGGTGTATTCCCCCGCGGCCCCGTCCGGCCGCTTTTGGCCGGCTGAACTTCCTGAACTCCCATCCTTCCAGTGCACCGGGGCAGCACGAAGCCGGGGCGGCCGCCGACGCCTCGCGTCCGCGGCCGCCCCGGCCGGTGGTGCTCCGTCAGGCCACGAAGGGCCCGCGCCCGACTCAGACGTTGACGCCGAAGTCCTGGGCGATGCCGCGCAGACCGGAGGCGTAGCCCTGGCCGATGGCGCGGAACTTCCACTCGGCGCCGTTGCGGTACAGCTCGCCGAAGACCATCGCGGTCTCGGTCGAGGCGTCCTCGGAGAGGTCGTACCGGGCCAGCTCCTTGTTGTCGGCCTGGTTCACCACGCGGATGAACGCGTTGCGGACCTGGCCGAAGTTCTGGGTCCGGTTCTCCGCGTCGTAGATCGAGACCGGGAAGACGATCTTCTGTACGTCCGCCGGGACGGTCGCCAGGTTGACCTTGATGGCCTCGTCGTCGCCCTCGCCCTCACCGGTGAGGTTGTCACCGGTGTGCTCGACCGAGCCCTCGGGGCTCTTCAGGTTGTTGAAGAAGACGAAGTTTCCGTCCTTGTCGACCCTGCCCTGGTCGTTGCAGAGCAGGGCACTGGCGTCCAGGTCGAAGTCCGTACCGGTGGTGGTGCGGACGTCCCAGCCAAGGCCGACGACCACGGCGCTCAGGCCGGGAGCCTCCTTGGTGAGCGAGACATTGCCGCCCTTGCTCAGGCTGACACCCACTTGTCCTCCAAGATTCGGGAGGCACGTCGCGGTGCCCCCGTGGTGCGGTTCAAGGCGCCGGCCGGCGGTTGCCGCCGGGCCTCTGACCAGCCAACGGACCGATCGTAGTGCCGGGTTCCCGTACCGGACGGGGAACGGGCCCGGCGTGGCTGTTCGAATCTCGGCCGGACCGGGCCCGCAGGGCGTCCAGGGGGCCTCAGAGCGCGCCGAGGACCTTCAGGTACTCCTGCTCGTCGCGGGCGTCCGGCAGGTCGTTGACGACGCTCCAGCGGACCACGCCGGCCTTGTCGATCACGAAGGTGCCGCGCACCGCGCAGCCCTTCTCCTCGTCGAAGACGCCGTACGCCCGGGAGACCTCGCCGTGCGGCCAGAAGTCCGACAGCAGCGGGTACTCCAGGCCCTGCTGCTCGGCGAAGACGCGCTGGGTGAACGGCGAGTCGTTGGAGACGCCGAGCACCTGCACGTCGTCGTTCTGCAGCCGCGGCAGCTCGTTCTGGATCGCGCAGACCTCGCCGGTGCAGACGCCGGTGAAGGAGAACGGGTAGAAGACCAGGACGACGTTCTTCTCGCCCCGGAAGTCGGAGAGCTTGACCAGCTCGCCGTGCTGGTTCTTCAGCTCGAAGTCCGGAGCCTGGGTGCCGACCTCGATGGCCATGGTGGGACCTTTCTGACGCGACAGTGCCGCGCGGCGGGCGCGGCGAGCCACATCCTCCCATCCGCCCGGACCGATTCCGCCGGACGAGTGAGGGCGCCGGCCCCGCACCCAGCCGCTTTCGCCCTCGGCGAACGCGCGCCCGGGCGCACCGGTACCCCGGCGACCGCGGCCCCGACCCCGGCCGACGGCGCGACCGTGACGGCCCCGAGCACACCCCCCGCCGGCGCCCCCGGCCGGGAAACGGACGCGGCCGGGCCTCACCGGAGGAAGTTCCGGCGAGGCCCGGCCGGGCCGTGCTCAGGTGCGTTCGGCGACGCCGGGGGCGGTCAGCGCTTGCCCGACTTCGCGGCCTTGGTGGCCAGGCGGGTGGCCGCCCAGTCCTTGGCGATCGCGATCGAGCTGGTCTGCGAGAGACCGGCGGTCTTGGCCGCGTCCGCGATGTCCGAGGCCTCGATGTGGCCGTCCCGGCCGGTCTTGGGCGTCAGCAGCCAGATCAGGCCGCCCTCCGCAAGGTATTCCAGGGCGTCGACGAGGGAGTCGGTGAGATCCCCGTCGTCGTCGCGGTGCCACAGCAGGACGGCGTCGGCGACGTCGTCGTAGTCCTCGTCGACGAGATCCGTCCCGGTGATCTCCTCGATGCCTTCGCGGAGGTCCTGGTCAGTGTCTTCGTCGTACCCCAGCTCCTGGATGATCTGGCCTTCTTCGAAGCCGAGACGGTGCGCCGGGTTGGACTTGTCCGCGGGGTCCGCGGTCGCGCTCACGGGAATAACCTCCAGTATTCGGCCCGGCGTCCATGCCGAGGCTGTGGCCGTAGTCCACACGGGCGCGGCGGTTCGCGCAAGTACCCGACCCCCGATCCCCTCCAAAGGTTGACGTGTCGCACCGAAACACGCCGGTCGACGTGTCGGGAATCACACCGATTTGCCCTTCTCTGCGTAGGACAAGGATGCTTCGGGTGGTCCCGGCCCACAGGGCGCACGCGTGCCCGAGATACGAACGGCATTCGGGTCCGCGCGTACGCGGGCGTAGAGTCTCCTGTTGGCCCTCACCCCGACCGCCCGCCATCGGACGGTCGGGCAACCAGGTCGGACCACCTCTGTTCGTAACACCCGGTGGTGCGCGGCGCAGGCGACAGCGCCTGAGCCGCACACCGCCAGACCGTACCGCCCACCAGGCGGAACGGTTACCGATCGGTAGAGATGACGGATCTCCGAGCGCGGTAGCACGATGGAGGCGGCGCGACACACCTCAGTTTCGACCGACAGTGAAGGAACAGCGTGGCTTCCGGATCCGATCGCAACCCGATCATCATTGGCGGCCTTCCGAGTCAGGTCCCGGACTTCGATCCCGAGGAGACCGCGGAATGGCTGGAGTCGCTTGACGCGGCCATCGACGAGCGGGGGCGCGAGCGTGCCCGCTACCTGATGCTCCGCCTGATCGAGCGCGCCCGCGAGAAGCGTGTCGCCGTGCCCGAGATGCGCAGCACGGACTACGTCAACACCATCGCCACCAAGGACGAGCCGTTCTTCCCCGGCAACGAGGAGATCGAGCGCAAGGTCCTCAACGCGACCCGCTGGAATGCGGCCGTCATGGTCTCCCGGGCCCAGCGCCCGGGCATCGGCGTGGGCGGCCACATCGCCACCTTCGCCTCCTCCGCGTCGCTGTACGACGTGGGCTTCAACTACTTCTTCCGCGGCAAGGACGCCGAGGGCGAGTCCGGCGACCAGATCTTCTTCCAGGGTCACGCCTCCCCCGGCATCTACGCCCGCGCCTTCCTGCTGGACCGGCTGAGCGAGCAGCAGCTCGACGCGTTCCGCCAGGAGAAGTCGAAGGCTCCGTACGGCCTGTCCAGCTACCCGCACCCGCGGCTGATGCCGGACTTCTGGGAGTTCCCGACCGTCTCGATGGGCCTCGGCCCGCTCGGCGCGATCTACCAGGCCCGGATGAACCGCTACCTGGAGCACCGCGGCATCAAGGACACCTCCGACTCGCACGTGTACGCCTTCCTCGGCGACGGCGAGATGGACGAGCCGGAGTCGCTGGGCCAGCTGTCGCTGGCGGCCCGCGAGGGTCTGGACAACCTGACCTTCGTGGTCAACTGCAACCTGCAGCGCCTGGACGGCCCGGTCCGCGGCAACGGCAAGATCATCCAGGAGCTGGAGTCCCAGTTCCGGGGCGCCGGCTGGAACGTGATCAAGCTCGTCTGGGACCGCAGCTGGGACCCGCTGCTCGCGCAGGACCGCGACGGCGTCCTGGTGAACAAGCTCAACACCACGGTGGACGGCCAGTTCCAGACCTACGCCACCGAGACCGGCGCGTACATCCGCGAGAACTTCTTCGGCAGCGACCTGCGCCTGCGCAAGATGGTCGAGAACATGACCGACCAGCAGATCCAGCACCTGGGTCGCGGCGGCCACGACCACGCCAAGGTGTACGCGGCGTTCAAGGCGGCCCGCGAGCACAAGGGCCAGCCGACGGTCATCCTCGCCCAGACCGTCAAGGGCTGGACGCTGGGCCCCAACTTCGAGGGCCGCAACGCGACGCACCAGATGAAGAAGCTCACGGTCGAGGACCTGAAGCGCTTCCGCGACCGCCTGCACATCCCGATCACGGACAAGCAGCTGGAGGAGGGCTACCCGCCCTACTACCACCCGGGCCGTGACTCGGAGGAGATCCAGTACATGCACGACCGCCGCAGGGAGCTGGGCGGCTACGTGCCGACCCGCAAGGTGCGGCCGCGCCAGCTGGAGCTGCCGGGCGACGACGCGTACAAGGCGGTCAAGAAGGGTTCCGGCAACCAGACCATCGCCACCACCATGGCGTTCGTCCGGGTGCTCAAGGACCTGATGCGGGACAAGGGCATCGGCAACCGCTTCGTGCCGATCGCGCCCGACGAGTACCGCACCTTCGGCATGGACTCGCTGTTCCCGTCGGCGAAGATCTACAACCCGCTCGGCCAGACCTACGAGTCGGTCGACCGCGATCTGCTGCTGGCGTACAAGGAGTCGCCGACCGGCCAGATGCTGCACGACGGCATCTCCGAGGCCGGCTGCACCGCCTCGCTGATCGCCGCCGGCTCGTCCTACGCCACCCACGGCGAGCCGCTGATCCCGGTGTACGTCTTCTACTCGATGTTCGGGTTCCAGCGCACCGGCGACCAGTTCTGGCAGATGGCCGACCAGCTGGCCCGCGGCTTCGTGATCGGCGCCACCGCCGGCCGCACCACGCTGACCGGTGAGGGCCTGCAGCACGCCGACGGCCACTCGCACCTGCTGGCCTCGACCAACCCGGGCGTCGTCGCGTACGACCCCGCGTACGGCTTCGAGATCGCGCACATCGTCCAGGACGGTCTGCGGCGGATGTACGGCTCCAGCGAGCAGCACCCGCACGGCGAAGACGTGTTCTACTACATGACCGTCTACAACGAGCCGATCAAGATGCCGGCCGAGCCGGAGAACGTCGACGTCGAGGGCATCCTCAAGGGTCTGCACCGGTACGCGCCGGCCACCGCCGGCCAGATCCCGGCGCAGATCCTCGCCTCCGGTGTGGCGGTGCCGTGGGCCCTGGAGGCCCAGCGCATCCTCGCCGAGGAGTGGAACGTCAAGGCCGACGTCTGGTCCGCGACCTCCTGGAACGAGCTGCGCCGCGACGCGGTGGAGGCCGAGGAGTTCAACCTGCTGCACCCGGAGGAGACGCAGCGCGTCCCCTACGTGACGCAGAAGCTCCAGGGCGCCGAGGGCCCGTTCGTCGCCGTCTCCGACTGGATGCGCGCGGTACCGGACCAGATCTCCCGCTGGGTGCCGGGCCAGTACCAGTCGCTGGGCGCCGACGGCTTCGGCTTCGCCGACACCCGTGGCGCGGCCCGTCGCTTCTTCCACATCGACGCGCAGTCGGTCGTCCTGAGCGTGCTCACCGAGCTCGCCAAGCAGGGCAAGGTCGACCGCAGCGCCCTGAAGGACGCGATCGACCGCTACCAGCTGCTGGACGTGGCGGCGGCCGACCCGGGCGCCGCCGGCGGCGACGCCTGATCCGCAGTCGGACACCGAAGGGCCGGACCTCCTCGACGGAGGTCCGGCCCTTCGGCATGTGCGGCACTCGAACGGTCTTCGGTTCGGACGCACGGCGGCCCCGGACTCCGCGGAGTCCGGGGCCGCCGTCGCGCGGGGCCGGTCAGATGTGCACGGCCGGGCCCGCGTCGGTGGTGCCGCGGCGGGTGAGCAGGCCGAGCAGGGCGGCGGCGAAGGCCACCACGGAGGCCACCGCGAAGGCGAGCGACATCCCGCTGACGAAGGAGTCGTGCACCGCGCCGGCCATCGCGTCCACCGCCTGCTGCGGGGTGCCGGCCGGGGCGGGCGGAGCGATGCCGAGCTGGGCGGCCTGGTTGAGGCCCTCGGTCTGCGCGGGCTCGACCGGCGGCAGGCCGGCCCTGGCCCAGTTGCCGGGCAGCACGTCGGTGACCCTGGCGGCCATCAGCGCGCCCAGCACGGCGGTGCCCAGGCTGCCGCCGACCTGCATCGCGGCCTGCTGGAGGCCGCCGGCCACGCCGGACAGCTCCAGCGGGGCGTTGCCGACGATCACCTCGGTGGCACCGACCATGACCGGGCTGATACCCAGGCCCATCAGCACGAACCAGAGCGACATCACGCCGGTGCCGGAGCCCGCGTCCAGGGTGGACATCCCGAACATGGCGGTGGTGGTGACCAGCATGCCGGCCACGATCGGGATCCGCGGGCCGAGCTTGCCGATGGCCAGGCCGGCCACCGGTGATCCGACGATCATCATGGCGGTCATCGGCAGCAGGTGGACGCCGGCCGAGACCGGCGACATCCCGTGGACGTTCTGCAGGTAGAAGGTCACGAAGAAGATCGCGCCGAAGAAGGCGAACGCCATCAGCACCATCAGCAGGGTGCCCGCCGACAGCGGCACCGAGCGGAACAGGCCGAGCGGGATCAGCGGCTCGCGGGCCACCCGCTGCCAGAGCGCGAAAGCCACCATCAGGACCACCGCGCCGCCCAGGAGCAGCAGCGTGGAGGCGTTGCCCCAGCCCCACTCGGGCGCCTTGATGATGCCGAAGACCAGGGCGAACATCGCCACCGAGAGCAGGGCGATGCCGGGCAGGTCGAAGGACTTGGCGGCCTTCTCGGCCCGCACGTCCTGGAGGATCCAGACGCCGAGGGCCAGCGCGATCAGGCCGACCGGGATGTTGATGAAGAACACCGACTCCCAGTTGACGTGCTCGACCAGCAGACCGCCGACGATCGGGCCGGCCGCGGTGGAGGCTCCGATCACCCCGCCCCAGATGCCGATCGCCATGTTGAGCTTCTCGGCCGGGAAGGCCCCGCGCAGCAGGCCGAGCGCGGCCGGCTGGAGCAGCGCGCCGAACAGGCCCTGGAGCACCCGGCAGGCGATCACCGTCTGGATGCTGGTGGCGAAGCCGATCGCGGCCGAGGTGGCGGCGAAGCCGACCGCGCCGACCAGGAAGGTGTTCTTGTGGCCGAACCGGTCACCGATCTTCCCCGCGGTGATCAGGAAGACCGCCAGCGCCAGCAGATAACCGCTGGTCACCCACTGGATCTCGGAGGGCGCGGCCTTCAGGTCGGCCTGGATGACCGGGTTGGCGATCGCGACGATCGTGCCGTCGAGGGCCACCATCATGACGCCGACGGCGACGGTCAGCAGGGTCAGCCAGGGGTGTCCCTTCAGCCGGTTCCCGGACGGGGGCCGGTGTGGCGGCTCCACGCCCGGCTGGGCGTTCTTGACGGCGGACTGGCTCATCTGGGGCCCTCCGGGGCATGGCAGAGAACAAACGTGGTCGTGGCGCCCCGGCCCACCCGTCCCCACGAGTCACCCGGCCCGACGGACGCCACTTCCGGCAGATTATGTCAGCCACTGACATTCGGCAAATGGTGACTTCTGACTTCAGCTGACATTTGTCAGAGCGCTAAGGTTGTGATCACACCCCTCCCGCACCACCGCCCGGAAGGCCCCCGCCATGGCCGCTCAGACCTCGCCCCCCGCCACCGCCCCGGACGGCAGAACCGCCGACGGCACGGCCCCCGGCGCGACACCCGATCCGGCCGCCGACCACACGCCCGACCGCACACCGGACCACCCGGCCGACCGCGCCTCCGGCCGACCGCCCGGGCTGCGCGAGCGCAAGAAGCAACGCACCCGGGACGCCCTGGTGCACGCCGCCCACGGGCTCTTCCTCACCCAGGGCTTCGCCGGTACGACCGTGGACGAGATCGCCGCCGTCGTCGACGTCTCGCAGCGCACCTTCTTCCGGTACTTCGCCAACAAGGACGAGGTCGCGCTCGCCGTGATGGCCGACGCCGAGGACTACTTCATCGAGTGCCTGCGCCGCCGCCCGGCCGAGGAGAACCCGCTCCAGGCCCTGCGCGCCGCGATCGTCCAGTCCTGGCGCGACCTGGGCTCCGGCGACCTCGGCGGACCGGGCTCGATCACCAGCGCGCTGGAGCTGGTGCGGCTGATCGAGGAGACCCCCACCCTGCTCGCCGCGCACCTGCGCCGGATCACGCAGCAGGAGCGGATCGTGGTCACGGTGATCGCCGAACGCGAAGGGCTGGATCCGGCCGAGGACCTGCGTCCGACCGTACTGGCCGCCGTCTTCGGCAGCGTGCTGCGCTCCGCCCACCTGTCCTGGTGCGACGACCAGGAGAAGTGCGGCCCGGAGGCCATGATCACCCTGATCGAGCGTCATTTCGACCAGCTCGGCCCCGCCCTGGCCGGCGACTGGCGGCACTGAGGACCGGCGGACCCGGGCGGGCCGCCGTCCAGTCGCACCCGGGGCACCGGGTCGTACCGGAGTACCGGGTCATACCGGGGTACTACCCGGGATCCCGGCCCCCGGTCGGACGACGGCGGCGCCCGGCCCGCCTACCCTGGCGGGATGATCGACCCGCCCCCCGGACCGGCCCGGAGCGACCCGCTGCGGGCCCTGCTCGCGCCGCTCGCCCGACCGTCCGCCGACCGCACCCCGATGCTGGCCAACGCCTCCAGCCGGTGGGTCCGTTACCTCCCCTACGTCCTCGCACTGGCCGCCTTCACCTCCCTGCTGCCCAACTCGATCAACGTCCTCGCGCACGACTACAAGCTCGCGACCGGGCTCGCCGCGGGCCTCGCCATCGCGCAGACGGCACCGCTGCTGCTGACGCCGAGCCGCCCGCTGGCCGCCTGGTGGGTCATCGGCGGCACCAACCTGCTGACGTCCCTGCTGATCCTGACCACCGGGCGGGGGACCTCCTCCGCCTGGCCCTGGCCGGCCACCAGCATGGTCGGCTATCTGCTGCTGATGCTCCCGCTCGCCCTCCGCGAGCCGCGCCGCACCCTGCTCTCCGTCTGGCTGGCCACCGCCGCCGCCAGTCTCGCGCTCTCCCTGGCCGGCGCCACGGCCGAGGTCGGCAGCGACAACAGCATGCTCGCGGTGGTCCTGACCGGCGCGGTCCTGCTGCTCGGCGGAGCCCTGCGGGAGCGGGCCGAGGCCCAGCGGCTGCTCACCGAGCAGGAGCACATCAGCGAGGCCGAACGCGAGCGGCGCACCCTGCTGGAGGAGCGCGCCCGGATCGCCCGCGAGCTGCACGACGTGGTCGCCCACCACATGTCGGTGATCGCCGTCCAGGCCGCCAGCGCCCCCTACCGGATCACCGGAGTCCCGGACGACGCCGCCGAGGAGTTCACCGCCATCGCCGGCACCGCCCGTGAGTCGCTGGCCGAGATGCGGCGGCTGCTGGGTGTGCTGCGCAGCGAGGAGTCCACCACCGAGAAGGTGCCGCAGCCCGGGGTGGGGCAGCTGGCCCAGCTGGTCGAGACGGTCGCCCGGGCCGGGGTGCCGGCCGAACTGTCCGTGGCGCCCGAACTCGACGACGCCCTGCCGCAGGCCGTCGGACTCTCCGTGTACCGGATCGTCCAGGAGGCGCTGGCCAACGTCGTCCGGCACGCCCCCGGCGCGCGGGTCTGGGTCTCGCTGGCCGTGGACGGCCCCGCGCTGCTGGTCACCGTGGTGAACGGCGCCCCGCCCGAGCGCGTCGAGTCCCTGGAGGCCTCGGCCGAGGGCACCGGCCACGGTCTGGTCGGCATGCGGGAACGCGTCCGCCTGCTGGATGGCAGGCTGGACACCGGCCCGCTGCCCGACGGCGGCTTCAAGGTGGCCGCCGTCCTGCCGTTCGACACCCCCCTGGAGACATCCGCATGACCATCCGCGTGATCATCGTCGACGACCAGGCGATGGTGCGGGCCGGCTTCGCCGCCCTGCTCAACGCCCAGAGCGACATCGATGTGGTGGGCGACGCGGCGGACGGCGCGCAGTCCCTGGAGGTCACCGGCCGCACCCATCCGGACGTGGTCCTGATGGACGTCCGGATGCCCGTCATGGACGGCCTGGAGGCGGCCCGGCGGCTGCTCGACCCGGCCGTGCCCGGCGCGCACCGCCCCAAGGTGCTGATGCTGACCACCTTCGACGTGGACGACTACGTGTACGAGGCCTTGCGCGCCGGGGCCAGCGGCTTCCTGCTCAAGGACGCGCCCCCGGCCGACCTGATCGCCGCCGTCCGGGTGGTCGCGGCCGGCGAGGCGCTGCTCGCCCCGTCGGTGACCCGCCGGCTGATCGAGGACTTCGCCCGGACCAGGCCCGCCAGGCGCCGCGACCCCAAGCTGCGGCTCAACGGCCTGACCCCGCGCGAGACCGAGGTGCTGGAGCTGATCGCGCGCGGCCTCTCCAACCAGGAGATAGCCGCCCGGCTGGTGCTCGCCGAACAGACCGTCAAGACCCACATCGGCCGCATCCTCGCCAAGCTCGACCTGCGCGACCGCGCCCAGGCCGTGGTGCTCGCCTACGAGTCCGGCCTGGTGACACCTGGTCAGTAGCACTTCCCCCCTCGTGATACCCGGGTAGTACCCGGGAGTTGGCCCCGCGGTGTGACGCCCGCGGGGCCGCCGCATTCCTACCTTCCTCTCCGTCGAGACCGAACGGACAAGGGAGACAAGGGACATGCGGCAGCAGCGCCCCCAGAACAGGTCCACACGTCTGCGCCGGGCGCTCACCGCCGCCGCGGTGGCCCTGGCCGCCGTACTGGGCTCGGGCGGCTGGGCCGCCGACACCCAGCACGCCCTCACCGGACCGCCACCGGGCAGCACCGCCTGGGTGGCGGACACCACCCTCGGGATCCGCCTGCCCGACCCGGCCACCGCCACGCCCGCCGAGGTGGCCGCCTTCTTCGCCGGCCTCACGCCGGCCCGGCGGGACGCGCTGGCCGTCCGCCACCCGCTGGTGGTCGGCAACCTGGACGGCGCCCCCGTCCAACTGCGCTACCGGGCCAACGCGCTGGCCCTGACCGAGGAGCGTGGCCGCGAACTGGCCCGCGCCACCGACCCGGCGCGCACCCCGCAGGACCACGCCGCCGCCCGCGCCCGCGCCGAGCGCTACCGCACCCTGCTCGACGGCGGCCGGCAGATCCTCGCCTTCGACCCGCGCGGCCGCGGCCAGGTCGCCGAGGTCTACGGCGACCTGGCCACCGCCCGCCGGACGGCCGTCGTCGTGCCCGGCTCCGACATCGACCTGCTGAGCTTCGACCGCGCCACCGACCCGTACGGCACCCCGGCCGGGATGGCCCGCGCGCTCCACGACGCGACCGGCCGACGGACCGCCGTGATCGCCTGGGCCGGCTACACCACCCCGGTCGGCGTGGGCCCGGACGCCGCCACCGAGAAGCTGGCCCACGCCGGGGCGAAGCGGCTGGCCCGGCTGCTCGACGGACTCGCCGTCACCACCGGGCCCGACGCGCCCGCCACGGTGTTCTGCCACAGCTACGGCTCGGTGGTCTGCGGGCTGGCCCGGCCGGGGCCCGCGCAGTCCTCGGGGGTGGTGGTGCTCGGCTCGCCCGGGATGGGCGTCGGCTCGGCCGCCGATCTCGACCCGGAGGTCCCGCTCTGGGCCACCGCCCGCAACGGCTCCGACTGGATCGGCAACGTGCCGTTCGTCTCCGTCCTGGGCCTCGGCCACGGCGCCGACCCGACCGGCCCCGCCTTCGGCGCCCGCCCGCTGCCCGCCACCGGCTCGCACGGCCACACCGGGTACTTCGCGCCCGGCACCGCCTCCCTCGCGGCCTTCGCCGACATCGCCCTCGGCCGCTGACCAGCCGCGCCCGACCCGCCCGTCCCGCCCGTGCCACCGTGAGGAGCACCGCCATGGCCCACCCGCTCACCGCCCTGCGCCGCGCCGCCCACCAGGTCGACGCCCGCACCCCCGAGACCCGCGACCGCGCCCTGGACGGGCTGCGCGCCCTCGCCCTGCTCGCCGTCCCGGTCGGCCACTGGATGCTCGGCGGCTTCACCCTCTCCCCCGACGGCGCGCTGCACAACGCCAGCCCGCTCGGCTCGCTCGGCTTCTTCGCCCCGCTCAGCTGGGTGCTCCAGATGCTCGGTGTGTTCTTCCTGGTCGGCGGCCACTCCACCGTCCACTCGCTGGAGCGGGCCCGCGCCAAGGGCGTGACGTACCCGGGCTGGCTGCGCGGCCGGGCGGTGCGGCTGCTGCGCCCGGTGCTCGGGGTGACGGCCGTCTGGGCACTGCTGATCCCGCTGCTGGAGCGGCTCGGAGTGCCGGGCGACACCGTCCGGACCGGCTCGGTGCTGGTGGTGCAGCCGCTCTGGTACATCGGCGTCTACCTGGGGCTGACCGCGCTCACCCCGCTCTGTGTGGCGGCCGGCCGCCGGCTGCGCGGCTGGTCGGCGGGCGCGCTGGTGGCCGTCGTCGCCCTGGTCGACCTGGGGCGGTACGGGCCCTGGGCGGACGCGGTGCCGTCCTGGGTGGGGCTGGTGAACGTGCTGCCGGGCTGGCTCTTCGGCTACCAGCTGGGCGTGCTCTGGGCGCAGGGCCGGCTGCGCCGCCCGGCCGCGCGGCTGCTGCTGCTCGGCGGCGGTGCGCTGTTCGCCGTACTGCTGCTGGTCTTCCACTACCCGGCCAGCATGGTCGGCGTGCCCGGCGCCGAGCGGACCAACTCGCACCCGCCGTCCCTGCTGGTCCTGGCGCTGGCGGCGGTGCAGTGCGGCGCGGCGGTCCTGCTGCGCGAGCGGCTCGGCCGGCTGCTGGGGCGCCGGCCGCTGCTCTGGCTGCCGGTGGTGGCCGTCAACCTCTCGGCGATGACGATCTTCTGCTGGCACCAGAGCGCGATGCTCGCCGTCGCGGTGCCCGGTGCGGCGGCCCTGGGCGCGGTGCCGGGGCTGACCACCGCACCGTCGACTCTGGGCTGGGTGGCCGCCCGGCTGGCGCTGCTCCCGCTGTTCGGCGCCGTCCTGGTGACGATCGGGTGGTTCACCCGCCGGTTCGACGGGCCCTGGACGGCGTTCTCCCGCGCCTGGAAGGCCGTGGCCGGGGCCGCGGCGGCGCTCTTCGCCGCGTACGCGCTGGGTCTGGTCTGACCAGCGCCGGAGCGGCCGCCGCCCCGGAACGCCGTGCGTTCCGGGGCGCGGTGTCGGTCCGCTGCCCTACCCTGCCGCCATGGTGACGTTCGATGAGTTCCGCGCGATGGCGCTGGCCCTGCCGCAGGCCGTCCAGGAGCCGACCTGGGAGATCGAGACGCTGCGGGTCCACTCGAAGATCTTCGCGATGGGCTCGCCGGACGGCGGGACGGTCAGCGTGAAGGCCTCCCGGGAGGACCAGGCCGAGCTGCTCGCCGCCGAGCCCGAGGTGTTCTCCTTCCCCCAGTACGTCGGGCGGCACGGCTGGGTGGGCGTCCGGCTCGACCTGGTCGACCCGGACGAGCTGCGCGACCTGCTGACCGACGCCTGGCGGCGCACCGCACCGAAGCGGCTCGTCAAGGAGTTCGACGCGGAGGCGGCCCGGTGACGCCGCCCGGACACCGGCGGTTCATGTGATGCTAAACACAGTTTAGGGCGGGTCCATCACTCCTCCGGGCGCCCTAGGCTTGCGAAGGGAAGTTGGCAGTCGTAGCACCCTCCGGGCCCCCGCCCGCGGAACGGTGACGGGCCCCTAGGGAGTTGACGCGATGCGCCGTCGGCGGTGGAAGCGTGTACTGATCGGCGCCTTCGCGGGTTGCGCCGTGCTCGCCGACGCCGGTGCGGCGGCGGCCCAGGCCGCCGCGTCCACCGAGCAGTTGGCGATCTCCACGCCTCCGGCCGGCAGCGCCGCCTGGGTCGAGGACCACTCCTTCGGCCGCGGTCTGCCCGACCCGGCCACCACCACCCCGGCCGCCGCCGCCGAGTTCTTCACGTCGCTCGCCCCCACCGAACTGGACCGGCTGATCCAGGACTACCCGCTGGTCGTCGGCAACTTCGACGGCGCCCCGGTGGAGCTGCGCTACCGCGCCAACCGGATCGCCCTCGCCGCCGAGCGGGACCACGCCCGGGACCGCGCCAACAACCGGAAGCTCGACTCCGACCTGCGCGCGCTGGCCGTCTCCCGCGCCAACGACATCGAGCACCTGCTGGCCCCCGACCGCCAGGTCCTCGCCTTCGACCCGCGCGGCCGCGGCCTGGTCACCGAGGTCTGGGGCGATCTCGCGGACGCCGACCGGATCTCCGTCCTGGTCCCCGGCTCGGACGCCGACCTCGGCCACTTCGACCAGACCGCCGAACCGCTGCGCTCCCCCGCCGGGATGGCCCGCGCGCTGTACGCCGAGGAGCGGCGGCAGTCGCCCCGCACCCGGACCGCGGTGATCGCCTGGACCGGCTACGTCACCCCCTCCGGACTCGGTCCGGACGCCGTCACCTCGCGGCTCGCCGACATCGCCGCGCCCCGGCTGGAACGGCTGCTCGCCGGGCTGAAGGAGACCACCCGGCCGGACGCCCCGCCGTCGCTGCTCTGCCACTCCTACGGCTCGGTGGTCTGCGGCAACGCCGCCCCCGACATCCCGCGGGCGGCCGCCTCGCCGTCCGACACCTCCGGGGTCACCGACCTGGTGGTGTTCGGCAGCCCCGGCATGGGAGTGCAGACCACCTCCGAACTGGGCGCCGGCGTGCACGTCTGGGCCACCCGCAACGGCAGCGACTGGATCGGCAACGTGCCGTACCTGGAGGTCGGCGGGCTCGGCCACGGCGCCGACCCGACCTCGACCGGCTTCGGCGCCGAGGAGATCTCCTCCGCCCGGGCCTCCGGCCACAACGGCTACTTCACCGAGGGCACCGACAGCCTGCACAACTTCGCGGCCATCTCGCTCGGCCACTACGACGAGGTGGTCCGCCCGACGGCCGGGGCCTGAACCCTCCGCTCCCTGGCGGACTGCGGCCGGTCGGACGCCCTGCCCCGGCCGGGGGCCGCCCCGCGGTCCGGGTAGAGCCGGGCGGCCTCGGCGGCGACCCTGGCCATCTCCCGCCGGGCGGCGGGCGGTGAGAGCACCTCGGCGTCCCCGCCGAAGGAGAGCAGCGAGCGGACGGCCGGCAGCGACTGGAAGCCCAGGGCGAGCTCGACCCACTCGTCGGCGGGCCCGGTACCCCACTCGGGCGGCGGCGCGGTGAGCCTGGTCCCGTGGAGGCGGATGAACATGTCCAGCCGGGCGCGCCGCACCCGGACCTTGACCGACACCTCCTTGGGCAGCCGTTCGACCTGCTCGCGCAGCACCGCCCAGACCTCGCCCAGACCGAGACCGGGACGGCGGCGCACCGGCTCCTCGGCGGTCTCGGCGGCCAGCACCCGGTCGGCCCGGAACAGCCGGGGCTCACCGCGCAGATCGGCCACCAGGTACCAGACGGCCGCCTTGCTCACCAGGCCGTACGGGTCGACGGTGTACTCGGCGGGCCCCGAGGTGCCGCTGTGCCGGTAGCGCAGCCGCAGCCGGCGGTCGGCGAAGACGGCGTACTGCAGCTCGCCGAGGTCCGGTCCGGCGGGCACGCCCGCCTGGAGCCAGCGGGCCGGGTCCACCAGGACGCGCTCGCTGATCCGCTCGGCGGCCGGGCGGTGCGGGGCCGGCAGCGCGGCCATCACCTTGCGCAGCGCCGAGCCGAGCGCGCCGTCCAGCCCGAGGTCGCTGTGCGCGCCCTGGGCGGAGAGCACGAACAGGGCGCGGGCCTCGTCGGCGGTGAGCCCGCTGACGTCGGTGCGGTAGCCGGGCAGCAGGTTGATCCCGCCGTGCCGGCCGCGTTCGGTGTAGACGGGGACGCCGGCCGCCGAGAGCGCCTCGACGTCGCGGTAGATGGTGCGGACCGACACCTCCAGGCGCTCGGCCAGTTCGGTGGCGGGCACCCGGCCGCGGGTCTGGAGCAGCAGCAGGATGGAGAGCAGGCGGTCGGCCTTCATGGCACGAGGATCCCAGAAACCCTGACGCCGGTTGTCAGCTTTTACCGGGAGATTGCCGGAACGGGGGCCGGACCGGCCGGCCCCCGCACCGGACCGCCGGCCCCCGCACCGGGCGCGCGGCTACTCGCGGCCGACCGAGGTGAAGGCCATGTTCGGGTAGCGGTCGCCGGCCACCTTCGCCGCGACCGGCTCCAGCGCGGCCAGTTCCTCCGCGGTGAGCCGCAGCGTCGCCGCGGCGGTGTTCTCGGCGAGCCGGCTGCGCTTGCGGGTGCCGGGGATCGGCACCACGGCCAGGCCGTGCACCTCGGCGCGCTGGTGCACCCAGGCGAGCGCCACCTGGGCGGCGGTGATCCCGCGCGCCGCCGCGATCTCCCGGATCGGCTCCAGCAGCGCGGTGTTGGCGGCCGCGTTCGCCCCGCTGTACCGGGGCTGGGTGCGGCGCACGTCGTCCGCCGCCAGTTCCTCGGCGGCGGCGAACGAACCGGTCAGGAAGCCCCGGCCGAGCGGCGAGTACGGCACGAAGGCGACGCCCAGCTCGGCCGCGGCCGGCACCGCCGAGCGCTCGACGTCCCGGGCGAAGACCGACCACTCCGACTGCAGGGCCGCGATCGGGTGCACCGCGTACGCCTCGCGCAGTTCGGCGCCGGTCACCTCGGAGAGGCCGAGGTGACGCACCTTGCCCGCCCGGACCAGCTCGGCCATCGCGCCCACCGACTCGGTGAGCGGCACGTCCGGGTCGCGGCGGTGCATGTAGTAGAGGTCGATCACGTCCACGCCGAGCCTGCGCAGCGAGGCGTCCGCGGCGGCCCGGATGTACGCCGGGTCGTTGCGGATGCCCCGGTGGGCCGGGTCGTCCTCCTTGCGCTCGATGGCGAACTTGGTGGCGACCACCACCCGGTCGCGGTTGGCGCGGACGAACGGACCGATCAACTCCTCGTTCCGGCCGAAGCCGTAGGCGTCGGCGGTGTCGAAGAGGGTGACGCCCGCCTCCAGGGCGGCGTCCAGGGTGGCGAGCGCCTCCGCGGTGTCGGTCGGGCCGTAGAACTCGCTCATGCCCATGCAGCCGAGGCCCTGGACGCCCACGGACGGACCGTCGGTGCCCAGCTGGGTGGTGGGGAGGGTGGGGAGAGTCATGCGCTCTGCTTCTTCCTCTGCTGGCGGCGGGCCGGTTCGCCGCGGTCGGCGATCTTCCCGGCATAGAGATCGATCTTGTAGTCGAGCACGGCGAGGGTCGCGTGCAGGTCGGCGATGCGCTGCCGGACCTCCTCGCGGTGGGCGACCAGCAGGTCGCGCCGTCCCTCGAAGGTCCGCTCGCCCTGGCGGGCCAGTTCGACGTACCGGAGCATGTCGGCCACCGTCATTCCGGTCAGCCGCAGCCGGCCCAGGAAGGCCAGCCGGTGCAGGTCGGCGTCGCAGTAGCGGCGCTGGCCGGAGGCGGAGCGGTCGACCGGGTCGAGCAGACCGATCCGCTCGTACCAGCGCAGGGTGTGGGCGGTCAGTCCGCTGGCCGCCGCGACCTCGCTGATGCTGTGCCGCGGGGTGCGGTCCGGGTCGCCGACCGGCTGGTTGAACACGTCGGAACAGGTGCGCGGGTCGACCTCGATCGGCGCGAGCGTTGCCATGATCGGAACCCCCAGTGGTGAGCGGTGTCTACGACGCTAGCGAGTTGGAGTGCACTCCAAGCAAGCCTCCCACGCGGGTGCTCGGACCACCCGGTTAGAGTCGGGCCCATGGAGAGCTTGCGGATGATCGAGAACTGGCCGGTGCCCAACGCCGCGGCGGCGGTGGTACGGGGCGCGGACGGCGCGGTGCTCGCCGGACACGGCCCGCAGCAGCACCTGTTCCCGCTGGCGTCGGTGACCAAGCTGCTCACCTCGTACGCCGTCCTGGTCGCGGTCGAGGAGGGCGTCTTCGAGCTGGACGACCCGGCCGGGCCCGCGGGTTCGACCGTCCGCCACCTGCTGGCGCACACCTCGGGGCTGGCCTTCGACGAACAGCGGGTGATGGCCGAGCCGGGCAACCGCCGGCTCTACTCCAACGCCGGCTTCGACGTGCTGGCACAGACCCTGACCCAGGCGTCCGGCATCGAGTTCGGCCGGTACGCCGCCGAGGCGGTGTTCGAGCCGCTCGGCATGCGCTCGACGCTGATCAACACCGCGCACAAGTCCCCCGCCGGAGCCGGCGGTCTCTCCACCGTGGGCGATCTCGCGCTGTTCGCGGCCGAGTTGCAGGCGCCCAAGCTGCTGGACCCGTCCACCGTACGCACGGCCACCCGCGAGGTCGCCTTCCCGGGCACCAGCGGTGTCCTGCCCGGCTTCGGCCACCGCCGCCCGAACGACTGGGGCCTCGGCTTCGAGATCCGGGACGGCAAGGCGCCGCACTGGACGGGCACCGCCAACTCGCCCGCCACCTTCGGCCACTTCGGCCAGTCCGGCACCTTCCTCTGGGTCGACCCCGAGGCGGGCGTGGCCTGCGTCGCGCTCACCGACCGGGACTTCGGCCCGTGGGCCGCCGAGTCCTGGCCGCTCCTCAGCGACGCCGTCCTGGCCGAACTGCGCGGCTGAGCAAGCCCGGTGGGCGCGCCGCACCGGCCGCCCACCGCGGGCCCCGCTCAGCCGTACGAGACCGGCGAGTGCATCTCCCAGAGCAGCAGCTCGGCGCCGGTCTCCCCGGCCGTCGGGTCCGCGAAGGCGCTGCCGGTGATCCGGACGCTGTCGCCGGGCACCATCGACCGGCCGCCGCCCTGCGGGCCCGGCACGGTGCGGTAGCCGAGCGAACCGGCCGTCAGATGGGCGTACCGCCATGCGGCGGCCGGGAGTTCGGGCAGCGGCTGCCAGGGCCCCGCGGTGGCCAGCCAGAGCGCGGCGTCGGAACGGCGCAGCCGCAGGGCGTCCGTCCCGGCGTCCCGTTCGAGGCCGGAGGCGAGCAGCGTCAACCCGCCGTCCGCCGGTTCCACCCGGCGCAGCCCGTACACCGGGGGCGCGTCGAAGACGTCCGGCTGGAGCCACATCTGGATGAAGCGGACCGGCCCCCGGGCGCCGCCGACGTTGCGTTCGGTGTGGGTGACACCGGAGCCCGCGCTCAGGTGCTGGATCATGCCGGGGCGGACCACCCCGCTGTGACCGCGGGAGTCCCGGTGGGCGAGCGCGCCCTCCAGCACCCAGGTGAGGATCTCGGTGTCCCGGTGCTTGTGCTCGTCGAAACCCGCGCCGGGGGCGAGCAGTTCCTCGTTGCAGGCCAGCAGCGCGCCGAAGTGGGTGTTCTTCGGGTCGTAGTGGCCCGAGAAGGAGAACGCGTGTCTGGTCTCGATGCCCTCGGCCGGGATCGAGAGGTGGCGCTCGGCGGTGCGGCGCAGGTCGGCGCGGGGGCGGGCGGGGGCGTCGGTCACGGCCTCCACGGTAGCGGGTGTGACGGCCGCCACCGTGGCCCTCCGGCGGGGGGCGTGCACGAGCAGCCACTCCGGTGAGGCAGTCTTGTCCTTGTGCCAGCCGCTTCCGCGAACTCCAAGAGCGATCCGAACGCCAAGCCCGACAAGAACGGGAAGAGCCCGACGTCCGGGGCCGGCCGGGACCGGCCCGGCCGGGCGGCGCCGCGCCTGACCGTACAGGAACGCAGACTCGCCGCCGAGCGCGCCGAGCGCCGGGTCGCGACGCTGAAGCGGCTGGAGAAATCCTCGGGCAAGCTGGCCACGGCCGCGATCGCGCGGATGGACGACCAGCTCGGCTGGTACCGGCGGATGCCGCCGGAGCACCGCTCCTGGATCGGCCTGGTCGCCCAGGCCGGGATCGCCGCCTTCACCGAGTGGTACCGCCACCCCGACGCCCCGCAGGCCATCTCCACCGACGTCTTCGGCACCGCACCGCGCGAGTTGACGAGGGCGATCACGCTGCGCCAGACCGTGGAGCTGATCCGCACCACGATCGAGGTGATGGAGGAGGCCATCGAGGAGGTGGCCGCCCCCGGTGACGAGGCGGACATGCGCGAGTCCGTCCTGGTGTACGCCCGGGAGATCGCCTTCGCCACCGCCCAGGTCTACGCCCAGGCGGCCGAGGCGCGCGGCGCCTGGGACGCCCGGCTGGAGGCACTGGTCGTCAACTCGCTGCTCTCCGGTGACGCCGACGAGGGAGTCCTCTCCCGGGCCGCCGCGCTCGGCTGGGGCCAGCCGAGCCAGGTCCGGGTGGTGATGGGCAGCGCCCCGGACGGGGACAGCGAGCTGGTGGTCGAGGCGATCCGCCGGGCCGCCCGGTACGCCAAGCTGCATGTGCTGACCGGGGTGCTGGGCAAGCGCCTGGTGGTGGTGGTCGGCGGCGACAAGGAGCCGGTGCACGCGGCCAGGGCGCTGATCGGCCAGTTCGCGGCGGGCCCGGTGGTGGTCGGCCCGACCGTGCCCGACCTGCTGTCGGCGACCCGCTCGGCCCACGCCGCCGCCGCCGGCCTGCGGGCCTGCGCCGCCTGGCCGGACGCCCCGCGCCCGGTGCTGGCCGACGACCTGCTGCCCGAACGCGCGCTCGCCGGAGACCAGGCGGCCCGCCGCCAGCTGGTGGAGGAGATCTACACACCGCTGGACGAGGCGGGCTCGGCACTCCTGGAGACCCTGAGTGTCTACCTGGAGCAGGCCTCCTCTTTGGAGGGTGCCGCCCGGATGCTCTTCGTCCATCCCAACACGGTGCGCTACCGGCTGCGACGTGTGACAGACGTCACGGGCTACGCTCCCTCCGACGTACGTTCGGCGTTCACGCTGCGCATCGCACTGGCGCTGGGACGACTCGCCGCGGCTGGAGAGCACAATTGACCGCGATGTAGGGAACTGACAATCCCGGATGCTTTTCTTCGTTACCGTCGCCTACCCGCCCCCGGGCGCCTGGCGAGAGAGGGTTGAACCGTGCTCGTAATCGTCGCCCCTGGACAGGGTGCCCAGTCCCCCGGTTTCCTCAGCCCCTGGCTGGAGGTCGACGGTGTCGCCGACCGCCTGCGCGGCTGGTCGGAGGTCGCCGGGCTCGACCTGGTGCACGCCGGAACCGAGGCGTCCGCCGAGGAAATCAAGGACACCGCCGTCGCCCAGCCGCTGCTGGTCGCGGCCGGCCTGGTGACCGCCCACGCACTGTTCCCGGACGAGGACAGCGCCCGGACGCTGGTCGGCGCCGTGGCCGGCCACAGCGTCGGTGAGATCACCGCCGCCGCCGGTGCCGGGGTGCTCACCGCGCACGACGCGCTCACCTTCGTCCGTGAGCGCAGCCTGGCGATGGCCGAGGCCGCCGCGGCCACCGAGACCGGCATGATCGCCGTCCTCGGCGGCGAGCCGGAGGCCGTCGCGGCCAAGCTCGCCGAGCACGGCCTGACCCCGGCCAACAACAACGGCGGCGGCCAGATCGTCGCCGCCGGCACGCTGGCCCAGCTGGAGGCCCTGAAGGCCGACCCGCCGGCCGGTGCCCGGCTGATCGCGCTCAAGGTCGCCGGCGCGTTCCACACCGAGCACATGGCGCCGGGCGTCGAGCGCCTGGCGAAGCTGGCCCCGACCCTGTCGGTCGCCGACCCGAAGGTCACCTACCTCTCCAACCGGGACGGCGCGGTCGTGTCGTCCGGTACCGACGTGCTGGACCGCCTGGTGTCGCAGGTCTCCAACCCGGTCCGCTGGGACCTGTGCATGGAGACCCTGCGGGAGCTGGGCGCGACCGCCGTCATCGAGCTCGCCCCGGCGGGCACCCTCACCGGACTGGTCAAGCGCAACCTCAAGGGTGTGGCGACGCTTGCCCTGAAGACGCCCGCCGACCTCGACAAGGCCCGTGAGCTGGTCGCGGAGCACGGCGGTCAGGACCAGGAGAACGAGGCATGAGAAGCGCCCCTCAGATCCGCCCGGCCATCGGCGCGCAGTACTCGCGCATCCTCGGTGTCGGCGGCTACCGCCCGGTCCGGGTGATCCCGAACGCCGAGGTGCTGAACTGGATCGACTCCTCGGACGAGTGGATCCGCACCCGGAGCGGGATCGCCGAGCGCCGCTGGGCCGGTCCGGACGAGAGCGTCGCCGAGATGTCGGTGCAGGCCTCCGGCAAGGCGATCGCCCAGGCCGGACTCACCCCGGACCAGATCGGCGGCGTGATCGTCGCGACGGTCTCGCACCTCAAGCAGACCCCCGCGATCGCCACCGAGATCGCCGAGCGGCTCGGCTGCGGCACCGCCCCGGCCTTCGACATCTCGGCCGCCTGCGCCGGCTTCGGCTACGGCCTGAGCCTGGCCGACGGCATGATCCGCGGCGGCAGCGCCGAGTACGTCCTGGTGATCGGCGTCGAGCGGCTCAGCGACCTGACCGACCAGTCGGACCGCTCGACCGCATTCATCTTCGGTGACGGCGCGGGCGCGGCGGTCGTCGGCCCGTCCGACACTCCCGGCATCGGCAAGGTCATCTGGGGCTCGGACGGCTCCCAGAAGGACGTCATCACGCAGACCCAGGCCTGGGACACCGCCTTCGCCAAGGAGGACGCCGTCAACGGCGCGGGCCCGGAGACCAAGTGGCCAGCCCTGCGGATGGAGGGTCAGACGGTCTTCCGCTGGGCGGTCTGGGAGATGGCCAAGGTGGCCCAGCAGGCGCTGGACGCCGCCGGGATCACCGCCGACCAGCTCGGCGCGTTCATTCCGCACCAGGCCAACATGCGCATCACGGACGCCATGATCAAGGCGCTGAAGCTGCCCGACACGGTGCCGGTCGCCCGCGACATCACCGAGACCGGCAACACCTCCGCGGCCTCCATCCCGCTGGCGATGGAGCGCATGCTGGAGAGCGGCGAAGCCTCCAGCGGCGACCTCGCACTGATCATCGGGTTCGGGGCGGGTCTGGTCTACGCCGCGGCAGTCGTTACGCTCCCCTAGGCGCGTTTCGCCCCACTTATCCCGCAAGCCTGCGTCCGTCCGCCGGGCGGCCGCATTCAACACCGAAGAGGAGCAGCCAGTATGGCTACCAAGGACGAGGTCCTGGAAGGTCTCGCTGAGATCGTCAACGAGATCGCCGGCATCCCGACCGAGGACGTCGAGCTCGACAAGTCCTTCACCGATGACCTGGACGTCGACTCGCTGTCCATGGTCGAGGTCGTCGTGGCCGCCGAGGAGCGCTTCGACGTGAAGATCCCGGACGACGAGGTCAAGAACCTGAAGACCGTCGGCGACGCGGTGGACTACATCCTCACCAACGCCGACGCCTGAGCGATCGACGCGTTCGATTCACTCGACGACGTCTGACCGTCGGCCGGCTCCCTGAGCCGGCCGACTCTCCGGCCGGGACGCCCTGTTGGGCGCCCCGGCCGGGTCCCACCCCCCGGCGCGCCGCCGAACGCCGCACAAACGTGAGAGAAGAAGATCCAGTGACCGCTGAAAACCGTACCGTGGTAGTCACGGGTATCGGCGCCTTCACGCCGCTGGGCGGCGACGCCGCCACCACCTGGGAGAACCTGGTCGCCGGGCGTTCCGGAGTGGCGGTTCTGACCGAGGAGTGGGCTGCCGACCTGCCCGTCCGGATCGCCGCGCGCACCGCCGTCGAACCGGGCGAGATCCTGCCCCGTCCGCTGGCCCGCCGGCTGGACCGCTCGGCGCAGTTCGCGCTGATCGCCGCCCGTGAGGCGTGGGCCGACGCCGGCTACGAGACCCCGGCCACCGACGACTCCTCCAAGCTCACCCCCGAGCGTCTGGGCGCCGTGATCGCCTCCGGCATCGGCGGCGTCACCACGCTGCTCGACCAGTACGACGTGCTGAAGGAGAAGGGCTCCCGCAAGGTCTCCCCGCACACCGTCCCGATGCTGATGCCCAACTCCCCGGCGGCCAACGTCGGTCTGGAGGTCGGCGCCCGCGCGGGTGTGCACACCCCCGTCTCCGCCTGTGCCTCCGGCGCCGAGGCGATCGGCTACGCGATCGAGATGATCCGTTCCGGCCGCGCCGACGTCGTGGTGGCCGGCGGTACCGAGGCCGCGATCCACCCGCTGCCGATCGCCGCGTTCGCCAACATGATGGCGATGTCCAAGAACAACGACGAGCCGCAGCGCGCCTCCCGCCCGTACGACAAGGGCCGGGACGGCTTCGTGCTCGGCGAGGGCGCGGGCGTGGTCGTGCTGGAGTCGATCGAGCACGCCGAGGCGCGCGGTGCCCGGATCTACTGCGAGGCCGTGGGCCAGGGCCTGTCCTCGGACGCCCACCACATCGCCCAGCCCGAACCCACCGGTGCCGGCGTGGCCCGCGCGCTCGCCGACCTGTTCGACCGCAACCAGCTGGACAAGGCCGAGATCGTGCACGTGAACGCGCACGCCACCTCGACCCCGCAGGGTGACACGGCCGAGCTGAAGGCGCTGCGCAAGGAGCTCGGCGAGCACCTCGACCACATCGCCGTCTCGGCCACCAAGTCGATGACCGGTCACCTGCTGGGCGGCGCCGGCGGTATCGAGACCGTCGCCACCGTGCTGGCCCTGTACAACCGGATCGCCCCGCCGACCATCAACGTCGAGGAGCTGGACGACGACGTGGACGCGGACATCGTGCGCGACGAGGCCCGCCGGCTGCCCGAGGGGCGGATCGCGGCGCTGAACAACTCGTTCGGCTTCGGCGGCCACAACGTGGTGCTGGCCTTCCGCACCGTCTGAGGCCCTCGGGGCGGGCCCGGCCTTCCGTGACGGAGGTCCGGCCCGGCCCACACGAAGGGGTCCGGCGCTCATCGCGAGCGCCGGACCCCTTTCGCGTCCGCCGGTCCGCTCGGGCCCGAGCGGACCGGTCGCTCAGACCACCTGGTGCAGCCAGCGCACCGGGGCGCCCTCGCCGGCGTACCGGAAGGGCTCCAACTCGTCGTCCCAGGGCTTGCCGAGCAGCCGGGAGATCTCGGCCTCCAGGTCGGCGCCCTCGCTGCGGGCGCGGAGCAGCACGGCGCGGAGCCTGTCCTCGGGGATCAGGATGTCGCCGTGAATGCCCGTGACGGCGTGGAAGATGCCGAGCGTGGGCGTGCTGCTGTACCGCTCGCCCTCCGCCGTGGCGCAGGGCTCGCTGGTCACCTCGTACCGCATCAGCTGCCAGCCGCGCAGCGCGGAGGCGAGCTTCGAGGCCGTGCCGGGCTCCCCCTTCCAGGAGAGTTCGGCACGCCAGTGTCCGGGCGAGGCCGGCTGGCGGATCCAGTCCAGGCTCACCCGCACACCAAGCACCCCCGCTACGGCCCACTCGACGTGCGGGCACAGCGCGCGGGGCGCGGAGTGGATGTACAGGACTCCACGTGTCGTCACCGGGACCTCCAGGCTGTGGACGAGGGTCGCCTTCCCCAGCTGCCTCGTGCCTGCAGTTGATCCACAGTTACCCACGCTAGCCGACATTAAGCCACTAATTTGAGCAAAACGGACAGGCTTTCGCTCAATGCTAGTCGAATCCTCAACGAGGTCCACCCCCCGGTCGGATCTCTCCCCCGAACGGCCCCATCGCCAGGCGGGACCACCGTACCGCGCCGCCCTGCACGATGGATGACGCACTTTCGGATCCGACCGGAATGCGGTAGTGCGGCCCGGCTCCCCGCGCCCGGTGCGCAAACCGCCCCGCGCCCGGGTGGGCGGCGGGGCGGTCGCGGTCGTGATCCGGCGTCAGCCGTCCAGGCGGACCAGCATCTTGCCGGTGTTGGCGCCGCGCAGCAGGTCGAGGAAGGCGTCGACCGCACTGTCGATGCCCTGGGTCACCGTCTCGCGGTACTTCAGCTCACCCGAGCGCACCCACGCGGAGACCTCCTCGACGAACTTCGGCTGAAGGTCGTAGTGGTCACCCACGAGCAGCCCCTCCATGCGGAAGCGCTTGGCGATGATCTGCGCGAGGTTGCGGGGGGCCGGGGTCGGCTCAGTGGCGTTGTACTGCGAGATCATGCCGCACACCGCGATGCGCCCGTGCAGGTTGATCGAGTCGATCGCCGCTTCGAGGTGCTCGCCGCCCACATTGTCGAAGTACACGTCGATGCCGCCGGGAGCCGCCGCCTGAAGCTGCTCGGCGACCGGACCGTTCTTGTAGTTGAACGCGGCGTCGAATCCGTACTCCTCCACGAGGAGCTTGACCTTCTCGTCCGAGCCGGCGGAGCCGATCACCCGCGCCGCACCCTTCAGCCTGGCGATCTGGCCGACGATGCCACCCACGGCGCCGGCGGCGCCGGACACGAACACCGCGTCGCCGGCCTTGATCTCCGCAATCCGCGTCAGACCCGCGTAGGCGGTCAGACCCGGCATGCCCAGCACACCCAGGTAGGTGGAGAGCGGCGCGGCGTTCGGGTCCACCTTGACCGACGCCCTGGCCTCGAACGTCGCGTACTCGCGCCAGCCGAAAGAGTGCAGGACATGGTCACCCTCGGCGAAACCCTCCGCCCGCGAGGCGACGACCCGGCCGACCGCGCCACCCAGCATCGGCCTGTCCAGTTCGTACGGTTCCGCGTACGACTTGCGCGACGACATCCGGCCGCGCATGTAGGGGTCGACCGAGAGATAGGCGTTACGGACCAGGATCTCGCCCGGGCCGGGGGCCCGGACCGGCACCTCGACCAGCGCGAAGTCCGTCGGGACCGGCCAGCCCTCCGGGCGGGCGGTGAGGTGCCATTCACGGGCGGTGGCGGGCGCTGCCTGCTCTGCCATCAGGTGTGCTCCTTGAGGTTCCGGGTGATCCCCGGGCGATTACCGCTCGACCTGAAAGGTTGAGCGACTGAAGTAACGATGGACATGAAAGGTTCATGTTGTCAACTGTTCCGGTAGACTGTCCCCCATGGACACCCAGCAGGCCGGGACCGCCATGCCGCAGCCCGACGAGATCACCCGTGAGGTCGTCGACCTGATGGCCAATCTGGTCGCGCTCTTCCACCGCGAGTACGAGGAGGCCGCCGCCGCCCGCTCGCTCACCGGCGCGCAGGCCAAGGTCCTCGCCCTGCTGCGGCGCGGTCCGATGCCGATGCGCCACATCGCGCAGACGCTCAGCTGCGAGCCGTCCAACATCACCGGCATCGTCGACCGCCTGGAGTCGCGCGGCTTCGTGACCCGGGAGGCCGACCGGCAGGACCGCCGGGTCAAGCTGGTCGCCGCCACCGACACCGGCGCGGCCGCCTCCGAGGAACTGCGCGAGTCGCTGAACTTCGCCCGCGAACCGCTCGCCGCCCTCGGTGCGGACGAGCGGACCGTCCTGCGCGACCTGCTCCGCCGGATGCTCGCGGGGGCCTCCGGCCCGGGGGCGTGAGAAGCATCACAGCCCCTACGGCGGATCCGGCCGAATTGGCCGCCTGTCGGATGTAACCGAACACTTCGCCGAAACGTCTAATGTTCGAGACTTTGGCACCGGTCTGCCCGGAGGGCGGCAGGCGGCGCGGGAAGCCGAGACGAGAAGACGGAAGACGGGGGCCGGAAACGATGAGCAGCAGCCCGCGAAGGCGGCGCATCGTACGGACCGCCGTGGGCCTCGCGGCCGTACTGGTGCTGTCCGTGGCGGGCGCCGGTGCCTGGTTCTACCACCGGCTGGACACCAACATCACCACCTTCGACGCGGGCGGCGTCGCCACCGAGCGGCCGCCGGCCCCCGTCCCGGTCACACCGGGCGCCTCGGTGCCGGTCAACATCCTGCTGCTCGGCTCGGACACCCGGGACGACGGCAACGCCGACCTCGGCGGCGGCGAGGAGGGCGTCGGCCACTCCGACACCGCGATCCTGCTGCACATATACGCCGACCACAAGCACGCCGTCGGCGTCTCCATACCCCGGGACACCCTGGTGACCATCCCGTCCTGCAAGCTGCAGAGCGGCAGGTGGACGGAGCCGAAGACGAACCAGATGTTCAACTCGGCGTTCACCATAGGCGAGTTCCCCCAGGGGAACCCGGCCTGTACGCAGAACACCGTCGAGGCGCTGACCGGCCTGCGGATCGACCACACCATCGTGGTCGACTTCAAGGGCGTCGCCGCGATGACCGACGCGATCAACGGCGTGGACGTCTGCGTCCCCAACGACGTGAACTCGCACAACATCAAGCTCAAGAAGGGCATGCAGAAGATCTCCGGGCAGCCCGCGGTGGACTACCTGCGGGCCCGGTACGGCTTCGGCGACAACTCCGACATCGGGCGGATGAAGCGCCAGCAGGCCTTCCTCTCCTCGATGATCAAGAAGATCCAGGGCCTCGGCTTCTCCCTGCCGACCCTGCTCCCGCTGGCCGACGCGGCCACCCGCTCGCTCACCGTGGACGAGAGCCTGGGCACCGCGATGAAGCTGGTGGACTTCGCCCAGTCGCTGCAGAACATCAAGCTCGCCGACATCACCTTCGTCACCACCCCCTGGCGCTTCGCCGGCAACCGGGTCGCCCTGGTCCACCCCGATGTGGACACGCTCTGGCGGCTGCTGCGCGAGGACCGCACGCTGGACGGGCAGAGCACCGGCCAGGTGAACGGCTCCCCGACCGAGTCCCCGTCCGCCTCCGCCGCGGCCACCGCCACGCCCACCCCGCTGGCGCCCGAGCAGGCGGCCGTACCGGTCCTGGTGGTCAACGGTGTCGGCACTCCCGGGCTGGCCGGGAAGGGCGCCGAGGCGATCCGCGCCAAGGGCTTCCAGAACGTCACCCTGGACGCCCCCAAGGGCGGCCGGCTGAACACCGAGATCGCGTACGACCCCGCGCTGAAGGCCGCCGCCGAGCAGCTGACGCCGCTCTTCCCGCAGGCGCGGCTGGTCGAGGAGCCGGGCTCCGGGGGGATCACCGTGACCCTGGGCCGCGACTACCACCCGACGGCCGCCGCCGGTGCCCCCGACGGTGCCCCGGGTGGCGCGACTCCCGCCGCCTCCGCACCGGGCGGTACGCCGGGCGGTGTCCCCAGCGGCATCGCCGAGAACTCGCGCAGCGCCGACACCGACCCCTGCGCCGACCTGACCTTCGGCTGAGGCCGCGGGACCGGCGCGGGAGCCCGGGCGGGACCGGGCGCGGCTACCGCGGGTCCGGCAGGCCGGTGATCACGGCGGTCAGCCGGGTACCCGCCGGGAAGGCGCCGGCGGCGGCGAGGTCGTACAGGGCGGCCAGGAGCTTGGCGACGTAGCGGCGTTCCAGGGCGATGCCGTGGCGCCGCTCGAAGCCGTCGGCGAAGGCCTCCAGCGCGGCCGGCACCCGGCCGTAGCCGCCGCCGTGGTGGCCGTGGTCGATCCACCAGTTGCCGAACTCGCGTCCGTACGCGGCCCGGTGCAGCCGGGCGACCTCGCCCTCCAGATAGCCGGCGCCACCGCGCAGCACCGCCACGCCCAGCGCCCGGGCGCCCGCCGGCAGGCCGGCCGCGATCCCGGCGAGGGTGCCACCGGTCCCCACCGGGCAGCAGACCACGTCCCGCGCACCGAGACCGGGCAGCTCGGCGGGGACGGCCGCCGCACCGATCACGGCCAGCGGGTTCGAGCCGCCCTCCGGCAGCACCAGGCAGGGGCCCCACCGCCGCCGCAGCTCCGCCTCGACCGCCGGGTCCGTCCCGCAGCGGCCCGCCGTCTCCCGGTACACGGCCCGGGAGAGGAAGGACAGCTCCATGCCGGCCGCCTCGGCCGCCCGCAGCGACCAGTTGCGCGGCGCCCCGGCCAGTTCCTCGCCCCGGACCAGTCCGACGCTCTCCAGGCCCAGCGCCGCCGCGGCCACCGCGACCGCGCGCAGATGGGTGGAGTAGGCCCCGCCGAAGGTCAGCAGCCGGGTATGCCCCTGCTCGACCGCCGCCGCCAGGTTCGGCCCGAGCTTGCGCCACTTGTTGCCCGGCACCGTGGGGTGCAGCAGGTCGTCCCGCTTGAGCCGCAGCTCCACCCCGGCCCGCGCCAGCGCCCCGTCGGTACAGTCCACCAGCGGGGTCGGCAGCAGCGCGGGTTCGAGCATCGGGCCAGGATACGGAAGGGCGCGCGAACGGCGGGCGGCGCTGCGAAAGGAGTTCCCCGCCGGGGGGGGCGTCGGCGTTCCTGCCCCCGCCCGTTCCCATGGCGTTCCCATCCGGGTGAATCTCGGCGTGGCGGGCCCCGGAACGAGCCGTCCTGCTCTACAGTCAGATCCAGAGAGTGGCATGTTTCTGCAGGTCAGCCACACCATTTGTCAGATGATCTGTTACATCTGATAGTGGGGCGGGTGGGACTCGAACCCACGACCAAGGGATTATGAGTCCCCTGCTCTAACCGGCTGAGCTACCGCCCCGGTTCGCCGTGCACGCCGGTGGTCCGGTCGCGGCAGCAGCAGACAGCCCCGAATGGCCGTCCCGGGCAGCATAGCCGGTCGGTCACCCCTGGTGCGCGCCGGGGGCGCACATCGGCACGCACGGATTCGCGCCTCCCCGGGCGGAGCAACCGGTTGATGAGGGCACCACGAGGCGGGGAGCCTGGGCGGATGACGGTACGTGAGGCGGTGGCGGCGGGCGTCGTGGTGACGGTGCTGGCCGCGGCGGGCTGCACCACCCCGGCGGGGCCCGGCGGCGGCACACCGACGGTGAGTTCGCACCCGCCCTCGGCGTCCGCCGACACCCACGGATGGAGCAGGCAGCGGCTGCGGGCCGCGCTCGGCCGGCAGACCGGTGTCACCCGCACCGCCAAGCCCACCGTGCTCAACGGGCTGGTCGGCGCCGTCTTCACCCGCAACGCCGAAGGCGACCACTTCTGCACCGCCAGCGTGGTCGACAGCGCCGGACTCAACCTGATCGTCACCGCCGCGCACTGCGTCTGGGACCCCCGGCTCGGCCAGCGCGGCGACCTGGTGTTCGTGCCCGGCTACCGGGACGGCGGGACCCCGAGCGGCGTCTGGCCGCTGCTCGCCGTCACCGTCGACCAGGCCTGGAAGAACGGTGCCGACCCGGACGTGGACGTCGCCTTCGCCGTCGTCCAGTCACAGAACGGGCAGCAGGTGCAGCAGGTGCTCGGCGCGAACAAGCTGGGCGTCAACCGCGGCCACCGGCTGCCGGTGCGGGTCACCGGCTACCCCGGCACCAGCGATGTGCCGATCACCTGTGCCAACACCACCGTCGAGCAGAGCCCCACCCAACTGCGGATCGACTGCCCCGACTACACCGGCGGCACCAGCGGCAGCCCCTGGGTGACCGACTTCGACCCGGCCACCAGAACCGGCACCGTGGTCGGGGTGATCGGTGGCTACCAGGAGGGCGGCGACAGCCCGGACACCTCGTACAGCAGCTACTTCGGGGACCGCGTCCAGGCCCTGTACGACCGCGCCACGGGATAACCGCCGGGGCCGGACGGGTCGGCAGTGGCGCCGCCGGGCGCGGACTGGTAGATCTTCCTCACGAACGGCGGTACGCACGACCCGCAGTGCCCGCCCCGAGGACAGGACGGAACCCCGATGGCCTCCCGCCCGGTACGGCCCGTGCTCGCGGCACGGACGGTCGCGCTGGCGGCCCTGCTGCTTGCCACCGGTACCGCCTGCGGCGGGAGCGAGGAGTCGCGAACCGCCGAGGTGGCGCCGCAGACCCCGGCGGGCGACCGGATCGGCACCCTCTCGGTCCGCACCGCGCAGGGGCCCCGGGCCTGCACCGCGAGTGTGGTGACCAGCCCGAGGCGCAATCTGCTGGTGACCGCCGCGCACTGCGTGCAGAGCCGCCGGATCGGCCTGCTGGACGGCCTGGTGTTCACTCCCGGCTACCGCAACGGGTACTCGCCCCACGGGAGTTGGCCGGTCGCCTCGGTCACCGTCGATCCGCGCTGGGCCGAGGGCGACGACCCGGAGTACGACGTGGCGTTCGTCACCGTGCGGCCGGTGGACGGCCGGGAGATCGAGGACACGGTCGGCGGCAATCCGCTGGGCACCGGACAGGGCTTCGGGCTCACGGTCTCGGTGACGGGCTACCCCAACACCGGCGACGAGCCGATCACCTGCTCGGCCCTGACCAGTTCACAGAGCCCGACCCAGGAGCGGTTCGACTGCCGCGGCTACACGGACGGCACCAGCGGCAGCCCGTGGGTCACCACGGCGGGCGCGGTGATCGGGGTGATCGGCGGCTACCAGGAGGGCGGCGACAGCCCCGGCACCTCGTACAGCATCGCCTTCGACAACCGGGTCGCCGAGCTGTACCGGCAGGCCACCGCCTGAACCGGCCGGGCCGCCGGGGGCCGCAGGTGAAACACAGGAGGCAGGGGGGCGGGGCAACACGAAGGCCCCCCGGTCGTCCGAGGGGCCTTCGCTCTGAGCAGTCACCGGGCGGACCCGATGCAGCTCCCGCATTTGGACTCGAACCAAAAACCTGCCGGTTAACAGCCGGCTGCTCTGCCAATTGAGCTATGCGGGATCGCGGTACACCACTGCCGTACCACGGCCAGGACGGCCGACCCAGAGGCCTGCCACCTGAGCTCCCCCAATTGGACTCGAACCAATAACCTGCCGATTAACAGTCGGCTGCTCTGCCAATTGAGCTATGGGGGATCGAGCTTCCGCTTCGGGCCCGGCTTCCCGGGTTCCTCGGCGCTCGCTGCGGGACATACATTAGCGCACTCGGGGGGGTGGTCCGCCAATCGCTTTCCCCGGCCTCCCCGGCGGGCCCCTGCCCGGCGCGCCCCGCGCGCGCCCCACAAGGACCCCGGGGGATGCTGGGGGCGCGGACGGTTCGCCGCCCCGGCGGACGGGTAGGGCAATGCGGCAGAGGCCGCCAGGAGAGGGTGGAATCCGATCATGTGGAAGCTGTCGTTGATCGTCGGGCTCGCAGCGGGCTACGTCCTGGGCTCGCGGGCCGGGCGCCAGCGCTACGAGCAGATCGCCAAGGTGACCCGGCAGGTCGCCCAGAACCCCAAGGTGCAGAGCGCGGCCGACAAGGCGAAGCACCAGGCCGGCGCGGTGGCCGGGAAGGCGGCCGGTGCCGTCGCGGGCAAGGTGGGCGACCGGCTGCCGCAGTCCGTCGCCGACCGGGTGCCGTACTTCAACCGCCCCCGGGTCGAGGACGACAGCTGGGGTACCTTCCGTCCGTGACGGGACGGTGACGGCCTGGTGACGGCCGGCCCTCCCGGGCCCCACGCCGGAGGTACCGGACGGACAAAACTTGCCCGCGCCGACCGCGTCCGGGCCCGGGCTGAGGCATGATCTCGACATGGCCATCGTCGCGGGGATAGACAGCTCGACCAGTCGCACCCGGATCGTCGCGTGCGACACCGAGACCGGCGCGGTGCTGCGGTCCGGCAAGGCGCCGCACCCCGTGCCGGAGGGCCCCGACGTCCGGCCCGGCGAGGCCGACCCGCAGATCTGGCTGCACTCGCTGGGCGACGCGGCCGCCGGCGGCCTGCTGGAGGGCGTCCGGGCGATCGGCGTCAGCGCGCAGCAGCACGCCATGATCGGCCTGGACGCCGGCGGCGTGCTGGTGCGGCCCGCGATCCTCTGGAACGACCCGCGCTCCAGCGGCGCCGCGGCCGCCCTGCTGGACGCGCTCGGCGGCCCGGCCGCGTGGACCGCCGCCATCGGCGCCGTCCCCGGCCCCATGTACACCATCGCCAAGCTGCGCTGGCTGGCGGAGTTCGAGCCCGCCGCGGCCCGCCGGGTGGCCGAGGTGCTGCTGCCGCACGACTGGCTGGTCTGGCAGCTGCTCGGCCACCCCAAGCGGCGCACCACCGACCGGGGAGACGCCTCCGGCACCGGCTACTGGTCTCCGATCACCGGCGAGTACCGGCAGGACCTGGTGGAGCTGGCACTCGGTCACGAGCTGCGGCTGCCCGACGTGCTCGGCCCCGCCGAGCCCGCCGGGCACACCCCCGAGGGCCTGCTGATCTCGGCCGGCACCGGGGACAACATGGCCGCCGCGCTCGGCCTCGGCCTCGGGCCGGGCGACGCCGTGGTCTCGCTCGGCAGCTCCGGGACGATCTTCGCGGTGCACGAGCAGGCCGTGGTGGACGCCACCGGGCTGGTCTCGTCCTTCGCCGACGCCACCGGCCGCCACCTGCCGATGGTCGCCACCCTGAACGCCGCCCAGGTGCTCCGCTCCACCGCCGCCCTGCTCGGCCAGGACCTGGCGGGCCTGAGCGAGCTGGCCCTGCAGTCCTCCCCCGGCGCGTACGGGGTGGTGCTGCTGCCCTACCTGGACGGCGAGCGGACGCCCGCCCTGCCGCACGCGGCCGGCACGCTCACCGGGCTGCGGACCGAGTCGATGACCCCGCAGCACCTGGCCCGGGCCGCCGTCGAGGGCATGCTCTGCAACATCGCGGACGCGCTGGACGTGCTGCGCGCCCAGGGCGTGGCGGTGAAGCGGGTCTTCCTGCTCGGCGCGGCCGGGCGGCTGCCGGCCGTCCGCCGGATCGCTCCGATGCTGTTCGGCATCCCCGTCGTGGTCCCGCCGCCGGGGGCCCACGCGGCCCGCGGCGCGGCCCGGCAGGCCGCCTGGGCGCTCGCGGGCACCTCCCAGCCGCCGCGCTGGGAGCTGCCGGAGGCCGTCACCGTCACGCCCGACCCCGAGCAGGACCTCCCGGTCGGCTCGGCGGTGCGCCAGCAGTACCGGGCCGCCCGCGAGCAGATCCACCCGGAGACCGCGTAGCCGGGCCGGTGAAGATGCGTCACCCGCCGGCCGATGGCAGCGTGGGAGGCCACGCGGCCATCGCAGTGAAGGGCGGCACGACCTCATGGCGCTGCACAAGGGAGCCGGCGACGACCGCCGGCTGACCGTCAGTCCGTTCGTCGGCACGGCCGACCCGCTGGGCCCGATGGAGCTGGCACCGCCGCTGCACCGGCTGGGCGACGGGCCGGTGCCGGCCGACACGGCCTACCAGCTGATCCACGACGAGCTGCTGCTCGACGGCAACGCCAGGCTCAACCTGGCGACCTTCGTCACCACGTCGATGGAGGTCCAGGCCATCCGGCTGATGACCGAGTGCCTGGACAAGAACATGATCGACAAGGACGAGTACCCGCAGACCGCCGAACTGGAGCGGCGCTGCGTGGCGATCCTCGCCGACCTCTGGCACGCCCCCGACCCGGACGGCACGGTCGGCTGCTCCACCACCGGCTCCAGCGAGGCCTGCATGCTGGCCGGCCTCGCCCTCAAGCGCCGCTGGATGCGCCGCAACCCCGAGCGCTACGCGGCCGGCGCCCGGCCCAACCTGGTCATGGGCGTCAATGTGCAGGTCTGCTGGGAGAAGTTCTGCAACTTCTGGGAGGTGGAGCCGCGCCTCGCGCCGATGGAGGGCGAGCGCTACCACCTCGGCCCCGAGCAGGCGGTGGCGCTCTGCGACGAGAACACCATCGGCGTGGTGGGCGTGCTCGGCTCCACCTTCGACGGCTCCTACGAGCCGGTGGCGGAGATCTGCGCGGCCCTGGACGAGCTCCAGCAGCGCACCGGTCTGGACGTCCCGGTGCACGTGGACGGCGCCTCCGGCGGCATGGTCGCGCCCTTCCTCGACCCCGAGCTGGTCTGGGACTTCCGGCTGCCCCGGGTCGCCTCGATCAACACCTCCGGCCACAAGTACGGCCTGGTCTACCCGGGCGTCGGCTGGGCCCTGTGGCGCGACAAGGAGGCGCTGCCCGAGGAACTGGTCTTCCGGGTCAACTACCTGGGCGGCGAGATGCCGACCTTCGCCCTGAACTTCTCCCGCCCCGGCGCCGAGGTGGTCGCGCAGTACTACGTCTTCCTGCGGCTCGGCCGGGACGGCTTCCGGGCCGTCCAGGGCGCCTGCCGCGAGGTCGCGGTCTACCTGGCCGGGCGGATCGAGGCGCTCGGCGGCTTCCGGCTGCTGACCCGCGGCGACCAGCTGCCGGTCTTCGCCTTCACCACCACCGAGGACGTGCCCTTCGACGTCTTCGACGTCTCCCGGCGGCTGCGTGAACGCGGCTGGCAGGTGCCCGCGTACACCTTCCCGGAGAACCTGCAGGACCTCTCGGTGCTGCGGGTGGTCTGCCGCAACGGCTTCTCCAGGGACCTGGCCGACCTGCTGCTCGCCGACCTCGGCCGGCTGCTGCCGGAGCTGCGGCGCCAGCCCGGCCCGCTCCGGGAGCTCGGTGTGCCACCGAGGACGGGCTTCCACCACTGAGCCGGTGACGGTGCCCGGCGGGGCTTCTGACGGCGCCTCACGGCTCCGGGGGATTCCGGGGCGGACGTGGTCGCCACCTTCCAGGTCTGCGGCCACCAGCCGGCCGGCAACGGCTGCACGATGGCCGTCTCCGACCTGGCGCACATGGTCGCCTCCGCCCCGATCCCGATCGGCCCGGCCTCGCCGCCGGCCGCCGTAGCCACTGAGCAGCCGAGCGCCGCCGTGACCGCCGCCGGGCAGTCCTAATCGAGGTAGCCCCGTAGCTGTTCGGCGAAGGCGTGGTCGCGGAGCTTGACCAGGGTCTTGGACTCGATCTGCCGGATCCGTTCCCTCGTCACGCCGAACAGCGCGCCGATCTCCTCCAGGGTGCGGGGGCGGCCGTCGTCCAGGCCGTAGCGGAGCTGGACGACCTGGCGCTCCCGTTCGCCGAGGGTGGCCAGCACCGCGTCCAGGTGCTGGCGCAGCAGCAGGAAGGTGGCGGACTCGGCGGGAGAGGCGGCGTCGGCGTCCTCGATCAGGTCGCCGAGCGCGACATCGTCCTCCTCGCCGACCGGGGTGTGCAGCGAGATCGGTTCCTGGGCCAGCCGGAGCAGCTCGCGCACCCGCTCCCCGGTGAGCTCCAGGACGGCCGCGATGTCGGCCGGGCCGGGCTCGGCCCCGCGTTCCTGGAGCAGGGAGCGCTGTACCCGGACCACCCGGTTGATCAGCTCGACCACGTGCACCGGGACCCGGATCGTCCGGGCCTGGTCGGCCAGCGCCCGGCTCATCGCCTGGCGGATCCACCAGGTGGCATAGGTGGAGAACTTGTAGCCCCGGGCGTAGTCGAACTTCTCCACCGCCCGGATCAGCCCCAGATTGCCCTCCTGGACCAGGTCCAGCAGGGTCAGCCCGCGGCCGACGTAGCGTTTGGCGACCGAGACCACCAGCCGCAGATTGGCCTCGATCAGCCGGCGTTTGGCGATCCGTCCGGCCAGCACCAGGGTGTCCAGCTCGGCGGCCAGCGGCTCGGGGGGCGGCGGCTCGCGGTTCAGCCGCTCCTCGGCGAACAGGCCGGCCTCGATCCGGCGGGCCAGTTCCACCTCCTCCTCGGCGTTGAGCAGGCGGATCCGGCCGATCTCGCGCAGGTACTGGCGGAGCAGGTCCGCCGCGGGGCCGGTCGCCTCGGCGGGCGTGCGGCCGGGCTCGCGGTCGGGATCGGGGCCGAGGTCACGACCGCGGACGGGCCCGGGGTCCGCGTCCACCGGCGGGTCCGGGGCCTCGGGGTGGCCCTGCGCGGGCACCCGGGCTCCGGCCGGAGGCGGTGCCCCGGCCCGGCCGTGGTCGTCGTGGGGGGCGATCGGGTCGGTGGCCGGTCCGGCGGTGGTCGGTCCGGCGGCGGCAAGGCCTTGCTCCACGGGCACCCCCCGGGGCGGGCGCGACTCTGGCGGACCCGCGCTGTACGAAGGTGGGACGCCCTCCAGTGTGCGGTACGCCACGCTCCGTGGCCGAGACTCGTGCGCGGACTTTCTGCGGCGGGCCCGGCCCGCGGCGCCCGGCCCTACAGCGCCGCGGCGCCCCGGCTCCGGAGCTGCTGCCCGTACTGCTGGAGCTGCCACAGCTCGCTCTGCACCGCGTGCAGCTCCTCGGCGGCGGCCCGGGTACCGAGCCGCTGGAGGTGGGCGCGAACCTCGTCCACCCGCCGGTCCACGGCCAGCATCCGCAGCTTGACCAGGAACTCCCCCGCGTAGACCGCGTCCACCTTGCGGCGCGACCGCACCGGTTCCACGGTCAGCTCGGTGACCAGCGAGCGCACCTGGTCGTCCGGGGCCGCCTCGCGCACCACACTGGTGAAGTCGGCCAGGGTGGCCCCGTACGCGGCGCCGCCGGCCTGGGCGACGGCGCGGCGCACGGCGGTGTACGGCGGGGTGGGGAACTCGTCCTCGGCGTAGTGGTCGAAGGCCGGGCTGACCAGGTCCGGGTGCTGGAGGGCCAGCTTGAGCAGCTCGCGCTCGACGAACTGGGCCGGGTCGCGCGGGTTGAGCCGGAACACCGGACGGGCGGGGCGGACGGGCTGCGCGGGTTCGGGGCGGCGGGGCCGGCCGTTGCCGCGCGGGTTCTGCTGGCGCTCGCGGTCCCAGCGGGCCAGCTGGGAGACGCGGCGGATCACGAACGGCTCGTCCAGGATGCCGAGCATGCCGGCCAGCCGGACGGCGTACTCGTGCTGGATCGAACGGTCCTTGATCTTGGCCACGATCGGCGCGGCCTCCTCCAGCGCCGCCGAACGGCCCTCGGGGGTCTCCACCCGGTGCCGGGCGACGGCCGAGCGCAGCGCGAACTCGAACAGCGGGACCGGGTTGTCGATGAGTTCGCGGACCGCGTCGTCGCCCTTGGCCAGGCGCAGGTCGCACGGGTCCATGCCACCGGGGCTGACCGCGATGGAGGTCTTGGCGGCGAACTTCTGGTCGTCCTCGAAGGCCCGCAGGGCCGCCTTCTGGCCGGCCGCGTCGCCGTCGAAGGTGAACACCGTCTCGCCGCGGTACTGCGAGGTGTCCATCAGCAGCCGGCGGATGATCTTGATGTGGTCCTCGGCGAAGGCGGTGCCGCAGGTGGCCACCGCCGTGGTGACGCCCGCGAGATGACAGGCCATCACATCGGTGTAGCCCTCGACCACCACCGCCCGGCCCGACTTGGCGATCTCCTTCTTCGCCAGGTCGATCCCGTACAGCACGTGGGACTTCTTGTAGATCGGCGTCTCGGGGGTGTTGAGGTACTTCGGCCCGTTGTCGTCCTCGCGCAGACGGCGGGCGCCGAAGCCGACCGTCTCACCCGCGATGTCGCGGATCGGCCAGACCAGCCGGCCCCGGAAGCGGTCGATCAGGCCGCCGCGCTGGCCCTGCGAGGCCAGGCCGCCGAGCAGGATCTCCTTGTCGCTGAAGCCCTTGCCGCGCAGGTAGCGCACCAGGTTCTCCCAGCCGGCCGGGGCGTAGCCGACGCCGAAGGTCTGCGCGGCCTGTTCGTCGAAGCCGCGTTCGGCGAGGAAGCGGCGGCCGATCTCCGCCTCCGGCGAGGCCAGCTGCTCCTGGTAGAAGGCGGAGGCCACCTTGTGCGCCTCGACCAGCCGGGTGCGCTCGCCCTGCTGGTGGCGGGGGCTGTAGCCGCCCTCCTCGTAGCGGAGCGTGATGTTCGCCTGGGCGGCCATCCGCTCGACGGCCTCGGCGAAGGTGAAGTGCTCGATCTTCATCAGGAAGGCGATCGTGTCGCCGTTCTCCTGGCAGCCGAAGCAGTGGAAGACGCCCTTGGCGGGGTTGACGTAGAAGGAGGCGGACTTCTCGTCGTGGAAGGGGCAGACGCCCTTGTACTCGCCGCCGCCACCGTTGGTCAGCTGTACGTAGTCGCCGACCACCACGTCGATCGGCAGTGCGCTGCGCACCGCCTGTACGTCTTCGTCCCTGATCCGCCCGGCCACTCCGGAAGTCTACGTCCACCCCGGCCGGTTCCCGACGGCTCTCACGCCCGGACGCCGTCGACCAGGCGGGAGTGCAGGGCCAGCGCGGAGGCGTCGGTGAGGGTGGCGATCTGGTCGATCACGGCGCGGAGGGCGGCGCGGTCGTCCTCGGCCTCGCGGTAGAGGGCGCCGAACACCGGATCCAGTCCCTCGGGGGCGCGCCGGATCAGCACCTCGGCCAGCTCGGCGATCACGATCCGCTGGCGGGCCCGGAGCTGGGCCTGCTCGTCGCGCTGCATCACGAACCGGACGGCGACCGCCTTGAGCACCGCGCACTCCAGCCGGACCTCGCGCGGCACCACCAGCTCGGCCGCGTACCGGCTGAGCCGGCCGGGGCCGTAGCGGGCGCGGGTGGCCTGCTCGGCGGCGAGGCAGAAGCGGCCGATCAGCTGGCTGGTGAGGTCCTTCAGGCCGGCGCGGGCGCGGGCCGAGCCGTCGTACGCGTTCGGCCACCACTCCTGGGCGAGCAGCCGGTCGAGGGCGGCGGACAGCTCCTCGGGCCCGGCGTCCCGGGCGTAGCGCTCGGCCACCTTGAACAGCTCGGCCCGCTCGCCCGGGGCGCGCAGCACGGCCGGGTCGATGTGGCCGGCCTGGAGGCCGTCCTCGACGTCGTGGGTGGAGTAGGCGACGTCGTCGGCCCAGTCCATGACGGTGGCCTCGAAGCACTTGCGACCGGCCGGGGAGCCGGCCCGCATCCAGCGGAAGACCGGCAGGTCGTCGGCGTAGACCCCGTACTTCGGCGAGGCCGGGTCGGTGGGGTGGGCGCCACGGGTCCACGGGTACTTGGTGGCGGCGTCCAGCGCGGCGCGGGTGAGGTTGAGGCCGACGCTGCGGCCGGGCCAGGGCGCGAGCCGGGCGGGCTGTTCGTCCTGCGGGGCGAAGCGCTTGGGTTCGAGGCGGGTGAGGATGCGCAGCGACTGCGCGTTGCCCTCGAAGCCGCCGCAGGCCTCGGCGGCCTGGTCGAGCGCCTCCTCGCCGGTGTGGCCGAACGGCGGGTGGCCGATGTCGTGGGCCAGGCAGGCCGTCTCCACGAGGTCCGGGTCGCAGCCGAGGGCCGCGCCCAACTCCCGCCCGACCTGGGCGCATTCGAGCGAGTGGGTCAGCCGGGTGCGGGGGAAGTCACTGCGCATCGGGGCGACGACCTGGGTGGTACCGGCCAGCCGGCGCAGGGCCGCGGAGTGGAGCACCCGGGCGCGGTCGCGCTGGAACGCCGTCCGGCCGGGGCGCTTGTCCGGTTCGGGCACCCAACGGGCCTCGGCGGCGTGGTCGTACGGGATCGGGGCGGCGGTGAGGCGGTACGCGGTGTCGTCCATATGCCCCACACGGTACGCCGCGGCCCCGACACCGGAAGTGTGCCGCGCGTGAAGGGGCGCGGGCCGGGGGGTGAACGCTCGCGGACGCGAACGTGCCGGGCACCCCCGGCCGAACGGGCCCGGGGCGCGCGGGAAAACGGCTGGAGCGAGTACCACGGCCGCTCGTACGATCGGCGGCGGGAACGCGCGAAAACACAGCCCCGGTCGGTAGTCCGGGCGCCGTCGGACCGGCCGGCGGTCAGTAACCTCCCCTCCCAGGGTGTCCGGCGTGTTCCTCCCGTCGCGCGGTCGCGCGCGGGACACGGCACGACCATGGGAGGACGCACCATGCCGAGCACGTTCAGCGTGTTCTTCGACGACCCGTTCTGGGTCGGGGTGTTGGAGATCGCGGGCTCCGGCGGAGTCCGCGCGGCCCGGCATGTCTTCGGGGGCGAGCCCGGCAACGCGGAGCTGCTGGCGTTCGTCCGCCAGGACTTCGGCCGGCTGCTGGACGCCGCGCTGGCGGCGCCCGAGGTGGCCGCCGAACGGCGGGCGCGGCAGCCCCGGGTGAGCCCCAAACGCCTCGCCCGGCAGGCCGCGAAGGAGCAGACGGCCCGCCCGCTGAGCACCGCCGCCGAGGAGGCGCTGGCGCGGGCCCACCAGGATGCCGGGCACCTCAACCGGGCGGCGGCCAAGCGCCGCGCCGCCCAGGAGGCCGCGGAGCGGCGGGCGGCGGCCCGGCACCGGGCCAGGGAGCGGCACCGCGGGCGGTGACCGGGCGGCCCGGCGCCGCGGCGGCCCTGGTCGGGACGGCTCTGGTCGGGACGGCTCTGGTCGGGACGGTGGGGCGCCGGGCCCCGGGTGCCGTGGCGCCGGGCCGTGACGGGCCGCGGCGCCTCAGCCGCGGACGGCCTTCAGCACGGCGTCGGCGATGCCCTCCTCGCCCTTGGCGTTGGGGTGGATCGCGGCCAGACCGGGCGCCGGGAACGGCGGCTCCACCCAGCGGGTGGCCTCGCCCGCGCACATGTCGTGGCCCGCCGAGGGGGCGGCCGCGTCCACGAAGACCGCCCCGGCACCGGCCGCCCGGCTCTTCAGCATCGCGTTCAGCTGCTGCTGCTTCTCGGTCAGGAAGGCCAGGTCGGCGGCGGCGACGGCCTTGCCGAGCACCGGTACGCAGCTCGCCGGGTCGGCCGGGAGCAGCGCCGGGTACCCGACCACGTACACCCTGGCCTGCGGGGAGCGGCGCTTGATCTCCTGGAGGACCTGGGCCAGCCGTTCACCGGCCGTGTCCACCTTGCGCTGCACCTGGTCGGCGGCGCCGCCGGCGGAGGCGTAGTGCTCCCGGCACGGCGCGTCGACGCGGTCGGTGCCGACCAGGCCCTTCACCGCGTCCACCAGGTTCTCCTTGGCGCACTGGGTGACGACCTCCATGAACCCGGCGTCGTTGCCGCCGATCCCGACCGTGACCAGCCGGGTGGCCGGGGAGAGCGCGTCCAGCTGCGGCGCGTTCGAGCCGCTGTCGGTGTGCTGGGTGCCGGTGAGGTCACCGGTACGGGCGCCGCTGCAACTGACGTCCCGGAACTGCCCGTCCGCCAGCCCGAGCGCCTTCGCCACCAGGGACGGGTAGTTGGCCGCCGAGCGGGCGCAGCCCTTCGGCTCCCCCACCTGCGGGGCGACCTTCAGGCCCGCGGTGTACGAGTCGCCGAGCGCCACGTACGGACCGGTGGGCGTCGGGGTGGGTGTCGGGGGCGCGCCGGCCCGCGCCGCGCGGGCACCGTCCGGCGCGGCGGCCGGGCCGCCGTCCGATCCGCCGCCCGCGCAGCCGGCCAGCACCAGCGCGGCCAGGACGGCCGACAGGGCGCCGGCCGCGGTCCGGTACGTGCTGGTGGGCATGCTCGCGGGCATGTTCCTGGGCGTTGGCATGAAGTCCCCCCGGGGGTAGGAGCCGGCGTCGCTCTCTGTGCGGCGGCCCGTCCCCCGGGCACCTCAGGGCCAACGAACGACGGCGCCGGATGGCTCCCGCCCGGACGGGAATTCCTCCGGCCGTCGCACGACCTGCCCGGGCTCAGGACCTGCCCGGGCTCAAGGCCTACTCGGGCCCGCGCTCGTGCTCGGCCAGGAACTGCTCGAAGCGCCGGCCCAGCTCGTCCGCCGAGGGGAGGTCGGCGGGCTCGGCCAGCAGACTCTCCCGGCTCTCCGCGCCCGCCACGGCGTCGTACTGGCCCTCCATGCCGCGGATCGCCGAGCGCAGCTCGCCGTCCCCGCCGGCCAGCTGCTCCTCGATGTCGGCGTAGACCTCACCGACCCGCTCGCGCAGCCGGGTGCCCGGCAGCACCAGGCCGGTGGCCGACTGCACCGCCTCCAGGACCAGCACCGCGGCCGCCGGGTACTCCGAGCGTGCCACGTAGTGCGGCACGTGCACGGCGAAGCCCAGGACGTCGTGCCCGGCCTCGGCGAGCCGGTACTCCAGCAGGGCCTGCGCGCTGCCGGGCACCTGGGCCTGCTCGAACCACTGCGGGTAGCCCGCCGCGAGGTCCAGCCGGTTGCCGTGCGGCGTCAGCCCCACCGGGCGGGTGTGCGGCACGCCCATCGGGATGCCGTGGAAGTCCAGCGTCAGCCGGACCTCGAAGCGCTCGACCAGCTCGCGCACGGCGGCGGTGAAGCGCTCCCATTCGACGTCCGGCTCGGGCCCGCTGAGCAGCAGGAACGGCGAGCCGGCCGCATCGTGGACGAGCTGGAGCAGAATCTCCGGCGGGTCGTAGGAGGACCAGTGCTCGCGGTCGAAGACCATCGCGGGGCGACGGGCCCGGTAGTCCACCAGACGGTCGTGGTCGAAGCGGGCGACCACCTGCGGCGATCCCTGCTCCAGCAGATGGGCCACCACCTGGCCGCCGGCCTCGCCGGCGTCCATGAAGCCCTCGAAGTGGTGGAGCAGCACCAGGCCGGCGCCGGTGTCGCCCAACGCGGTGATCGCGTCGGCCACGGCCGCCACGCCCTGCTGATCCAGCTCGTACAGCGCCTGGGGATCACGCACCGCGCACCCAACCCCGTCCTCTACTCGTCACACCCGTACCGGCTTCTCCTGGACTGCAGCGTGCCGGGCCCCGCCGGAATTCCCGTGACCGCCGGGCATCGCGGCGCGGCACCTCCGTCGACCGCTCGGCGCCCCGCCGGAAGGCCGCCTCGACCATGATCGCACCTGGTGGAGAATCCCCTGGTCACAGGCGTTGAAAGCGCCTCTCCGGCGCGGGCCCGGCAGACCCGCGCGCCCATTCGTGTACCGCGAAGTGACGCACCGCCTTCTGGCGGGTATCGTCCTCTCGCTGCCTCGCATCGTCGCGTCGTCGTCACGTCGTCCGTAACGCCGTCGATCACGTCCCGGCCCGGTGCTCGGCCAGCCACCCACGACGCATCTTGCCTTCACCTGGCCGCCCGCTTCCCTTCGCGCACTCGTTTCCTCCTCGGCCATTTCGCGGACGCACACTGTCCCCTCGCTCATCCCCGCCGGACCGGTCCGTCGACCCGTGTCCGTTCCGGCACCGCGCTGCCCGCCTCCGGGCCGCCGCCCCCGCCCCGCTCCGCCGGTCTCCGGCCTGCACGGGTACCGGCGGACGGACTCCGGGGCCGGGGCGACCGTCCACGCAACCCGCGCCGCGACCCCGGTGCGGGAGGCGCCCTCCGACCGCCGAAGGGCCAAGGTTCCGTGCCCGTACCTGTCATCCTCACCGGCCGCACCGTGCGGCTGGAGCCCCTCGCCGCGCATCACGCCGAGGCCATCGCCCAGGCCGGCGCCGAGGACCGTACGACCTACGCCTTCACCCCCGTCCCGCACGGTCTGGAAGCGGCCCGCGACTACATCGCGCGGGCGCTCGCCGACCAGGCCGCGGGCCGGTCGCTGCCGTTCGCGACGGTCAACGCCGCGGACGGCCGGGTGGTCGGCTCCACCCGGTTCCTGGAACTCGACTACTGGCAGGGCCCGGTCGTCTGGCCGCCGGTCCCCGGTGTCCCGTTCGGCGATCCGGCCACGGCCGTGCCGGACGCCGCCGAGATCGGCAACACCTGGCTCTCGCCGCGCGCCCAGGGCACCGGCATCAACACCGAGGCCAAGCTGCTGATGCTGCGGTACGCCTTCGAGGAGTGGGGCGTGCAGCGGATCTCGATGCGCGCCGACGCCCGCAACCTGCGCTCGCGCGCCGCGATCGAACGCCTCGGCGCGACGTCCGAGGGCGTCCGCCGGGCGCACTCGCGCGGCCTGGACGGTGTGGTGCGGTCGACCGCGTTCTACTCGATCCTCGACTCGGAGTGGCCCGCCGTCCGGGACATCATCGAGCTGCGGATCGCCGCCGCCACCTCCCCGAGCGCCCCGGATCCGGCGATCAACCAGGAGTGCCTTAGACACGGCGGCGGCACCGGGCACCTGATCACCGCCTGAGGGCTACCGTTCGCCGGTGGCGGCGGCCCGCAGGACGCGGGTGAGGCCGTCGGGGCCCGGCTCGTACCGGTCCGGACCGGCCTCCACCAGCGCGGAGACCGGCCGCCAGCCGTCGCGGCCGGGGGCGACCGTCACCTCCCACACGGTGTGGCCGCGGGGGTGGCGGAGCCGGACGACGCCCTCCCGGGTGTGGACGTGCCAGCGGTGGTCCGGCGCGCCCACCGGCCCGCCCTGCCGGATGCGCTCCCACTGCTCGCCCGTCCAGACCACCTCCGGCACGGGGTGCGGGCGCGGGAGCCGCATCCCCGCCCCGGTGTCGTCCGGGCCGCCGGAGACGGCGCCCGGCGCCGGGGAGGCCCAGGCCGGCAGCGGTTCCCGGGCCGCCAGCCAGGCCTCGGGGATGCCGGCGGTGCCGGTGTGCGCGGCGACCACGCCGCCCGTGATGGCGGCCACGGTGTCCATGTCCCCGCCCGCGCCCACCGCCTCCCAGACCGCCGCCGGGTAGTCGCCGAGCCGGCGGGCCGCGCACCAGAGGGCGTACGGGACGGTGTCGGCGGCGCTCACCCGGCTGCCGTTGCCGAGCAGCCGGGCGGCCACCGTGAGGTCCGGCTCGGCCAGCAGCCCGACCGCCTCGGTCAGGCCGTCCCGGACGGCCCCCCGCGGGGTGAGCCGGACGACGGCCGCCAGGAAGCCCTCCGGCGTCATGGGCTCGGTCCGCGCCCGCACCGCCCAGGCGGCGGCCACGGCGACCGCGATCGCGCCGTCCACGGCCTGCGGATGGGTGTGGGTGATCACGGCGGTGTCGGCGGCGGGCCGCACCGCGGCGGCCGGGTCGGCGGCGTGGGCGGCGCCCAGCGGGGCGACCCGCATCGCGGCGCCGTTGCCGTACGAACCCTGGCCGTCGAAGAGTTCGGCGGCCAGTCGCCGGGCGTCACCGCCCTCCCGGACCAGCCGGAGCAGGCGGTTGGCGGCCGGGCCGTAGCCGCGGTCGAAGTCGTGGCGGCGGGCGAAGGCGTGGGTGAGGTCGAAGGTGTCGATGTGCCCGCGCTCGATCTGCGCCGCCGACACCGAGCAGGCCATCTCGGTGTCGTCGGTCCACGGCCAGGGGCCGGGCGGGGCGGTGCGGGCGGCGAAGTGGGCCGCGGCGGTGGCGGGTACGAAGAACTGGGCGCCGAGGGCGTCGCCGACGGACAGGCCGTTGAGCGCGTGCAGCACGTCGAGCGCGGGGCTGCTCGGGAAAGTGGTCATCACGGCCAAGCTCAGCGGCCCGGCCGACGCTCCGTCAACATCTTTACCGCGGCTCCCCGGGCGGGCGATGTTTCGCATACACCCTATCCGGGCGGGAAGGACCCGGGGCATGACCTGTGCGGACCAGATCGACCCACTGCTGCTGCTGGGCGCCGACCAGCAGCACATCATCACCCGGGCCCAGCTGCGGCGGCTCGGTGTGCCGCCCGGCACCATCGCCCACCGGCTGCGGCCGGGCGGCCCCTGGCAGCAGGTGCTGCCCCGGGTGATCTGCCTGCAGACCGGGCGGCTGAGCCCGCATCAGCGGCTGCGCGCGGCGCTGGCGTACGCGGGCCCGAAGGGCCGCGCGCCGCTGGCCGGGGAGGTGCTGCTGACCGGGGTGGCGGTGCTCGCCGACGCCGGGCTGCCGAGCGCCGGGCACCCGGCCGACCTGGCGGAGGTCGATGTGCTGATCCCGGGCGCGCGCCGGGTCGCGGACCGGGGGTTCGTCCGGATCCACCGGGCGGCCGGGTCGATGCCGGGCGGCCTCGAACGGGACGACGGGCTCTGGAGCACCACGGTCGCCCGGGCGCTGGCCGACCTCGCGCCCCGGGAGACCGGGCAGCGGCGGTTCCGGGCGCTCTGCGCGGAGGCGGTGCAGCGGCGCCACTGCGCGCTCGGCGAGCTGCTGGACCAACTGCTCGCCCGGCCGGGCGCGCCCGGGCTGCCGCAGGTCGCGCAGGTGGTGGAGGACCTGACGGCCGGGGTGCGCTCGGTGGTCGAGGGCGAGGCCCGCGCGCTGCTGCGGGAGGCCGGTCTGCCCGAGCCGCTCTGGAACGCCGTTCTGTTCCTGGACGGCCGCTTCCTCGCCGTGCCGGACGCCTACTGGCCGCAGGCCTGTGTGGCCCTGGAGATCGACTCCCGCGCCTGGCACCTGCGCCCGGCCGACCACGAGCGGGGCCTGGCCCGGGCCAACCGCCTCACCGCCGCCGGCCTCCCGGTCGTCCGCACCACCCCCGTCCAGCTCCGTCGCGACCCGGCCCCGGTGCTGCGGGAGCTGGGCGCCCTGCTCGCCGCCGGCCCGCACGGCCCGCACGCCCGGATCAGCTGGCGCCGGGCCCGGTAGCGCACCGGAGCCGCGCAGGGCGCCGGACCGGGCATCGGCGACGCCGCTCTCAGAGCCGGCCGAGCGCCCTCTTCGCCGCGGCGACGCGCCGCCCGGACGTCTCCCTGACCGCCTCCAGCGCGGCTTCGTTCCCGGCGATGTACTGCTGCTGGTACGCGGTCTGCACCGCGTACCAGGTCTCCAGCAGCCCCGTCCGCGCCTTGCAGTCCATGTCGGCGGTCGCGGTGTCCTTCTCCTGCTGGGAGACCGGGTCGGGCCAGGCCGCCGAACTGGCCTGCACCGGATTCGCGTAGCCGTAGCCGAGCGCGGCCATGCAGGAGTGCCACGCGGACAGGGCGGCCGTCACCCTGCTGTCCGACGACGAGCGGTCGTACGCCTTCGTCCGCAGCGTCCCGACCAGGTCCGACGCGGTGCTCTTCACGCCGGCCGCCTGCAACTGCCGCTCGAACTCCCCCATGCAGCCGCGATCGGCCCCGGAATCCGCCAGGCCGGCCTTCCGGCCGGCCTCGCCCTGGAGCGCCCGCTGGAACTCCGCGCTCCGCGCCGGTCCGTTCCCGGACGTCCCGCTGACGCCGCCGGCCGGGCGCGGCGGGCGGTGGTAGCCGGTCTGCCGCGCCGCCGTCGCGGAGAGCAGCCCGAGGGTGCCCGGGTCGACGGGGGTCGCCGGGGGCGCGGCGGGCACCTCGCCCGGGTCGTAGTCGAACCCCTTCGCCGCCATGCAGCTCCGGGTGGCCTGCCCCATCGCACGGAAGATCAGCGCGGACTCGTCGGCACCGACGGAGTAGCCGTCGAGCGGCAGGGCGACCGGGGCGCCGTCGGCGGGCGCCGCGGCGGTCCGGGCGATCGGCGGCTCGGCGACGGCCTCCCGGTCCGCTCCGCCCGGCTTCTCCGCGCCGCCGCAACCCACCGCGAGGGCCGCCAGGACGGTGGCCGCGACCACCCCGTGGAGCCTTCTGCGCACACCCATCGACCCCGCCCCCGCAACCCGTCCGCTGTCGACCGAACCACTCAGGCTCGCAGGCTACTTGGCGGCCGGAGCCTCACCGGACACCGGGTCGGCCGACAGCCTCGCGCACAGGGCGCCGGCGGCCTCGGCGGCGGCGACCAGGCGCTGGAGTTCGGCGAGGTGGGCGGCCAGCGCCCGGTGGCCGGCCCGGGTGGCGGCGAGCCAGGTGCGGGGGCGCTTGCCGACGTAGCCCTTTCTGACGACCAGGTAGCCGGCCTCCTCCAGGGCGGTCGCGGCCTTGCTGAGCACCGAGTCGGAGACCTCGCAGTGATCCCGGACGGCGGCGAACTCGGCCTCGGTGCAGGCGCTCAGGAAGGCCAGCACGGTCAGCCTGGTCGGATGCTGGAGCAGCGGGTCGAGCGCGGGCATCAGCGCTCCTCCAGCAACCGGCGGACGTGGGTGTTCAGCCACCGGGAGGCGGCCCAGAACGCCGCGCCCGCCGCGACCCCGGCGGCGGCGCCCATCCAGCGCGCGCCGCCGCCGGCCGCCCAGGCCAGCAGCAGGCCTGCCAGGGCCGCCGCGAGGACCTGGAGGACGGCCAGCACCACCGGGCGGCCGAGGCCCGGTGACATCCGCCGCACGATGCCGCCGCTGCGGTTGGCAACCGCGGCCAGGCTGCCGGTCAGCACCGCGAAGGCCACGCCGAACACGCCGCTCAGCCACGGCACGCCCGCCCCGATGGCCTGGCCGAGCGCCGTTCCGTAGACGGCGAAGGCCACCGCGAAGGCCGGGCCGTACCACGAGGGCAGTCGGCCCGGCCCCTGCGCGGCGGCCTTGGCCCGTTCGACGAGGCGCAGGGCCTCGGCGGCGGGCAGGTGGACGGGTTCGGAGCTGCTCATGGGATCCCCTGGAGTGTTCGCGCTCTCGGAGATTCCACTATGGCATCTACTTTCCGACTTGGAAAGTACTTTCAGCAGCGCGGGTCGATCTCCTGGAAGGAGGCGTAGTGGTCGGCCGTCCAGTACTGCTCGCCCGAGTCGCCGGTGACGACCCGTCGGGCGCCCCGGTCGCCGGAGCCGGGGGTGACCACGGTGAACTCGTGGTAGTAGCCGCTCGCCTTGCGCGGGAGGCGGTTCTCGCGGTTCTCGAAGACGATGCCGTCCGAGCGGTAGGGGTACGGGCCGCCCTTGGCGATCAGGCCGAGGGTGTCGACGGCCTGGTCGGGCAGCTTGGTCCGGCAGACGTCGGCCAGCGCCGGGTCGGCGGGTACCCAGGTACCGGCCGGGGCGGGAGTGGTGCCGGCCGGCGGGGACGGCTTGGGGGCGGACGGCTTCGGCGCTGTGGAGGCCGTCTGGGCGGCCCCGGAGGAGGCCGTCGAGGAGGCCGCGGTCGCCGTGGCGGACGAGGAGGAGGCGGCCCTGGGGTGGCCGCCGTCGGTGCCCGAGAGGACGTACCCGGCCGCGGCGGCGAGCACGCAGATCAGGACGGCCACGAGGACGGACAGGCGGTTTCTGCTGGTCATGCGCTCCAGCTTGGCAGGCGGCCGGACCCCGGCCGGGCAGCCGCCGCTGTGGTCGCGGACACACGTGTGCGGCCGGGGCGGGGACGGACGCCATTGTCCGTTCCTGCCCCGGCCGCGCTACGTACGCCGGGTCTCCTGCGCCGAGCTCCGGTGTACGCCCTCCCGACGGGAGGGGGAGCGGTCAGCCGAGCCGCGCCGAGGGATGCCTCCTCAGCGCGAGTCGCTGCCCGCCGTCTCGATGGCGGCGCGGCCGGCCTCCAGGCGCGCCACCGGGATCCGGAAGGGGGAGCAGGAGACGTAGTCCAGCCCCGCCTCGTGGAAGAAGTGCACCGAGTCCGGGTCGCCGCCGTGCTCGCCGCAGACGCCGAGCTTGAGGTCGGGGCGGGTGGCCCGGCCGGCCTCGACGGCGTGCTTGACCAGCGCGCCGACGCCGTCGCGGTCGATGGTCTCGAACGGGGAGACCCCGAAGATGCCCTTCTCCAGGTACGCGGTGAAGAACGAGGCCTCCACGTCGTCCCGGGAGAAGCCCCAGACGGTCTGGGTGAGGTCGTTGGTGCCGAACGAGAAGAACTCGGCGGCCTCGGCGATCTGGCCGGCCGTCAGGGCCGCGCGCGGCAGCTCGATCATGGTGCCGAGCTTGATGTCCAGCCGGACGCCGGTCGAGACGGCGACCTCGGCCAGCACCCGCTCGCACTCGTCGCGGACCAGCTCCAGCTCCTGGACGGTCCCGACCAGCGGGATCATCACCTCGGGACGCGGGTCCCCGCCGGCCAGCCTCCGCTCGGCGGCGGCCTCGGCGATGGCGCGGACCTGCATGCCGAACAGACCGGGGATGACCAGGCCGAGGCGGACGCCGCGCAGGCCGAGCATCGGGTTCTGCTCGTGCAGCTTGTGCACGGCCTGGAGCAGGCGCAGGTCGTTCTCGTTCGGGTCCTTGCGGGCCTCGGCGAGGGCGACGCGCACCGACAGCTCGGTGATGTCGGGCAGGAACTCGTGCAGCGGCGGGTCGAGCAGGCGGACCGTGACCGGCAGGCCGTCCATCGCCTGGAACAGCTCCAGGAAGTCGGCCTTCTGCAGCGGCAGCAGGGTGGAGAGGGCCAGCTCCCGGTCCTTGTCGTTGTCCGCCAGGATCAGGTGCTCGACCTCCTTGCGGCGCTCCTCGCCGAGGAACATGTGCTCGGTGCGGCACAGGCCGATGCCCTGGGCGCCGTACCGGCGGGCGCGGCCGCCGTCCTCGGCGTTGTCGGCGTTCGCCCGGACGGCGAGCCGGCGGCGGACGTCGGCGTGCGACATCAGCCGGTGGACGGCCTGGACGAGCCCGCCCTGGACGTCGGCACCGGCGTGCAGGGTGCCCTCGAAGTACTCCACCACCGGGGACGGCAGGACCGGTACCTCACCGAGGTAGACCTTGCCCGTCGCGCCGTCGATGGAGACGATGTCGCCCTCCTCGACCACCTGCCCGTCGGGGGTGGTGAAGCGGCGGCGCTTGGTGTCGACCTCCAGCTCCTCGGCGCCGCAGACACAGGTCTTGCCCATGCCGCGGGCGACCACGGCCGCGTGCGAGGTCTTGCCGCCGCGCGAGGTGAGGATGCCCTCGGCGGCGATCATGCCGTCCAGGTCGTCCGGGTTGGTCTCCCGGCGGACCAGGATGACCTTCTCACCGGAGCGGGACCACTTGACGGCGGTGTAGGAGTCGAAGACCACCTTGCCGATCGCGGCGCCGGGCGAGGCGGCGAGGCCCCAGGCGACCTGCCGGGAGGTGGCGTCGGGGGCGAAGCGCGGGAACATCAGCTGGGAGAGCTGGCCGCCGGTGACCCGCATCAGGGCCTCGTCCAGGTCGATCAGGCCCTGGTCCACCAGCTGGACGGCGATCCGGAAGGCTGCGGCGGCGGTGCGCTTGCCGACCCGGGTCTGGAGCATCCAGAGCTTGCCTCGCTCGATGGTGAACTCGATGTCGCAGAGGTCGCGGTAGTGGTTCTCCAGCGTCCGCATGATCGCCATCAGCTGGTCGTACGACTTCTTGTCGAGCTGCTCCAGGTCGGCCAGCGGCAGGGTGTTGCGGATGCCGGCGACGACGTCCTCGCCCTGGGCGTTGGAGAGGTAGTCGCCGTAGACGCCCTGGGCGCCCGTGGAGGGGTCACGGGTGAAGGCGACGCCGGTGCCGGAGTCCTCGCCGAGGTTGCCGAAGACCATGCTGCAGACGTTGACCGCGGTGCCCAGGTCGTTGGGGATGCGCTCCTGGCGGCGGTAGAGGCGGGCCCGGTCGCCGTTCCAGGAGTGGAAGACGGCGTGGATGGCGAGGTCCATCTGCTCGCGCGGGTCCTGCGGGAAGGCCCGGCCGGTCTCACGCTGGACGATGCCCTTGAACACCTCGACCAGCTCGCGGAGGTCGGCGGCGTCCAGGTCCAGGTCGTTGGTGGTGCCCTTGGCGTGCTTGGCCTCGTCCAGGGCCTCCTCGAACAGCTCGCCGTCCACGCCCAGCACGGTCTTGCCGAACATCTGGACCAGGCGGCGGTAGGAGTCCCAGGCGAAGCGCTCGTTGCCGGACTGCGCGACCAGGCCGGTCACCGAGGCGTCGGAGAGGCCGATGTTCAGGACGGTGTCCATCATGCCGGGCATGGAGAACTTGGCACCGGAACGGACCGAGACCAGCAGCGGGTTGTCCGCCTGGCCGAGCTGCTTGCCCATCTCCCGCTCGAGGGCGTCCAGGTGGGAGCTGATCTCCTTGTGCAGCGAGGCCGGCTCGCTGCCGGTCTCCAGGAAGACCTTGCAGGCCTCGGTCGTGATGGTGAACCCCGGAGGGACGGGGAGACCCAGGTTGGTCATCTCGGCCAGGTTCGCGCCCTTGCCGCCAAGAAGATCCTTGAGGTCCTTGTTTCCTTCGGTGAAGGAGTAAACAAACTTCTGCTGGGACGACACGGGTCTGTCTCCTCGCACACGGTTGCCCTGACGCCGGAGAACATACCCATTTCAAAGGCACTTCCGCGCCGCCAATAGGCCGTACGAGGCCAGTACCGACCGGTAACCCAACAGATCGAATGCGCATAAAGGCGTTCACCTCTGTTGGTGAAATCGTCCGGCTGACGCTAGCCAGCCTTCAACTCTTGAAGGCATGGAAACCTGAAGATCATACGAGCGAGACGGACGGTAGCGGCCGACGGTCCACCGCGCCGCCCCGGCTTGATTTCCTGCACCCGGAGCGGCCGATCGCCCGCCGCCCCCTTCGGGAAGCGATTCACCGCCGACCTGTCCATTTCGTCACCTGACCGGCCGCCAGTCGCCACCGCGTGTGGCAAGCGTCACGAGCGCGTCTCACCGGCCGAACGTAGTCGGCCTCCGCCAATCGTCGCACTGCGTCCAGAATCGTGCTCGTTCCGTGACATCGATGCGCCAAAAGGGAGCCCTCTTGGCCAGATGGGCCAAGAGGGCTCCGACGTAGCGGCCAGCACCCCCCGAGGGGCATTTTCGCCACATCGGACAGGTCAGCCGCCGGAGGTGTCCGATTCGGCGTCCGCACTGGGGAGGGCGCAGTCATACGGATCGTCCAACCAGCCCTCCGGCAGGACCACCCGGTTGTTGCCGCTGGTCCGCCCGCGCGGGCCGTCCGCACCGGCCGGCCAGAGCTGGGACTGCTCCACCAGGGAGAGGGTTTCGGCCAACTCGGCCAGCGAGGAGGAGTTGGCGAGCCTCACCCGCAGCTCGGAGCCGACCGAGAAGCCCTTGGTGTACCAGGCGACGTGCTTGCGGAAGTCGATCACGCCGCGGGTCTCGTCGCCCAGCCACTCACCGAGCAGCTGCGCGTGCCGCACCATCGCCCGCGCCACGTCGGCGAAGGCCGGGCGGGCGTAGTCCACCTCGCCCTCGAAGATCGAGACCAGGTCCTTGAACAGCCACGGCCGGCCCAGGCAGCCGCGCCCGACCACCACGCCGTCGCAGCCGGTCTCGCGCATCATCCGCACCGCGTCGGGCGCCGACCAGATGTCCCCGTTGCCGAGCACCGGGATGTGCGCCGGGACGGACTCGCGCAGCCGGGCGATCGCCGACCAGTCGGCGGTGCCGCCGTAGTGCTGGGCGGCGGTGCGCCCGTGCAGGGCGATCGCGGCCACGCCCTCCTCGGCGCCGATCCGGCCGGCGTCCAGGAAGGTGAGGTGGTCGTCGTCGATGCCCTTGCGCATCTTCATGGTGACCGGGAGGTCCCCCGCGTTGGCCACCGCCTCGCGCAGGATCCCGCGCAGCAGGTTGCGCTTGTACGGCAGCGCCGAGCCGCCGCCCTTGCGGGTGACCTTCGGGACGGGGCAGCCGAAGTTGAGGTCGATGTGGTCGGCCAGGTCCTCCTCGGCGATCATCCGGGCGGCCTTGCCCACGGTCACCGGGTCCACGCCGTACAGCTGGATCGAGCGCGGCTTCTCGGTCGGGTCGAACTTGATCAGCTGCATGGTCTTGGCGTTGCGCTCGACCAGGGCCCGGGTGGTGATCATCTCGGAGACGTACAGCCCCTTCCCGCCGCTCTGCTCGCGGCAGAGGGTGCGGAAGGGGGCGTTGGTGATGCCGGCCATCGGTGCCAGCACGACGGGCGGCCACACCTGCATCGGGCCGATGGTCAGCGGCGCGAACTCGGCGGTGGTCGCGGTGGGTGCGGACGGAACTGTCATGCGCGGCTGACCTCGGGGACGGGGGGTTCGGGACTCTTCATTGTCCCCCACCCGGGCGGGCGCCCTCCCGGGCCCGTGGCCGGGCCGTCCGCCGCTCAGTTCCCGGCGGCGTCGATGCTCACCACACCGGAGCCCACCGAGACCCGGACGCTGTTGGGGCTGGAGGAGTCGGCCAGGGTCGGGTCGATGTGGCGGCTGCCCGAGCCGATGTCCCCGGTGAAGTTGTAGTGCGCGTCACGCGGCAGGGTCAGCTCCAGCGAACCGGACCTGGTGCTCACGTCCACCGACCGCGGCGCCGCGGAGAACTCCAGCTCGACCGACCCCGAGGCGACACTCACCTCCGCCCGCGCGGAGCTCAGCCCCTTCGCCTGGACCATCCCGGAGGTGGTGCTCGCGTACACCTGGCCGGAGAGCCCGGTCAGGTGTATCGCGCCGGAGGTCAGGCTCAGCCGGACGTCCCCGCGGAGGTCCGCGATCTCCACGCTGCCCGAGGTCCCCTCGCCGGCCACCGAGGCCGCGGCCGGCACCTCCAGGTCGATCATCGCGCCGCAGCCGAGGTCCGCCATCGGCAGCACCTGGTTGCAGCGCATCCGGACGGTGAGCACGGTGCCCTCGAAACTGGTCGAGACGACCGGTGCGCGCACCATCCAGTCCAGGTTCTGGTGCACCACCACCCGGCCCTCGGGACCGGGCCTGATCCGGACCGCCGCGCTGCCGGTGTCCAGCTGCACCTTCGTCACCGCGACGTCGTACGAGCGCTCCGACACCGTCCGCTGCTGCACCACCATCGCCCAGGTCTGCACGACGCCGAACGCCATGACGAGCGCCAGCGCCAGCGTTCCGGTGACCTGCCAGCCACGACGTTCCCGCACGGCTACCCGACCTCCAGGAAGCGCAGCACCGCGAGCACCCGGCGGTGGCTGTCGTCGGCCGGCGGCAGGTCCAGCTTGGTGAAGATCGAGTTGATGTGCTTGGCCACCGCGCTGTCGCTGACCACCAGGGCGGCGGCGATCGCGGCGTTCGACCGGCCCTCCGCCATCAGCCCGAGCACGTCCCGCTCGCGCGGGGTCAGCCGTTCCAGCGGGTCGCGGTGGCGGCGCAGCAGCAGCTGGGCGACCACCTCCGGGTCCAGCGCGGTCCCGCCCTCGGCGACCCGCTGCAGGGCGTCCACGAAATCGTCCACATTGGCCACCCGCTGCTTGAGCAGATAGCCGACCCCGCTGGTGTTGGTGGCCAGCAGATCGGCGGCGTAGCGCTCCTCGACGAACTGGGAGAGCAGCAGGACCGCCACCTCGGGCCACTGCCGGCGGATCATCAGCGCGGCCCGGACGCCCTCGTCGGTGAAACCGGGCGGCATCCGGACGTCCGCCACCACCACCCGGGGCCGGTGCTCCTCGACCGCGGCGAGCAGCGCCTCGGCGTCCCCCACCGCGGCGGCGACCTCGAAGCCCACCGCCTCCAGGACCTTGACCAGGCCGACCCTCAGCAGGACCGAGTCCTCGGCGATCACAGCGCGCACGGCAACTCCACGGTGATGGTGGTGGGGCCCCCGAGGGGGCTGAGAACGGACAGCGTGCCGTCGACCGAGGCGGTGCGCTTGCGCAGACCGGTCAGCCCGGTACCGCGCGAAGGGTCCGCACCGCCCACACCGTCGTCCCTGATGACCAGCCGCAGCCGGCCGCCGACCGTCCGGACCGAGAGGTCGACCCGGGACGCGCGGGCGTGCTTGGCCACATTGGCCAGCGCCTCGGAGACGGTGAAGTAGGCGACCGCCTCGACGGTCGGGGCGATCCGCTCGGCGAGGTCGACGTCGAGCCGCACCGGCAGCGGGGCCCGGGCCGCGATACCGGACAGCGCCGCGTCCAGACCGCGGTCCTCCAGGACGGCCGGGTGCAGGCCGCGGACCAGGTCGCGCAGCTCGTCGATGGCCGCCTGGGCCTCCTCGTGCGCGTCGATGATCACCTGCATGGCCTCGGGCGGGACGTCCTTGAGGGTCCGCCGGGCCAGCCCCAGGTTCATCGCGAGCGAGGTGAGCCGCTGCTGGGCGCCGTCGTGCAGGTCACGCTCGATCCGGCGGCGCTCGGCGTCCGCGGCGTCCACCACACCGGCCCGGCTCTCGGCGATCTCCTCGACCCGGCGCTCCAGGGTCTCCGCCAGTCCCGGCCCGAGCAGCCGGCGGGCCGTGCGCTCCTCCAGCCACGCCAGCAGGGCCGTCGCCCCGGGCAGCACGGCCAGCAGCGCCACGCCGCCGAAGGTGACCGGGATGTTCAGGGTGAGCCACTCCGTCCGCACCGGGCTGGAGTGCGGCATGAGCCAGGCCCAGCCGTAGACGGTGGCCATCACCAGACCGGCGCCCCACGCGTACAGCAGCGCCACCGCGCCGATCGCGAGCACCGGGCCGACGAGGAGGTGGTAGCCGACCTGACGCCAGTTCACGCCGGTCCGCAGCCGGAGCAGCAGGCCGGACGGGGCGTCGGCCGGCCGCAGCAGCAGGGGCACCTCGACCCCGCGCAGGGTGCGCAGGCGACCGCGCTGAACGGCCGTCAGCGGGCGGAGGCAGGCCAGGAGCAGGAGGACCACCGGCACGAACAGCTTGGACTGGGTGAAGGCCATCCAGACCGGCAGTGCCATCGGGATGCCCGCGGCGGTGAAACGGGTGTCGCGCCAGACGTCCGCCGACCACGGAGGCCGACCGGCGCCCCTGGCGAGCGCTCGGCGCAGCGTGGTGGAGGGCATGGCCGACAGCGTAGAGCGTGATCATCGGCCGCTGCCATGAAGGGGTGTACAGGCCGGGGGTGCAGCTGGGTACACCCCCGGTCGGGAGCGGCGCACTACCGACACCGGGCGTGGTGCGCGGAAGGCTTGACGGCATGACGAGCACCGCATCGCACTCCGCCGCCCCGCCGCCCGGGCGGCCCGGACCGGCAGACGGGACGGCAGACGGGACGGCACACGGCCGGGCCTCGGTGCCCGGCCCGGCGGCGTCCGGCGCCGGCTCCGCCGCGACCTCCTGGGCGGCCTCCTGGGCGGCTGGGGACGGCGACGGGCGGCTGCCCGTCGGGCCGCGCGGCCCGTGGTCGGTGCGCACCGTCCGGGCCGGACGGGGCCGGGCCGCCCTGGAGGTGTACGAGCACGGCGAGTTGGTGGATGTCCTGGTCGCCGCGCGGCTCACCTCGCAGCTGTTGTGCGCGGCCCGGCGCTGCGTGGCCGACGACGCGGACCCGGGCTCGGGCGGGAACGGGCGGCGGGCCCATGGCATCGCCTGGGGCCGGCTGCCGCAGGACGGCACGGCGCCCACCGTGGGGTTCACCGCCGGACGGCTGCGGTGGCTGGGCCGCCCGGCCCGGATCACCGCGGCCGGACATGTCGTCGCGGTGGCCGGGGAGTTCTGGCTGGCCTGGGCTGAGGGCTCGTTCGACGGCGTCCTGGTGGAGCACCCGGGCGAGGGCGTGCGCGAGCGGCGGCCGCTGAAGCGGATCCGCCGCCACGCCACCCGCGTCGGTACCGGCACGACCGCCGACACCGGCACGGCCGATGACGTGACCGACGGTGTGAACGGCGGCGTGACCGGTGGTGCCGCATGAGCACCGCCGTTCTGACCGCCCGCCCCGCCGCGCCGCCGGCCCTGCCGGCCCGCGCGGAGAAGGTGCCCGCCCTGGCCGCGCTGGCGCTGCTGCCCTGGCTGGCGGTGCTGGCCGTCTGTCACGAGACCGCCTGGGTCGTCCTCGATCTGCTGGAGCTGTCCGCCCTGCTCCGGCTGGACGCGCTGCTGCGCCGCCGCAGCCCGGCCGCGCTCCGGCCCGCCGTCGCGGTGGCGCTGCTGCTCGCCGCCGACGCCCTCGCCGACATCGGCACCGCCGGATCGGGTCTGCCGCTGCTCGCCGCCCTGGTGATGGCCTGCTGCGTCGAACTGCCGCTGGCCGCCCTCTGCCTGGTGCTCGGCCGCGCCGCCGCCGCGCGCGCCGCCGGTTGCTCCACCGCCGGTCGCGCCGCTCAGAGCCGAGTCGGCAGCCGGTTCATCAGCTCACGGGTCTCCTCGTCCCTGGGGGTGTAGGCGATCAGCCGCGGCCCCTGGCGCGGGCCCAGCCAGAAGCTGGTGTAGTCGCAGCGCAGCAGACCGACGCCCGGGACGTGAAAGCGCTTGAGCCCGTTGCCCGGCCGCTGGACGTCGTGCCGCTGCCAGGCCGCCTCGAAGTCCGGCGAGGCCTTGCGCAGCCGGCAGAGCAGCGCCTTCCAGGCCGGTTCGGCACTGTGGTCGGCCATCGCCGAGCGGAACCGGGCCACCATCAGCTCGCGTTCGCTCTCGTGGTCCACCAGGACCTCGCGGAAGCGCGAGGGCGTGAACGCCAGCCAGAGCAGGTTGCGGTCCTCGTACGGCAGTGCGTCGAGGTCGCCGACGATCCCGGTGTACTGCGGGTTGTACGCCAGCACGTCGTAGCGGGAGTTGACGACCCCCGCCGGGTACGGCGCCATCCGGTCCAGCACCAGCCGGACGCTCGGGGTGATCGTCGGGCACTCCACCACCGGTGCCGGGTCCTCCGCCGCGGCGAGGGTGAACAGGTGGGCGCGCTCGCTCGGGTCGAGCAGCAGCGCGCGGGCCACCGCGTCCAGCACCTGGGTGGAGACCTGGATGCCACGCCCCTGCTCAAGCCACGTGTACCAGGTGACCCCGACCGCGGCGAGCTGCGCCACCTCCTCGCGGCGCAGCCCCGGCGTCCGGCGCCGGCCGGTCATCGGCAGGCCCACCTGGTCGGGCGCGATCCGCTCGCGGCGGCTGCGCAGGAAGGCGGCCAGCTCGTGCCGCCGGGCCTCGGCGGGCGCGAGGGGGGTGTGGGCGGCGCTCGCGACGGGAGCGGTGGCGGCGGTGGTCAGGCTCATCACCCCAGCATGCGCCACCCGGGAGCCTGTTGCCAGGTACTTCTTATACCTGGATAAGCACACTCTGGTACCAGGGTGTGGTGGCCTGGATGGTAGGACCCGTGACCCAACAACTCGCCGTCGCCAAGACCACCGTCACCGTTCCACCCCGACCCGCCGGAGCGGCCGCCACCACCCCCGGCACCGCGTCCGGCGGTACCGCCGCGCTCGGCACCGCCGGGCTGGTCACCGTCCTGCTCGGGGCGTTCCTGCCGATGCTGGACTTCTTCATCGTCAACGTCGCCCTGCCCACCATCGACCACGACCTGGCCGCCGGGCCCGCCGTCCTGGAACTGGTCGCCGCCGGGTACGGCGTCGCCTTCGCCGTCCTGCTGGTGCTCGGCGGCCGGCTCGGCGACATCTTCGGCCGCCGCCGGCTGTTCGTCGTCGGCGCCGTCGCCTTCGCCCTGACCTCGCTCGCCTGCGGACTCGCCCCCGGCGCGTGGAGCCTGGTCGCCGCCCGCGCCGCGCAGGGCGCCTCGGCGGCCCTGCTGATCCCCCAGGTGCTCGGCACCATCACCGCCGCCACCCACGGCGCCCGGCGCGGCCGCGCGCTCAGCGTCTACGGCGCGGTGGCCGGCATCTCGGTGGTGATCGGGCAGGTGCTCGGCGGCATGCTGGTCGCCGCCGACCTGTTCGGCACCGGCTGGCGCTCGGTCTTCCTGCTGAACGTCCCGTTCGCGCTGCTCGCCGTCGTCCTCGCGGTCCGCTACGTCCCGGAGAGCCGCGCCCCGAGGGCCGCCCGGGTGGACGTCCCCGGCACCGTCCTGCTCGCCGCCGCGCTGGTCTCGCTGCTGGTCCCGCTGATGGAGGGGCGCGCGGCCGGCTGGCCGCTCTGGTCCTGGCTGCTGCTCGCGCTCTTCCCGGTGTTCACCGCCGCCTTCGCGGTCGTCGAGCGCCGCACCGAACTGCGCGGCGGCACCCCGCTGGTGCCGCCGTCCCTGCTGCGGATCCCCGAGATGCGACGCGGGCTCGGTATCGCGCTCCCCTACTTCGCCGGCTTCGGCGGCTTCATGTTCGTGGTGGCGGTCGCCCTCCAGCAGGGCCTGCGCCTCGGCCCGGTGGCGGCCGGCTGGGCGCTCGTCCCGATGGCCGTCGGCTACTTCGGGGCCTCGCTCGCCGGCCCCCGCCTGATCGGCCGCTCCGGCAGCCGGGTGCTCACCGCGGGCGCCGTCGTCCAGGCCGTCGGCCTGGCCACGCTGGCCCTCACCGTCCTGGCCGACTGGCAGCACTTCTCGCCGCTGCGGATGGCTCCCGGCGTCGCGCTCGCCGGCATCGGCCAGGGCCTGATCGGCACCCCGCTGTTCCGCGTCGTTCTCTCCAAGGTCCCCGCCGACCGCGCCGGCGTCGGCAGCGGTGTCCTCGCCACCAGCCAGCAGTCCAGCCTCGCCCTCGGCGTCGCCACCCTCGGCACCCTCTACCTGGCGCTCTCCCCGGCCCTGGGCATGGACCGCGCCCTCGCCCTGGTCCTCGGCATCCAGCTGCTCGGCTCCCTCACCATCCTCTACCTCACCACCCGCCTGCCCCGCTCCATCGGCTGACCGGCCGCCGGGCCTCAGGTTCCGGACGGCCCCGGCCGTGGACGTGCCCGGGTGACCCAGCGGTAGGCGAGGTGGACCGCGAGGCCCAGCAGCGTCATGACGACCGACGCGATCAGCGCGACCACGTCGAGCGCGTTCCGGACCAGCGAGTCCCGGACGCCGATGCTCGACTCGAGGGCGGCGGTGCCGGTGTGCCGGGGGTCGTACACCACGGCCACGGTGTCACGTACTCGGGCGGTCCCGGTGACATAGGCCAGTCGGGTCTCGACGGACGTCCCGTCGGACGCCGTGAACCGCACCCGGCAGTCGGAGTTTCCTGCGGGGTTGTCCTCCGGCCCGCTCACCGCGGTGCATTCAGTGACGACCGCCCGGGTGTGGACGCCGCGGCTCCGCAGGACCGACGTCACGCCCATGTCGTGCGGTATCAGGTAGACGACGCCGAGGACGAACAGCAGGACCCCCAGGGCGATCATCGCCAGAGAGCCGTTCCGCACCGTCCGGCCATGGTCCGGCAGGCTCTCCATCGTTCCCCCTGGTGTCGGCGCGGCGGCCCACGCTCGCTCACGCTAGCCGCGCCCGCGGACAGCGTGAAGGTCAGGGCGGTGCAGCCCAGTTCAGCCCTGGTCGGCGGCACGCCAATACCCAACGGTCACTCGGGCGGAGGGCGAATCCGTCACGCCATCTGGCCCTGGGGTCTGAGGTCGCGCCCTGCTCCCCATCCATGCGTGGGGAGCAGGGCGTCGGCCGCGTACTCGAACCAGACCACCTTGCCCGCACCTGACGGGTGCCAGCCCCAGCCGTGCGCCAGCCCCGCCACCAGCAGCAGACCGCGACCGCCGGTCGGATCCGTCTCGTCCTGCCGGTCGCGGAGCTCCGAACACAGGTCGGCGACCTCCACCCGGAGCCGGCCGTCGCTCCACCGGAGGGTCACCGTGCAGCGTTCCCCCGTGTGCTCCACGGCGTTGGCGATCACCTCGTCCGCACACAGCTCCACCTCCCGCAGCGCCTCGTCCGAGAACGGGACTCCCCACACCCTGGCCACCTCCACCACCAGCCTGCGCGCCGACGACACGGCAGCCGCATCCGGAGCGACACCCCACTCCGAAAGGACCGGGAACCGCGCGGTATTGAGCGGACTGATCACTACGAACACCCTTCGTCGGAGCCGGGCTGCCCGGCCGCCCTCAGGAACCGCGGCACTGCCGCCCCGGCCACCTTCACCGAGTCCGACAACAAACCCTTGATGACATTCAGTGAATGCCCGATCACGCTCGTGAGACCATCGGGCATGCGGTGCTCGCATACGGATATGCGTGAGGCGCATTCGAATGCATGGTTGGGCCGGTCGAAACTCGTAGTGTGGAGTGGGCTGTTGAACTGGAATTCGACAGCGCTCCGGGACGCGTCCCGGGCGCGGAACTACGGCAAGATCATCGAGCTGGCCAGGACGCACCATCGCATGACACAGCTCCAGCTGGGCGAGGCGTGCGGGCTCTCCCAGTCGGCAATCTCCCGCCTGGAAAAGCGCGGCAGCAGTCCGTACACCATGGATGTGCTCATCCGCGTATCGGCGCACCTCGGAATCCCAGCGGCCTTGCTCGGCCTCGCCGACACGGGCGTGCGGGCCGGAAACGGGACTGAACACGTGGAACGACGGCAATTCCTCGGAGGGGTCGCAGCGATGGCTGCGACCCCTGTACTCGCAGCCATACCAGAGCTGCCCGACGAGTCCGGGCAACAGGCTGCGGCACTCCGGCTCGGCACGACCTCGTACCGCCGCCTGGACGGATCGACCCCCTCGCGGGAACTGTCCGGTGCGGTGCACTCCCATATGCGGCTGATTCAGGGGCTGGTGGGTTCAGCCCCGACCCCCGGCCATCGGACGAAGCTCGCCGCCGTCGCCAGCGAGGCAGCCGGCCTTGCCGCATGGCTGGCCTGGGACATGGGCGACAACGGATCGGCGCGCTCGTTCTACGGGTCCGCCGTCAAGGCTGCCCGATCGGCAGGGGATCCCCTCCTGGCCGCCTACCAGGCCGGCAGCCTTGCGCAGTTCGAAGCCCACGCGGGCAATGCCGCACAAGCACTCGGCCTCGCAGCCGCGGCGCGCCGGTTCCTGGGGCCGACTCGTCCTGCGATCGCCGATGCGTGGTTGTCTTCGGTCGAGGCTCTTGGGCACGCCGCCAGGGGCGACCAGCGCAGCGCCGACCGCGCACTGACACGGAGCCGGGCTGCGGCGGAGACCCACACCCGCGATGAACCGCCGCCCTGGCCCTGGGTGTTCGCGTTCGACGAAGCCAAGGTCGCCTCGTTCAGGGTGACCTGTGGCGCCAAGCTCGGTCTTCCGGAATGGGCCGTCACCGCTGATGCGGCCGCTCTCGCCACCGGCCATGCGAAGCAGCGCGCGCTGCTGGTCCTGGACATCGCCGCGGGGCACCTTGCGGCGGGAAGGATTGAAGCGGCCTTTGCGCTCGCTTCACGGGCCATGGACACCGGGCTCCACTACCGTTCGGGGCGAATCGTCGAACGAGCCCGCGCTCTGCGACGTTCGCTCACCACCTCCTCACCGCCCAAGGTCGTGAGGGACTTCGACGAGCATCTGCACGGCGTGTATCTGTAGGGATCTCCAGGGAGGGGACGCGATGCGTATCGGGATCACCGGGCACCGGGGGCTGACGGCCGAGATCGAGCAGCAGGTCCGACGGCTGCTGGAGAACGCCGTCCGGGACCAGGACCCGGCCGGGCTGACCGTCGTGTCGTGTATCGCCGACGGGCCGGACAGCTGGCTCGCCGGGACCGTCCTCGAGCGCGGCGGACGGCTCGAGGTCGTGATCCCGGCCGAGGAGTACCGGAACAGCCTGCCCGTGTGGCACCACCCGGTCTACGACCGGCTGCTGCGCGGCGCCTCGGCCGTCCACCGCACCGGCATGGTGCCGTCCGACGAGGCCGCCCACATGGCCGGGAGTGAGCTGGTGGTCGGCCTGGCGGAGCGACTCCTCGCTGTCTGGGACGGCCTGCCGGCCCGGGGCTACGGCGGGACGGCCGACGTGGTGGCATACGCGGAACGGCGCGGAGTGCCGGTTCAGGTGCTCTGGCCGCACGGGGCGGCCAGGTAGCCGCACGTCGACGGAAGTCCTCCACGCATGGTGCGAGGAGGAGGATCGCTGGTCCTCCTCCTCGCAGGGGCCTTCGTCAGGGGTCAGCGGTCGCGGTGCCGGTCGGCGTCGCGGCGTTGGAGCCAGGCGGCGGACCAGTTCGTCCCGGTTATCAGGGCGGCGGCGAAGAACATCCACCAGACCAGGCGGCCGACCTCCGGCTGGTCGGCGTCGATCAGGCTCGCGGCCGCGAACGCGACGCCCCCGGAGAGCGTGAAGGTCAGGGCGGTGCAGCCCAGTTCAGCCCTGGTCGGCAGCTTCCCGCCGCTCATCGGGACGTCCCTTCCGGAGAAGTCCGACGAGGACGGTGCGCGCGCGGGCGGGAGGTGCCCCCATCACGCCACCTGCCACAGGGGCCGGAGGTCCTCCCCCGCACCCCACCCGTGTGCGGGGCGCGGGGAGCCGTCCGGCTCGCGATCGGCCGCGTACTCGAACCAGACCACCTTGCCCGCACCGGACGGGTGCCAGCCCCAGCCGTGTGCCAGCCCCGCCACCAGCAGCAGACCGCGACCGCCGGTCGGATCCGTCTCGTCCTGGCGGTCGCGGAGCTCCGAACACAGGTCGGCGACCTCCACCCGGAGCCGGCCGTCGCTCCACCGGAGGGTCACCGTGCAGCGGCCGCCGGTGTGCTCCACGGCGTTGGCGATCACCTCGTCCGCGCACAGCTCCACCTCCCGTAGCGCCTCGTCCGAGAGGGGGGCGTCCCAGGCCCGGACGACCTCCACCACCCGCCTCCGCGCCGACGGCACCGCGGCCGCGTCCGGCGCGACCTCCCAGGCGTACGGCACCGGGAACCTCGCGGTGTTGAGTGGACTGCGCGTGATCACTGCTTCTCCATCCGATGGTGAGCCTGTGTCCGCCGGCCGAGGCCCGGGACTCGTCTGCCGCGTCAGCACCCGGCCCCCGCCCACCACGATCGTGCGAACACAGCCGCGTCACCCGGGAGCCTGACATTGATTCAACGCGGGTACAGAGCCTGAGAGAACCGGCGATGCTGGTGCCCGCGTTGAACCGGTTGAACGAAGAACGGGGGTCGCGATGGCGCAACGACCGCGCACACCGAACACCGAACTCGCCTCGCTCATGCACGAGGCGACCTGGGGGAACGACCAGCTCGCGCGGGCGGTGAACCGCGTCGGGAACGAGGCGGGCCTCCATCTGACCTACGACAAGTCGTCCGTCTCACACTGGCTTTCGGGAGCCCGGCCGCGTGCCGAGGTCCAGGAGGTGATCCGGGAGACGCTGTCGCGCAGGCTCGGCCGCCCGGTGACGCCCGAGGAGACCGGCCTCGGTGACGCCGCCCAGCCCAGCGGCAGGAAGGGCGTCCTGTCCGAGCTGATGTCGATCGGCCGGGCCGACATGGACCCGTCCCGCCGGGGCGTCCTCGCCGCCGGGCTGTACTCGGTCGCGTTGACACTGCCGGGCTTCGACGGCGCGGCCGAACCGGTCGACCGCGCGGCGGCGGGCCGCACCGTCCGCATCGGCCAGGGCGAGGTCGAGACCGTCCGGGCGGTGACCGAACGGATCGCCGGCATCCTCGACGAGCTCGGCGCGGCCCACGCCCGGCCGATGGCGGCGGCGTTCCTGGTCAACTCGGTCGGGCCCTGGCTCCAGGCGTCCGGCAGTGACCGGGTGAAGGCCGACCTGCTCGCGGCCGCGGCCGATCTCACCTATCTCACCGGGTGGATGGCGATGTACGAGACCGCGCACGGGCTCGGCCAGCAGTACTACGTCCAGGCCCTCAGGCTCGCCCGCGAGGCCCAGGACCATGTGACCTACTGCCGCACCCTGCGCGGCATGGCCCTCCAGGCCGCCAACCTCGGCTACGGCTCGAAGGCCCTGGAGTTCGCCGACTCGGCCGCCCAGGCGGCCCCCGTCGCGGGCCCGCGCCTGCGGGCCTTCCTGACCGGTCAGCAGGCACACGGCGCGGCCATGGTGAAGGACCGCAGACAGGCCTTCGCCCGGCTGGCGGAGACCGAGACGGCGCTCTCCAGGGCCGACGGCCGCAACGACGCCGTCGGCGGCTACGACCAGTCCTCCTATCACTTCCACGTCGCACACGTCCTGTACGAACTCGGCGACCTCCCCGGGGCCATCAGAGAACTCCAGTTCTCCAACCGGGCCCGGCCCGCCAACGGGAAACAGGGCCGGGTCCACGCCAACGGGCTGCTCGCGCGGCGCCAGATGGAGCTCGGCCACATCGAGGCCGCCTGCGCGACCTGGGACACCTTCCTGGACGACTACGTGACGATCAGCTCGGTCCGCGGCGACGAGCACTTCCGCGCCCTCGACGCCGCTCTCCCCGCCCACCTGGGCAACCGGACGGTCCGCCAGCTCCACCAGCGCACCGGCGAGGTGGCCCGGCAGAAGGCGGCCTGACCGGTGGCCTCTCACTCCTGGAAACAGAACGACGGCGGGGCGTCGAGTTGGCCGGTCCGGCGGCGCTCTCCAGGCAAAGAAAGTCGATATGCCAATCATGCAAAACGATCTATGCTGACCGGGTTCACGAACTCTCCCCGTGATCTCCGCTTGAGAAGCAGGTTTGCTTGATGAAGTTGCCCAAGGTGTCCGCAGTCCTCGCTGCGGCTGCGCTGGCGCCCACCGTCCTGTTCCCGTCGATGGCCTCCGCTGCCGAGCAGCCGAAGCCCACCGGTGTTTCCGGTCCGGACACGGCGTCCGACGCCGCGGCGGACCACGACTCGGCCCAGGAGGCGCAGGACCGCGCCGAGGTGCAGCGGATCCTGGCCGACAAGGAGTCGGGGCCCGGCGTTCGCGAAGCCGCCCAGAAGGCACTCGACGGCACCGCCGCCGACCTCCGGCACTTCCTGGAGGTCGAACTGCCGAATCGGCGCGAGCACGACGACCGGGTGAAGGTCGCCCAGATCCTCAGCGCCGGCGGCCCCGCCGTCCAGAAGGCCGCCAACGCCGCGTTCGGCGGCACCCACGAGGACATCCTCAAGTTCCTCAAGGAGGGCCAGTACACCGCCCGCGCCGAGGACGACCGCGCCGAGGTGCAGCGGATCCTCGCCGACAAGGCGT